>CAVGRN010000073.1:0-10146 GCA_963631545.1 Paludibacteraceae bacterium | reverse complement strand
CAACTCAAAGATATTGAGGTGGTTAGCGATGCGCCAGACCTTCAGCCTTACTTGCAGGAAGCCGATATTATGGTGTTGCCGATTTTCTCGGGAAGCGGTATGAAAGTGAAGACCTGCGAATCGTTGATGTATGGCAAAAATATCATTGGAACGAATGAGGCTTTTGAGGGATATGATGCTGATTATATGCAGATTGGCGGACGATGCAATACTGCACAAGAGTATATCGATTGTTTGAAAGGATTTGAAGAAAATCCTCGACCACGATTTAATACCTATTCACGTCAGGTTTATTTAGAAAAATACTCGTACCCTGCCGTTGAAGGATTGTTTAAGAAACTATTAGATGATGGAAAATAAATTGTATAATAATCTGAGAATCAAGATATTCTGCCGCTCATTCGACTTGCGACTCTACACTTTGTCAAAAGGACTTTACGAGACGATGGGTTTCCCCTGCGTTCGGTTGACAGATCAGTCTGCCGATGGTTATTTCTATACGATGCTGAAAGATACTGAGTGCGACATTGCCATCAATGTGGATGAAGATTGTTTTGTGTGCGATCCGTCCTCAATTTTGCGGTTGGTGGATTATGTTGTAGAGCATGGATACGCCAATGCAGGTTGCCCGGATGGAGGACTGAAAGGGGCGAGAGGTCAAAATCCGATTGTTACGAATCCGTTCTTTAACGTGTTCAATCTCAAGATGATACGTGAGAAATTCTCAGAAGAAGCGGTCAAGAAATTTGATTATGAGGCGCATAAAGAGGAGTTGATTGCAGCCTTTCCGAAAGAGGTGTTGCAATGCGATAATTACACCTTTGGGAAAGTGGGCTTCCTCGAACCATATTATCAATTTTTCTTCTGGTTGGCGTATAATTTCAAAACGCTCTATCTTCCAAGCAAGAAACATACCGATAAGACCACGACGGAACTGTTTGATTTAGAGGGACATTGCCTTTGCAAACACACTTGGTTTGCACGTTTTTACACCATGCCGAAAATTATGATCAAGTTGATTCACGGTAATATGCAGAACCAGAAAGAACGCATCGACAACATCATCCACGAGGTATATGCTTTGCGAGGAATGACAGTGCCACAAGCCAGTATCTCGGACAATCTCCGTTTCTTCTTCGACCGCATAGTCCGTTGGATGATTAAGATACCGCAGAGGGTAGCAAACTGGCCTCGGAAGATAAAAAGGAAGATGGAGAATCGGAGAATGGGGAAGTGAGATGACGTGCTTCTGCTCGAACTTGGCGATGTTGGAGACGGGTACGCCGCACATCATCGAGAGAGTGCTTCGCGCGAGAGTGTCCGTTTTTGAACTTGTTTTGCGACTATCAATGTATAAGAGGAAGATAATTACAGGATTTTTTCTTACTTTGCAAAAAAAATATCGCGATGAAAGTTTTTCTTTTAGGAACAGCCTATCCGTATAGGGGCGGTCTTGCTAACTTGAACGAACGCCTCTCCCGTCAGTTTCAGCAAGAAGGAAACGAGGTGGAAATCATCACATTCACGCTTCAGTATCCTAACTTTCTATTCCCTGGTAAAACTCAATTTTCGGACAGTCCTGCACCTAAGGATTTGAAAATCACAAGAATGGCTTCCTCTGTCAATCCTTTCAACTGGATTTCTGTGGGGTTGAAAATCAAGAAGATGGCGCCAGACTGTCTTGTGATTCCGTTTTGGCTTCCGTTCATGGCACCTTGCTTCGGCACCATCGCGCGTATCGCTCGTAGCAACAAACACACAAAAGTGGTTTCCATCGTGCATAATATCATTCCTCACGAAAAAAGAATCGGCGATAAGATGTTTGCTTCTTATTTCGTGGGATCTACAGACGGCTTCGTTACTATGTCAAAATCGGTTCTGTCTGATTTGGATTTGTTTGATGCCACCAAGCCGAAGAAATTCTGCCGTCATCCGCTTTATGATAATTTCGGTTCGCCCGTTTCTCGTGAGGAAGCGGCGAAAAAACTACGCTTAGACCCCAATTCTTCATATCTTTTGTTCTTTGGGCTGATTCGCGACTACAAAGGATTGGATTGGATGTTGAAGGCTTTCGCTGACAGCCGAATCGACAAATCGAAGGTGAAATTGTTGGTGGCTGGCGAGTTCTACAACAACGGCGAGCAGTATAAGGAATTGGAGAAGGAACTGAATCTGGAGGGTTCTGTGGTTTGGAACACGGATTTCGTGCCAGACGAGGAGGTGCGTTACTATTTCAGTTTGGCAGATTTGGTGGTGCAACCGTATAAATCGGCAACGCAAAGTGGCGTTACCCAAATTGCATATCACTTTGAGAAACCGATGCTGGTAACCAATGTCGGCGGTTTGGCAGAGAATGTGCCAGATGGCAAAGTGGGTTATGTTGTGGACCCCAATCCAGTGGCGGTTGCAGATGCCGTCGTTCAGTTCTTGAAAGAACGGACCGACTTCACGATGGGTATCCAAGATGAAAAAAAGAAGTATACGTGGAATAATTTGACTTCGGCGTTGCTTTCCGTCGCAAAATAAAAAATTATGATAATTAGAAGCAAGGCTCCTCTTCGTTTGGGTTTGGCAGGCGGCGGTTCTGACGTGTCGCCTTATAGTGATATTTACGGTGGGTTAGTGTTGAATGCCACTATCAACCTGTATGCTTACTGCACGATAGAGGAAACCTCAGATGATTTGATTACAATCGATGCCTTTGACGCGGACTGCCATAAAAGTTACCCTTCAGCGGAGTGTTTGGAGATTGATGGTGTGGCAAGTCTTATTAAAGGTGTATACAATAGGGTGGTGAAGGATTTTGGGTTCGAAAAAAAATCTTTTAGAATCACGACCTATAATGATGCTCCTGCTGGCTCGGGTTTGGGTACTTCTTCGACGATGGTGGTCTGCATTCTAAAGGCTTTTGTCGAGTGGCTCAGTTTGCCTTTGGGCGATTATGAAATCTCTCGTTTGGCATATGAGATTGAGCGGAAAGATTTGGGACTGTCGGGTGGAAAGCAAGACCAATATGCGGCGGCTTTCGGTGGCTTCAACTATATGGAATTTTTGCAGAATGACCTTGTCATTGTCAATCCGCTGAAGATAAAACGTTGGATCATTGACGAGTTGGAGGCGAGTATGTTGCTCTACTTCACAGGAAAGAGTCGCAGTAGTGCGGCAATCATAGAAGAGCAGAAATCGAACACCTCGAAAGGGGAGAACGATGCTGTTGAGGCTATGCACAAAATTAAACAGAGTGCGAAAGATATGAAATTGGCGGTGCTGAAAGGTGATGTGCAGGGCTTTGCCAATATTCTTCGTGAGGCTTGGGAGAATAAAAAGAAGATGGCGAACAACATCACCAATCCAATCATACAGGAGGCGATGGACGTGGCTATGGCTGCTGGTGCGAAGGCGGGAAAAGTGTCTGGCGCAGGTGGTGGCGGTTTCATCATGTTTGTCGTTGAGCCGACGCGGAAAAAAGAGGTTGAGGCTGCCTTGAAGAAACTCAATGGTTTCGTTATGCCGTTCCAGTTTAGCGATGGAGGTGCGCACGGTTGGAAGATTTACGACACTGACACGGTGGACAATTTGAAGAGATAAGGTATGAATACACATATAGAAGAGTTGGTGCGGCGTTATCCACAGTTGGATTATTGCAAAAATGAGATACTGAAGGCTTATCAGATTTTGGAGGAGGCTTATACGGCTGGGCAGAAATTGCTCGTGGCTGGTAATGGCGGTTCTGCCTCCGATTCGGAGCATATCGTGGGTGAGTTGATGAAAGAGTTCAAACTGAAGCGCAAGATTTATGCAGCCCAGATTGACCGTCTGATGCAGATTGACTCCGAGATGGGTACTGTTTTGGCGGAACATCTTCAAGGCTCTCTCCCTGCCATTTCGTTAGTGGGTGAACCTTCGTTGACGACGGCTTTCATGAATGATGCCGTTCCCGTGTTGATTTTTGCGCAACAAGTCAACGGTTTAGGTAAGGCAGGCGATGTTTTCTTGGGAATTTCAACTTCTGGAAACAGTAAGAATATATTGTATGCTGCGGTTGCTGCAAAATCGAAAGGGTTGAAGGTCATCGGACTGACTGGTCAAAAAGAAAATCAGTTAGAACGATTTGCCGATGTCTGCATCCATGTTCCAGAAACGGAAACTTATAAGATTCAAGAATTGCACCTCCCTGTGTATCATTGCCTTTGCCTGATGTTGGAGGAAAAATTCTTTGGTTGAATAAAGCGCATACAAAAATATTTGCAGGTGAAAACAGTAATAATGGCAGGCGGAAAAGGCACGCGGATTGCCTCGGTGAGAAGCGATGTGCCGAAACCTATGATTAGTTTGTGTGGGAAGCCCATTCTTGAACATCAAATTGAAAATCTCAAGGCTTGTGGTTTGACGGATATCATCCTTGTCATCGGTTACCTTGGCGGAAAAATCAAAGAATACTTTGGCAACGGAGAAAGGTTTGGTGTCAACATTGAGTATTTTGAAGAGGATCACCCGTTGGGGACGGCGGGTGCGTTGTTCAAAATGCCGCAGTTGACGGATGATTTTCTATTGCTGTGCGGCGATGTCATCATTGATGTCGATTTCAATCGCTTCATTGATTTCCATCGGCGAAATAATGCGTGGGCCAGCCTAATGGCTCATCCTAACGGACATCCGTATGACAGTTCTTTGTTGGTAACGGAAATGTCCGCACCCAAGATTTTGGGCGGGCTGCCGGAAGACTCTCATCAGGTTGTCCGTTGGTTGACGAAGGAGGATGAGCGTTTGTACTACAAGAATCGTGTGAACGCAGGCATTGAACTGATCTCTCCAGAACTATTAAAAGAGACAATGCGGAGTTTTGTGCCTCGCCATCCCGAAACACCCGACAAAGTGGATTTGGATCGTGATGTCTTGAAGCCCAACATTAAAAGCGGAAAAATTTTTGCCTACGATACCCCGGAGTATATAAAGGATATGGGAACGCCCGATCGTTTTTACGAAACAGAGCTGGATATCAAACACGGCAAGGTCTGCGCACGGAATTTAAAAAACAAGCAAAAGGCGATATTTTTGGATCGTGATGGCACAATCAATAAAACCACGGGTTTCCTTACTTCTGCCGATCAATTTGAGCTGATAGATGGTGTTGCTGAGGCGGTGAAAACCATTAACAAGAGTGGCTATTTGGCAATCGTCATAACCAACCAGCCGGTTATCGCTCGTGGCGAGTGCAGTTTCGAGGAATTGCAGCGCATCCATAATAAGATGGAAACAGAGTTGGGTAAAGTGGGGGCGTTTGTGGACGCTATTTATTTTTGTCCGCATCACCCAGACAGGGGCTTTGAGGGCGAGCGCATAGAATACAAGTGCCAGTGCGATTGTAGGAAACCAGAGCCGGGATTGCTGTTGCAGGCGGCAAAGGATTTCAATATCGACCTTTCCCAGTCGTATATGATTGGAGACAGCGCAAGAGATGTTGAGGCTGGCGGTAACGCTGGGGTAAAGGGAAGCGTCAAAGTTGGTGAGAATGAACCTGGTGCGTTGATGTGTGCATTGTCGCAGATAGGTGTGTTGTCATAAAAGCACATCAAGATGAAAAGGAAAAATACTCGTGGACGAATTTAACGTCCGCTTTGAATGAGGTGGGGAGAGGTTAATGCTCCTCCACCTTCCAAAGGTCATTTCCCTTATACACAATCACGACCTTGTGGAATGGGTGATTGTTCATAAGTTGTGGTAGTTTAGGGTCTTGAGCGTATTGCTCTAATTGGTTTTTCGCCTCTTCGATGGCGTTTTTGCCCACTTCGTCACTATCCGTTGTTTTAATGTACTTTAATTCAAGCAAGTAGCCGTGAGCCACTTCAGGGAAGCGGACATTGTCTGGAATCATGGTGAGGTCGCAGTAGCCGCCATTCAGCTCCATTTCTTGCACTACATAGTAGTAGCCGCTGTGGTTGAGGTAGGCGGCGACAAAGCCTTGCACGTTGCGCTCGGCTTGAATGCTGGAATGGATGCTCGTACAGTTTTTGTAGCCTTGGGCAATGTACTCGATAGCAGGACGGATATCGCCTTCGATTGCCATCTTATCATAGTGGTCGGCGAGGTGCATGTCGTCAATCTTCGCCTCGTAGTTGTATTCGTCCATGATATAGCCGTAATACTGCTTGCGGACATTCTCATTCGGAATGCCTAATTTCACCTTTCTGCCTCGTTTGCCGATGATTGTCAGCATACCATAATAATAAAGCAGACTTGGGAAAAGGTCTGGTTCAACCAAATCCTCTGCTGGAAAACTTTCGCGCAGATCCGCCCAGATATAACCTTCATTGATGATTTGTTTCAAGACACTTTTGCGGTCGCCTTGCAGTCTATCCAAAAAGATGATTTTCTTCATCTTAGCGTAGTCTGTCATGGTATTGGGATCGACCATATCATCCGGTGCTTCACCATTGCGTATGAAGTAGCGGAGATAGTAGATTACCATGTCGCTGTTGAACATTTTCGGGTCGGTGTCAAGACTTCTTTTTGCGAAACAATAGTTGTCGTACCAAGGCTTCATGTCTGCCATCAGTTGATCGGTTGGTGCGGTGATGACTCCTGCATTTCGGTAGTATTCAATCATCTCACGCACTTCCGTCTCGCTGAAGCCCAACATCATATTGAACTCTGGGTCCATGGAAAGGTTCGTACCGATATTGTAACCGCTATTCAAATCGTTGACGGTAACGGGACTAACTCCCATCATCATAATTCGGTGGAACATTCCCTTGAATAGTTTGAAAAAATCACGGTAGAAGCCTTTTGCATGCGTCAATGCATGATAAACCTCTTCTCCTTCTTCGCTCAATATGTTATTGGTAAAATTATCATACTCATCGATGATGAGGTAGAGTTGGATGCCAAGTGCATTGGCTCTAATATTTATCAGGTTCAATTTCGCTGCTGCTCCTTTTGTATCAGCAAATTCAGACAGGAATTGTGGTCTGTAATATTTGGCATATTTGTCCGCAAACCCGTTTAGTACGGCTTCGCAATAAGCATTGAAATTCTCTTCTAAACCTTGAGGCCCAGCTGCTGCTCGAGAAAAATCGAAATATAGCACTTGGTATTTTCCTTGCTTGTCAGTCGGACGCCTTTCAATCCAAGTGTCTTTAAATATCTCATGGAAGGAATCTTTCTTCTCTATGTCGTAATATGCTTCAAGCATGGTGAGAAACACACTCTTGCCGAAACGACGAGGACGGATGAGATAGAGAAAGTTTCCAGCCTCCTCCAACTTCGGAATGTACATTGTTTTGTCTGCCCAATAATAGTTCTCTTGTCTTATCCAAGTGAAATTAGGCATGCCATAGGGAAGTCCTTTGTATTCCATACTCATCAATGTTTTTGGAAGCGGAAAGTTACAATTTTTTCGGTAAAGGTAGCAAATCTCTTGTGTTGTGGTAGGTGAATTGGTTTCCCAAATCTTGTGTGTAAAGATACAACAAAGCCCGAGTTAACCACCCGGGCTTCGCCATATATATGTATTATTGAAGTTTTCTATTCCTCTTAGAATTTGCGGAATCCCATGATCTCGCGCACTTCTTTGATGGTTTTCGCAGCGCTCTCTTGGGCAATTTCTTTACCACGGGTTACTGCATTGTGAAGAATCTCTGGGTGTGCGTCAATCTCTGCGATACGTTCGCGGATTGGTTCTGTGGTGGCGATGATGTCGGCAGCCAACTGCTTTTTCAAGTCGCCATAACGGATCACACAATCATTCCATGCATCCTCAAATTGTTGTACGATTTCTGGCTTAGAAACGACCTTCAAGATGGTGAAGAGGTTCTCGATGCACTCAGGCTTTGGTGAGTTCTTTTCTGTCGGACCTTGGTCGGTCAAGGCTTTTTTAACCTTCTTCTCGATGGTTTTCGGATCATCTGCCAGGTAAACGCAGTTGCCTTCTGATTTACCCATTTTGCCACTTCCGTCCAATCCTGGAATCTTAATGGCTTGTGTTCCATCAGAGTAAGATACTGGTTGCTTGAAGTATTCTACGCCGTAGAAGTTGTTGAATCGTTTCGCGAAATTACGAGTCATCTCCAAGTGCTGCTCCTGGTCTTTTCCAACTGGCACCTCGTCGGCATTGTGAATCAAAATGTCGGCTGCCATCAAAGTAGGGTAGGTGAGAAGTCCGGCGTTGACATTCTCAGGGTTCTTTCTTGCTTTATCTTTGAATGAAACGGTCTTTGAAAGTTCCCCTAAATAAGCGTGCATATTGAGCATTAAATAGAGTTCAACTACCTCCGGAACATCACTCTGAATATAAATCGCTGCTTTCTCAGGGTCAATACCACATGCAAGATACTCTGTGAGTACACTTTTCACATTAGGATAGAGTATCGTTGGGTCTGGATGCGTGGTCAAAGAGTGATAATCGGCAATGAAGAAGAAACATTTATTGTTCTCGTTCTCTTGCATACGGAGGAAATTTTTCAATGCTCCGTAGTAGTTGCCGAGGTGAAGATTTCCTGTTGAGCGTATGCCGCTGACAATCGTTTTCATATTGTATGTATATTCTCAAGTTATTTTTTGCAAAGATACGGAATGTGCGGCATTTATGATGATTTTTACAGGAAAACTGAAAATGACGTGGTTGTGTTTTGTAGATTTTTTGCTAACTTGCGAATCGTTTTTTTGACTTGGCGAGGGCGTGGGTTTCGCCTTGCGAGCCAGATTGAAAGATAGTTTTGATGAATCTGAAAAAGTTTCTCAGTTCCTATTTGCCTTTGTTGTTGGCGGCGGTTCTTGTTGTCTATCTCAGCCTTAGGTCGTCTTCACCGGATGTTTTTTATTTGGTGAAGAACTATCCCGTTGTGCTCCAGTGGTTGGGCGGAGGTGTCTTTATGGCCGATTTGAAAGACACGGTGGGACATTTCTTATCTTATTTTGTTCTTTCTGTGTTGATGTTTTGGGGAAGTTGGAGGATGGGTGTTCGCAGATGGAGGTTGTTCGCATTGTCTGTGATGGTACCAGTGTTGTTCGGCGGGTTGATGGAGGTTTTGCAAGAGTATTGTACCTACACGCGGCAGGCAGACTGGGCGGATCTCACGGCGGATGCGTTAGGTTCGTTTCTGGCGTGGTGCGTGTGTGCGTTCTTTGTCTGGCTGAGAAACAAATGATAGTGTAAATAATTGAAACAGAGATATATGTTGCGTTTTTTTAGAATCTATGGGATGTCGATTGTAACGTCCTTGTTCATCCTTTATTTGAGCATTGTACCCAAAATGCCAGACTTGAGTCTGCCGGATTTCTCGTTGAAAGACAAGGTTCTGCATGCGCTTGCCTATCTTTTCCTATCGGTTGTACTTGCGTTTGAGTTGTATCGTCAGCGTTATGATTTTCGGGGAAAGGTGATGTTTGTGTGGGCGATTGTCTATCCGATACTTTGGGGTGGATTGATAGAGCTGCTGCAGGGCAACTTTTTTCCTCCGCGTTCAGGCGATTGGGGCGATTGGCTGTCGGACATTATCGGCGTCCTCCTTGGATTTTTCATTGCCAAGGTTTTCGTGCCTCGGTTTTTCAAGCCAGAAGGAAAGGGAATGTCGTGCAGATGACATACGTTAGCGGCTGCCAAACAGCGTAAGTTAGGACTCTCAAGGGTTCTAACTTTTTTTGCAATGTGGAATGGATTTTGCCTGTCCTTTGCGATTTTTTCTCTGCCCGATTTTTGACGTTGAGTTTGAAAGCAGATTGGGAAGAGCGGTAAACGGGATTCGAACCCGCGACCCTCAGCTTGGGAAGCTGATGCTCTACCAACTGAGCTATTACCGCAAAAAGAAAAACCACGAAGTTACTCGTGGTGTCCAAATTGTTGTCTCACGAGGATTCGAACCTCGACAGACAGTACCAAAAACTGTAGTGCTACCATTACACCATGAGACAATACCATTGCCTTCTTTCCGAAGGCGTTGCAAAGGTACTGCTTTTTTTTGAATCTGCAAGGGAATTGGAGAAAGTTTTCAGACTCTTTAAAAAAATGTTGAGTCTCTTTGCTTACTTGAATGCATTTGCTTCTAATCTGCTCATTTGAGAGATGGCGAAAAGTGGACAAATGAGAATATGCCTTTTCTCTTTATTCGCTTGATTATCTTCATATTCGAAGTCGCCAAAATCCTCTAA
>CAVGRN010000072.1:0-10338 GCA_963631545.1 Paludibacteraceae bacterium | reverse complement strand
CGTTTACGAGCACGTGTTGAATTCAGACGAGTTCTCATGCGGCAACAAGAACGTTAAGGTGACGTTCCAAATCGAGCAGAGCGTGAAGCTGGAGATCAAGAAGCTCTCCGTAACGGTAACCATCGCCGGCCACCGTGCCGAACACGAATATGACGGTGAAATGCACACAATCTCGGGTTACGACCTTGCGTGCGACAACCCTGTCTATGATTTGAAGTATGTTTCATACACTGGCGATTCTACCGCTTCGGGTGTAACGGTGGGCGACTATCCAATGAACTTGAAGGAAACGGACTTCTCTGATACAGAGAAAAATAACTTCATCGTTACCTACACGATAAAGCAGGATGGTAGACAGCGAATCTTCGCCAATAGTTCGATCATCACTATCACGGCGAACGACTCGACTAAGATGTACGATGGCACTCCACTGACACAGTCGGGCTACACCTACACTGGCGGAATCCTCCGTGATGATGAGGTGTTGGAGGTTGATGTGGTAGGCACCATCACCAATGCGGGTTCTGTCTCTAACGTGGTGAAAGACTACCGTGTGATGCGTGGTGATTCGGATGTTACGCCAAACTACAAGTTTGAACTTGTTCCAGGTACGTTGACGGTTACAAAACGCCCAATCACCCTCACATCTAAAATCGACTCAATGGTCTACAATGGCACTCCATTCTCCAGCGAGGAGGTTACCGTCGGCGGCGAGGGTTGGACGACGGCCGAGTTGAACGAGTTCGGCAACAGCATCCTCTTCTACGAGTTTACCGATACCTTGAAGAATGTCGGAGAATCTCGCAACGAGTTCTATGTGGATGCTACCGACCAGTCTGTGCTGGAAAATGTCAGAAACAACTTTGACATCACCTACAGCTTCGGTACAATCAAAGTCTTGAAACGCCGCATCGTCTTGATTTCCGCAACGGACGAGAAGATGTATGACGGAACGCCACTTACCAACAGCGAGGTGGTGGTGAAAGGCTATGACTTCGCAGAAAACGAGGGTGCGACATACAATGTTACCGGTACAATCACCAAGGTGGGCAGTGTAAAGAACACTTTCGAATATGAGTTGAATGAGAACACCGATCCAAACAACTACGACATCACGACGGTGTTCGGCGACCTCACCGTTAATGTCAATTCAAATGTTTTGGTTACCATCACCGAGCCAACAGACACGTTTGTCTACAACGGCCAGGTGCGCAAGTTGACGGGCTATCACTTTGAAACGAACATCGATTCCTACACCGTCCTCGACTTTATGTTTGAGGGTCGCGACACGGTAGAGGGTCGTGAGGTTGGCTCTTACCAAATGAATTTGGAGTCGGCTGATTTCGTCAATCGTAACCCTAACTTCGAACCTACATTCGTGATTGTCCACCGCTCGTTGGTCATCAATCCGCTTGATGGCGTTGAGGTTACCATCACTGAAAATAGCGACCGCATAGAGTACGACGGCGAGACGCACGATGTTTACGGCTACTCATTCCTTAGCAATAATTCGCTCTACACCATTGCTGATGCGAAGTTGAACGTGGCAGACAAAGACCATGTGTCGGGCAAAGAGGTGGGTGTTTATCCTATGGAACTTTTCCCTTCCGACTTTGAAAACATCAATCATAACTTTACGAATGTGAAGTTCTTGATTGTGGATGGTGCTTTGGAAATCTCACCGAAGTTGGGTGTGGTGGTTACCATTACCGAAAACGGCGGACGCCGTGTCTACAATGCGCAACAGCAGACAATCTCCGGCTATCAGGTGGAGTGTAACACTCCGCTCTATACAGTGGACGACTTCAAATACTTGGGCGACTCCACTGTCAGTGGCACCACCATCGGCAAATATGGTATGGGCTTGACGCCTGGCGACTTTGAGAATTTGAACACTAAGACATTCTCAGATGTGAAGTTCGTTGTGGTTCACGATTCGTTGGAAATTGTTCCAGTCGATGGATTGCACATCGCCGTGAAGGGTCATACCCTAACGGAGAATTATAACGGTGTTGCCCATAAGGTAACAGGATTTGAAGTCCAGCCAGAGGTTGATTTCTACACTTCGTCCGATTTCAACTATACGGGTGATAGCGTGGCTACAGGCACGAACGCTGGAACTCATCCAATGGACTTGCTTGCATCCGACTTTATCAACTTGAATGAGAACTTCACGAATGTGGTGTTTGACATTGAGGATGGTTGGTTGAAGATAGACCCTATCTCGGGCGTGGTTGTCCGCTTGCAGCAGCGTGGAGATTCTTCGGTTTACGATGGTACGGAACACGTGGTTTCTGGTTACGATTTGGTTGAAATCAGCAATCCGCTTTACACTGAGGCAGACTTTGAGTATGTGGGTGGAGAGACAGATACGATCGTGGCACGCACCGATGTCGGAACATCGTCGATGCCACTCGCAGCCGAGAATTTCGCCAACCGAAACACAACCAACTTTGTGGATGTGGAATTCATCGTTCTTGATAGTTCTCTTGTGATTAGTCCGAGAACGGGAGTTGTCGTTACGCTGACGGAGCATGGCGACACAGTTCTCTATGACGGAGCAGAGCATACCGTAAAGGGTTATGAGTTTAGCTCGAACGATGAACTGATTTCTGCAAAAGATATCATCTTCTCGGGTGTCGATTCAGTTTCTGCAACCAATGCAGGCGCATATTCAATGAATCTCGACACCGCCGATTTCATCTGCACCAACGACAACTTCAAGGATGTCAAGTTTGTGGTGATACACGATTCTTTGCACATTCTCCCAATAGAGGGTGTCATTGTGAAGATCGTCGGCGAGGTTGACACTGTGGTTTACGACGGACGCGTCCACAGACTCCACGGCTTCAACATTTCCACCGATAATGCGCTCTACAATGTGGAAAACAGTGTCGTAGTGCTTGATAACAGCAAGTTTGCCGAGGGTACGAACGCAGGCTACTACTTTATGGGAATTGAACAGGAAGACTTTAAAAACGTCAACCCTAACTTCGCTGATGTGGTATTCGACATCACCGACGGTTCACTCCTGATTCGCCGCGTTTCCTTCCCAATCGTCATCACAGCCGCAAGCGACAGCAAGATGTATGACGGAACACCGCTCACCAACTCGGGCTACTCATACAATCGCTCAGATTTGTCTGAGATTTCCGACGGCGATAAGGTGGTTGCCGTAATTGAAGGTTCGATAACCGACAAGGGCTCAGTTCCTAACAAGGTGGTGTCTTACAAGATTATGAATGCCGCTGGCGAGGATGTTACTTCAAACTATACCGACGTCCGCCTTGTGGATGGAGTGTTAAGCATCGGCAAGCGTACCATCCAAATCTCTTCCGTATCCGACGAGAGAGAGTATGACGGCACTCCATTGCGAGTGGACAGCATCGTCATCTCGGGCGACGGCTTGGCAGAGGGCGATACGCTCCACACGAGCGTTACGGGCGAGCAGATGTTCGTCGGCACCTCGCCTAACACGTTCGACTTCTGGTTCGCCGATAGTTTGTTGGCAGAAAACTATGACATTGTGGTAGAGGAGGGCGACCTTACCATCTACCCTAAGTCCACTCCAATCGACATTATGGCGGCAAGCGATGAGAAGTATTTCGACAAAACTCCGCTCACCAACGATAGTTTCACTTACACCCAGGGCGTCCTTGCAGAGGGCGATTCGCTCGTGGTGATTGTGGAAGGCTCTATCACCGAGATCGGAACCACTGAAAATGTGGTGGTCGACTACTATGTGTTGCGTGATGGCGTGGATATTTCTGACAACTATACGTTTGGAGAAATCCTCAACGGCGAGTTGGAGATTCTATACAAAGAGTTGCCTTTCATTGTCTATGGCGACGAGGGCAAGATTATCTTTGAGAATGTGAACCAGAATGTACGCGTGTTCGATGTCTTAGGTCGCGGCATCTCTGAGGGTACGCGCCAGTTCTATGTGGGCGACTACTACGAGTTCTCTGTGCCTCAGACGGGAGTTTACCTCGTCCGTATCTTAGGCGAAACGTATAAAGTGCTTGTGAAATAATACATTAGAGAAATGAAAAAGCGCAATCCGGCGGAGGATGGTTTTAGTCTTGCCGTCGGGTTGCGTTTTTTGTGAACTATCCGAAAAAATGCTATTTTTGCGATAGCAGAATCAATTCTAAAAACTAATCAATGGAAGAAACAACAAAACCATCCAATGAGAAACTGAAGGCACTTCAGTTGGCTATGGAAAAAATCGAGAAAGACCATGGGAAGGGTACCATTATGAAAATGGGCGATAATAAGATTGAAGAAATCCCGGTCATCTCGAGTGGATCTATCGGTTTGGACCTTGCATTAGGCGTGGGAGGTTTTCCAAGGGGTAGGGTAATCGAGATTTTCGGTCCCGAGTCGTCAGGAAAAACCACGCTTGCCATCCATGCCATCGCCGAGGCGCAGCGTTTGGGCGGTATCGCCGCTATCATCGATGCCGAGCATGCTTTCGACCGCTTCTATGCGGAGAAGTTGGGCGTGGATGTCGAGAATTTGCTAATTTCTCAACCCGATAACGGCGAACAGGCTTTGGAGATCGCTGACCAGTTGATACGCTCTTCGGCTATTGATATCGTGGTGATCGACTCCGTCGCCGCCCTTACGCCAAAGGCTGAAATCGAGGGCGATATGGGCGACTCGAAGATGGGTCTGCAAGCCCGCTTGATGTCGCAAGCCCTCCGCAAACTCACGGGTAGCATCAACAAAACCAATACGTGCTGCATTTTCATCAACCAGTTGCGTGATAAAATCGGTGTGATGTTCGGTAATCCCGAAACAACCACGGGTGGTAACGCTTTGAAATTCTACGCTTCCGTACGGTTGGACATCCGTAGAATCGGACAGTTGAAGGACGGCGACAACGTGATTGGTAACCAGACACGCGTGAAGGTGGTGAAAAACAAGGTGGCACCTCCATTCCGCAAGGCAGAGTTCGATATTATGTTCGGCGAGGGAATCTCGCGCGTGGGCGAGTTGGTTGACCTTGGAGTTGACTTCGGCATCATCAAAAAGAGCGGTTCTTGGTACAGTTACGGCGACACCAAGTTGGCTCAGGGCCGCGACGCCACCAAGGATGTCTTCCGCGACAATGAGGAACTCGCCGCCGAGGTTGAGGCGCAAATCCGCGAGGCAGCGAAGAATCAGCCCGCCTGATTAGGATTATTTAATAGTCATTGGAACTTCTTTGTGGGTTCTAATGACTAATTTTGTGTTATGGTAGGTCTGGCTCATCCAGACGAATCTGGTTTTTTATGGCACAGAGCGTTAAAACAGAGATATACGAGGAGAAGGCAGTGCTTGTCGGCCTTATCACTCCGCAGCAAAACGAGCAGAAGGAAAAGGAATACATCAACGAGTTGGCATTCCTTGCCGAAACGGCTGGCGCACATCCGCAGAAAATTTTTCTGCAACGGTTGGACGCTCCCAACTCAAACACTTTTGTCGGTCCTGGAAAATTAGAGGAAATCAAAGCCTACATACAAGAACAGGCTGACGAGGGAAACGAAATAGGCTTGGCACTGTTCGATGACGAACTCTCGCCGAAGCAAATCCGCAACATCGAAAAGGAGTTGGAGGTGAAGATTCTGGACCGCACCAGCCTTATCCTCGATATCTTCGCAAAGCGCGCTCAAACCGCTCACGCTAAGACGCAGGTGGAACTGGCGCAGTATAAATACCTCCTGCCCCGCCTGACGGGTATGTGGACGCACTTGGAACGCCAACGTGGTGGTATCGGTATGAGAGGCCCCGGTGAAACCCAGATCGAGACAGACCGTCGTATCATCCTCACCAAAATATCCCTCTTGAAGGAGGAACTGAAATCTATTGACAGACAGAAGGTAATACAACGGAAAAACCGCGGCAAGATGGTGCGCGTCGCTTTGGTAGGCTACACCAATGCTGGAAAATCGACGTTGATGAACGTCATCAGCAAGTCGGATGTCTTCGCCGAAAACAAACTCTTCGCCACGCTCGACACCACTGTGCGCAAGGTTACCATAGACAATCTGCCGTTTCTGCTGACAGACACCGTGGGATTCATCCGAAAACTTCCGCATTATCTTGTGGAGTCGTTCAAGTCGACACTCGACGAGGTGCGCGAGGCAGATTTGTTGGTGCATATCGTGGATATTTCCAACCCAACATTCGAAGATCAAATCGCCGTGGTGGAGAAAACCTTGCAGGAGATTAATTCCGAAGAAAAACCCACCATCATCGTCTTCAACAAGATAGACGCTTTCACCTACACACCGAAGGAGGAGGATGACCTCACGCCGTTGACGCGAGAGAACATCAGTCTTGAGGAACTGAAAAAGACCTGGATGTCTAAAATGCAGGAAAACTGCATCTTCATCTCTGCCAAAGACAAGACGAACCTTGAGGAGTTGAAATCGCTTCTCTACAAAAAGGTGAAGGAGATACACATCACACGCTTCCCCTACAATGATTTTCTCTACCAAACGTATGACGAGAATCCCGAGGAGGCGTGAATTTATAAATCTTGAATACAAATATAATGTCATACAGAAAGCTTAAAGAAGAGGAAATCGCAACATTGGTGGCGCAAGGCTGTTCGGCGGCAGACTGGAACTTAGTGGAAGTGCAGGAGCAGTTCGCACCGGAGTTTGTGGTCGATGCCCATTTCTCTGGAAAAATCCGTTTGGGTCGTTTCGGCAAGGAACACGAGTTGGAGGGCGGAATCGTTCGTCATTCGGGTATCTATCACGCCACGATTCATAACTGCGAGATTGGGGATGATGTCTACATTGGTCGGGTGGGCGATTACATTGCCAACTACAAGATTGGCGCTGGCACCATTGTGGAGAATGTGGATTTGATTTTGGTGTCCGAGAAGTCTTCTTTTGGTAATGGCATTGATGTTTCACCGCTCAACGAGGGCGGAGGCCGTGAGGTGCCTATCTGCGACAATCTCTCCGCCCACATTGCCTATATGATGGCACTCTACCGCCACCGCGCACGACTGATTGAGAGACTGCAAAAGATGATAAAATCGTATGCCGACTCCATTTCGTCGGAAATGGGTGAGGTGGGCGAGAATGTGCTGATTCGCAATTGCGGCTGCATCAAGAATGTCCGGATTGGCAGTTACGCCACGCTGAAGGGTTGCTCAGAACTCCGCAACGGAACCATCAACAGCAACCAGTATGCACCTGTGTTTTTGGGTATCAACGTGGTGGCGCACGATTTCATCATTTCATCGGGCAGCGAAGTGTCCGAGGGTGCGATGATTGACAAGTGTTTCGTGGGGCAGGCGTGCCAGATTGGCAAGCAGTATTCTGCCACAGACACGCTCTTCTTCTGCAACTGCCAAGGCTTCCACGGCGAGGCGGCATCGGTGTTTGCCGGTCCGTTCACGGTTACGCACCATAAGTCGAGTCTGCTCATTGCCGGTATGTTCTCGTTCCTTAACGCCGGCTCGGGCAGCAACCAGAGCAACCACATGTACAAACTCGGTCCGATACACCAGGGTGTTGTGGAGCGTGGTTCTAAAACCACGAGCGACTCCTACATTCTTTGGCCTGCCAAAATAGGAGCGTTCACACTCATTATGGGGCGGCACACCACACACCCAGACACCACCAATCTGCCTTTCTCCTATCTGATAGAGAATAACAACGAAACACACCTTGTGCCAGCGGCCAACCTGCGCAGCGTCGGCACCATCCGCGACGCACAGAAATGGCCGAAGCGCGATAAACGCAAGGATCCGCATAAGTTAGACCAAATCAACTTCAACTTGCTCAGCCCTTACACCATCCAGAAGATGTGCTCGGGTATGGAAATCTTGCGGCAGTTGCAGCAAATCGCCGGCGAGGAGTGCTCGTCCTACTATTACCAAAACACGCGCATCAAAGTCTCTTCGCTGAAAAAAGGCATTTCGCTCTACCATAAGGGTATCGCCAAGTTCCTTGGCAACTCGCTCATCAAGCGGTTGGAGGACACTCGGTTCAAATCCATCAAAGAGATTCGTGAACGGCTGAAGCCTGACACGGAGATAGGCGAGGGCGAATGGGTCGACTTGTCGGGTTTGATTTTGCCTATGTCGCTCGTCAATGATGTGATAGAGAAGGTGGAGAATGGTGAGTTGGACACCATCGACAAACTCAACGAACGTTTCGCAGAAATCCACAGAAACTACTACACCTATGAGTGGACGTGGGCGATAAAAAAAATCCAGGCGGCATTCGGGAAATCCATTGACGAGTTCACTATTCAGGACATCCTCTCAATGGTGGATAAGTGGAAGGATTCCGTCGTGTCGTTGGACAAGATGCTCTACGAGGATGCCAAGAAGGAGTTCACCCTCACCACCAAAACCGGTTTCGGCGTAGATGGCGATGAAGAACAGAAAATGAAGGATTTTGAGAATGTGCGCGGCATATTCGAGCAAAATCCTTTCGTGGTGGAGGTGCAACGGCACATCCAAGTGAAAACTGCTTTGGGCGACGAACTGATTAATCGTATCAAAGATATTCAAGACTGAAAGTCTACTTTTTTGTCTTGATATGTCTTTGCAAATCAAATAGATATGGAAACTAAGTTGAAAAGAGAGAACGTGTTGACCGTCAATCAGGGAACCTATTTCAAGATTCCGATTGTGGTGTTGGGCAGTATGCTGATTTTTGGCGCGCTTGCCGTCCTTCTGACGTGGATTTGGCATGCCGTAACATTCGATGCGCCGTTTAAAGATTGGAGTACGATGTTGATTGATTTCTCTCTTTTCGAATTACCCATTATGCTGCTGCTGGTTGCTGCGGGTAGTTTCCTCATTTGGGCTGTCGGTTTCTACGAGTTTGACCCCGACACAAAGGAGATGCGCCGCGGCGGACGGTTCTGGCACTGGGAGTGGGGCAAGTGGCAGCCGCTTGTGCTGACGGGCTCGCGCATCGCCTTCCAACGGTATGAGCAAACGAGCAACTACTCGTATGGCGGACTTCTCTCCAAAAACGTGCAGGAGTATGTCTACGAACTGCGCTTGGTGAAGTCGGACGACACGTTCGAGCCTATCCTCTCGGGAAGCGACTTCCGGACGGTGGCTCAAATCATTATCCTCGGCAAGAAATTGGGTGAGGTCTACGAGCTTCCTTTCTACGATTATGTGAAGGAAATCGTGAAAAAACAGATGAGATGAAGCGCATCGGCCTTCTGTCTGACACCCACGGATGTTGGGACGACCGCTATTTGGAGTACTTTGCCGAGTGCGACGAAATCTGGCATACGGGCGACATCGGCACGATGGAAATCATTGACCGCTTGAGTGCCGACCATGCCGTCCGCGCCGTTTATGGCAACGTGGATGGGCAGGACATACGTTTGAGGCAGAAGAAAGTTCTGCAATTCACATGCGAGGAGGTGCGCGTCGTGATGACGCACATCGGGGGATATCCCAAGAAATATGCGCCAGGCATCAAAGACCTTTTGTATCAGTCTAAACCCACCTTGTTCGTTTGCGGTCATTCGCACATTTTGAAAGTGGCATACGACCCCGAGCTGCGTGTGCTTTGCCTTAACCCTGGGGCTGCCGGCACGTTTGGCTTCCACAAAGTGCGCACGCTGATGCGTTTTGTCATAGATGGGGCGAAAGTGCGCGATTTAGAGGTTATTGAGTTGGGGCAACGCAGTGCCATCCTTCCTTTGGAGTAATCCTGTCTTGTTGTAGGGTGTCTTGTAATATTTTGATAATTAACGATTTAGTATGCTATGATGAAGTTGCGGCAGGTCATGTCGTGCTGTAACCCCGTTGTAATACAATCTTCACCCACTCGTGACTTCAACGAAATTTGGCTGTAACCCTTGCCCTCTACATTTGCCAGTAAACAAAGAGGATTGATTCCTCGAAACGATGAAGAGAGAAACAAAACAAAGTCAAATTTAAAAAAATGCCTACGAGTTGATGATCGACAGCGACTGCGAAAACTACATCGCACTCTACAGCCCCGTGGCGATAGACCTCCGCTTGGTGCTTTCATTGCTGAAAATCAACGATGCTTTGGAGCGTATCGGCGACTTTGCCGAGGGCATCGCCCGCTTCGCAATGGACAATTACAATCCTGCCTATAAAGATTTGGTGGACGATATTTTTATGAAGAAGATTTATGGGGAACGCGATTTGAGCTGGATGTATTTCAACCAACGCATTTTGCAAGAGGCGGGAAAAAAGGATATCTTGTGGACACCGGTTTGTGAAAATGGCGGAGTGGGGCAGAAAAAATGTATTTTTGCTTCCCCCCTCCCCATTTATTGGGATTGACAAAAATATAAGGAACGTATATCTTTGTTTTTGAACAATAA
>CAVGRN010000071.1:0-10618 GCA_963631545.1 Paludibacteraceae bacterium | reverse complement strand
CATTCCTATCACTTGGGAGGAGGATAAAAAAGAGTTTGCGAGGGGAGGAGGTGGCAAGCCAAACCCAAGCACGCCACTAAGGCCTCCCTTTATGACATAAGCCAACCCTCATAAATTCACAAAAACTGAGTCATATAAACCGGGACGAGGAGTGTTTCCTCATCCTTCAACAAATCCTTGGTATATATCAGATACCGTTTTTCAACAATGTGAGAGAATTTTTGGCAGAAAACATCTAACGATTTGTGAGACCTGTAACCAGAAGATTTCACTTCAATGGGATTTAGTTTTGTTCCCCGCGACAAAAGGAAATCGATCTCGTAGTAATGGTTCTCATCCTTAGACCACGTGTAATAAAAGAGTTTATTACCCGATGCAGTCAACATCTGCGCAACCACATTTTCATAAACATATCCTAGGTTAGTAGAGAGCTTATCATTCAATAACCTCTGATAGATGACATTCTCCGTATAATCCTTATCCCAAAACGCGAGGGTAACAAAAAGTCCCGTATCAGCACAGAAAATTTTATACTTTGAAACATCCTTGGTCAGCGACATGCCAACATTAGGGTCATTAGAATGATAAGAGAAAAGTGCCGTTTTACTATCATCGAGATCTTTTAAAAGTTCCAAAAGTTTTCCATTATTGGTATCACCCAATACGGAAAATGCTTTATAGCGATTACTGTTTTGGCTAAGTTGGGACGGGATCTCCCTAAACATTGCCTCCAAGCGACCAGTCTCATCAAGTTTCTGGAAATCTTCCAAATAAACCTTGATGATGCCTCGCTTAATATGATCTACTATGCTGAAATTGTTGGTTTCAATATAAGCATCCACCGCTTGAGGCATTCCGCCCACTAACATATAAAGCCGGAAGTCGCGCAGTTTGTCTCTATGGACTTTATCCAACGGAAGCCGCTTCTCGTAGAAAGTGCGAAGCAAAGGCACAGTCGCTTCGTCCCCCAAAGCCCAGCGGAATTCTTCATAATCCATCGGATAGAGAGTAAAGCGTTCCTCCTCACTGGGAATCGTAATGTCTTTCGTATTCTTTTTAATGCTGATGAGCGACCCCGTTTCGATATAATCGTATCGACCATCCTTGACCAAATATTTAATTGCTTGCCTTGCCAAAGGGCAGTTTTGCACCTCATCAAAGACAATTACAGATTTTCGTTCCTTCAGGACGACATTATAGAAAGACTGCAATTGGAGGAAAATAAAATCCTTGTTCATCAAATTTTTGAACAAAGATTTCACCTCGTCAGATGCTTCGTTGAAATCTATAAGTATGTATGATTCATATTCGTTCCGTGCGAATTGTTCAACTAATGTTGATTTGCCGACACGTCTGGCGCCCTCAACCAAAACCGCCGTTTTCCCGTTTTGGCTGCGTTTCCATTCGAGCAGACGATCATACAATTTCCTTTTAAATATTTGTCCCATAATCTTATATTCACATCCACTTTCGGCTGCAAATATGCCTCATTTTCAAGACTTACCAAAATGTTTTTGTCAAAAAAGTCCGAAAACACCAAAATGTTTTCGCCCAAAAAGTCCGAAAACACCAAAATGTTTTCGCCCAAAAAGTCCGAAAACACCAAAATGTTTTCGCCCAAAAAGTCCGAAAACACCAAAATGTTTTCGCCCAAAAAGTCCGAAAACACCAAAATGTTTTCGCCCAAAAAGTCCGAAAACACCAAAATGTTTTCGCCACACCCCAGCGGGAAAGAAAAAAAATAGAAGAGTGTGCAAGCCATCAGCCCACACACTCTTCCTTTTCCACGATGTTATTGATTCGCCCCAATTAATACGAGCGCACCTCCATTTGTCCGCTGTTGGTATTGCTGAACAGCGTGTTGTTGTACATTCCCTCTGCCACGATGGCTGGCACATAATAATTACCAGCGTATGTCGCAGAAAGACTCAAAGTCATCGACACGGATGCGCCGCGCTCCAACACATCAATGTAGGAAAGCACACGGTCGTCCCTCACATCCTGGTAACTGATGGCTTTGTCATTTTGCGCACTCAGAACCTCAACGCCCGACGGCAAAATGTGTGTAACCGCAAGGTTCTCCAACAACTTGC
Organism: Paludibacteraceae bacterium; assembly: GCA_963631545.1. Taxonomy (GTDB): domain Bacteria; phylum Bacteroidota; class Bacteroidia; order Bacteroidales; family Paludibacteraceae; genus UBA1181. The sequence continues at coordinate 8,525 of CAVGRN010000071.1, read as the reverse complement.
CCGAGATATTATCCACGGTTACCACCGCCTTGAAAGTCGTTCCCTGCGCAATACTCCTCGAATCGATAAGGTTTCCATTAAGGTCTTTGTAGGCGACACGTACACGGATATTGCTCTCCGTGGCATTGACATCCGACTGAACAGCCCACCCCTCGGACGAACATGCTCCGTACAGCACACTCTTGCCCTTATTCTCAACGTCCGCCTTACATCCCGACTTGCCGCTGGCAATTGGCGACGACCAAACATTGGCTTTCTCTTTTACCTTTGCCACCTCCTTGCCATCTACGCGGAGAGTGAAGTTCATCTCGTCAGACTTACCAAACTTCTTGTAGTAGACATTCATCGCATGGAACGCCATTCCCACCTCGCACGACGACATATAAGCGTCTGATGCCAAAATGGAACGCAGATTCTCTGCCACCTCACCAGCATCAGACATATTTGCCAACGAATGGGCGATGACTCTCGACACATCCGGCGTACTCCAATAATAAACCCCGTTGCCTTTTTGGTTGAGCAGTTGCTTTGCGACATCCTTCCTGCCGACAAGCGAGTATGCAGCGGAGAGCAGACACTGGTCGTTCTCAATCATATTGGCAGCAGACTCTTTCATTCTGTTCATCGTACCCAATTCTTGCGTATTCGATTGGTTGGACGAAGCCAAAACGTAGAGTGAGAATGCAATCGTGTGCGTCTCGTAGCCCGATGCGCCCGACTTCCAATTGCGTACCTGCGTCTGCACATACTTGCGGAGGTTCTTCTTCATATTGTCATTCACAAAGTAGCCCTTATTAGACGCTTCGTTCAAGAACATCAATACATATGCGGAAATCCAACGCTCCGTGAACCCACTGTTAGGCCAAAGGGCAATTCCACCTTCATTGGTTTGATATGCCGCAAGCTTCTCAATGGCATTCTTCACATCCTGCTCAATGGTTTTCTTCTGATCGTCTGTCAGTTGAGAAAATTCCGAAAGGTAGAGTTGCGAAAGTGCCGTCGATGCGATTCGCTCTGCACTCGAATAAGCAGAAGAGAGAAGCTCGTCCACACGGCCAGACGCATTCAGTGGCTTAACCAACGACATTTCAAGCGAGATGGACTGGCGTTCGTTGCCTGGCGCACTAAGCGACTCACTGCTCTTACCGCCTGCCTTCACTTCGAAAATGTTGAACTTAGACAACCGCTGGCTCACAGAGCGAATCGCAATGTCAGACGAGTAGACTGCCTTGTCCGACGAAGAAGTTGAAGTCAACGTGATTGTGCCTTGACCTGCATTCTTGCCCGCACGCACGCGGAAGAGAACGGACTCGTCACCCGTACCACTAAACTCCGTAGAGATCTCATCCTCTCCGATGATCTGTAAATCGCCAGAAACGGAAATCTTCGTTTTCACTCTACCCACGTTATTCTCCAATGCGAAGATAGTGCCGGCAACCGTCATCTCATCGCCCACACCAATCTGGCGCGGCATCGTTCCCGTCAGCATCAAAGGTTTCTTTACGAACACCGATTTTTCGGCAGAACCATACGCTGAGCCATCGGCGGCGACTACCATCACACGCACTCTTCCGTTATAATTTGGAATATCAATCTTATGCGTGTTGGTTTTACCTTTCTCAACCACAAACGGACCACCAAAATAAACCATCGGCGTGAACCGGTTTACTATCGCCTTCGGCCCGTTGTAGAGCGACTCATCACCACCGATGCTGAACATCTGATCAATTTTTCCACCAAACGAGCCGCAAACCAAACCGTACAAGTCCCACATACGCAACCCGAGAGCCTCCTTCGCAAAGAAAGCATTCCAAGCGTTCGGTGTCTTGAAGCGGGTAAGGTCGAGCAATCCCTCGTCGACAATCGCCAGCGTGTACGCCATCGGGCGGCCATTCTCTTCCTTCACCTTCACCTCATATTGTGAAAGCGGACGCACCTCATCCTTCGACACGATGACTGGCTTCAGAATCGTTTCGTCAGAATTTACGGCAACCGACTTCACACCATAAAGGCGGATTGGCATATCATTGGTTGTATGTTCATACTTCTGTATCAGCGTGGCGCAGACATAAACATTCGGCGTCATCTCTTTGGTAACAGGGAAGCTCACGTCCGTCTGTCCGCCGACACACTCCACGAATTTGGAATCAACGATTCCCGCACTGTTTGCCAATGATACGACCGCACGCGTCCCTTCCGCCGTAGGCAAAGAAACACGGATATTCTCACCTGGCTTATATTCGTCTTTATCCGTTTGGATAGAGAGCGTTACGACATTCTCACGGCCATTTTCACCACGAGCGCCCGACATGTCTGGCCAATCGAAGTAAGCCACAACACTCGATGTATGTCCGCCAACAGCATCCTTCACCTTAATCAGATAGTTACCCCACTCCGAATTTTTGAAATTGAGGGAGAGGTTAGCCTTACCATCGGAAGCGGTGTAGAGCTTGCGTGTAATCAATGGTTTCTCGTAGGATGAAGATGCGTAACTTGCGAGGGAGTACGAATCGCACCGCCACCACCAGTACCACTGCAACTTGCTCACCTCTACGGTAAGCGCTACAGATGAAGCCGCCCGTCCATCCTCGGTAACAGCAGCCAACTCAATCGTTTGGTCAGAGCCAGTAGGCAAATAACCTTTCTCGTTCGTAGGAAGTTTTATACCGACGTATCTGCTGTAAGGCGAATATGTAACCATCTGGACATCCGTACTGAACTCGCCGCTCGCCTCGTAAAGGCGCGTGGTGATGGAACATCTCAATTTTCCCGGAGCCTCCGTCAAGCGTGGCATATTGAACGAAACAGAAGCACCTCCCGACGAGTTGGTTGAACCCTTTGCCACTTCCTCCTCTTTCGACTCGAAAGTCCGCGTAATATCGTCAAACTGGTAGCCCTTCCACTTGTCAAATGAAGTTGAACCCTTCACGATGTTCGCCACCACCTCATAACGTTGGTCGTGCGATGTGCCGCCATTCAACCACTCCGAGCGGAGGTTGCAGTATTGCGTTCCCGCACTCAACTCGTCTGGCAAACTCAAATTGATTTTCAACCTATTAGGTTTGATTGACTCAATGCGCAGGCGCTTGCTGAACGATACGCTGCCCACTTTAACGGTTGCCAGCCAACTGCCCGTCGGCACGCTTGCCTCGGTTGGCACGACAAATGTGTAAAGGCCGAGTTTACCCTCCGTCCTTGTCATCGTCTTGTAGGTATTGCCTAACGGATTGCTCAGTTCGAATACCACTGGGTGGTTCTCTGGCAATGTCTTCTCTCTGTCATTCAACATAAACGAGAGGAAGAGCGTATCGCCCGGACGCCAAACGCCCCTTTCTCCATAAATATATCCCTTCAAACCTTTTTGAATCACCTCGCCCGACACATCGAACGTACTGGTTGAAAGCTCCGCACCACGCTTCACACGCAAACCAGACACATCCGTGCCTTTCTTTGCCATCACCACGAATGGTGCGCCCAAGTTGCCATCGAACGAGAACTGAGCCTGGCCGTCGCCATCCGTCTGAGATTTGCCGATAAGTTGGTTCTGCCGGTTGTAAACCTCTATGTCCACATCCGACACGGCTTTCGCAGTAACCAAATCGGTTGCAACCACCATCAGTTTATCTGCTTTCGAGGAAAGGGCTAACAAACCGATATTCGTTGCGAAAACATTCTTTCCAACGGTTTTCCCCACATAATAGGAACTCGTGCAGGGGTCTTTTGACTCCTCCCATACGTAATCCGACCAATCGTCGGACATATAATAATAGGTGTCGCCCGTATCAAAACTCTCGTTCAACTCGGCAAGCTTCAGCTTGTCCTCCTGCTCGAAGAGCGACTTGTCTATCTTGGCAGATTCTGCGCAAGGCCACGCCGTGAGTCGTTTGTCCATCTTCAACTCCACACGATACATACAGCCTGGCTCCACCTTCACCAAGTTGGAGAGGTCTACCGCGTAGTTGCGCCACTGCGTCAAGTTGGAAGCCTCATCCATAAAGAATGTTGTAACAGCCACCGGACGACCAAAGAGGCGAAGTCCTTCGCAACTATTCAACTCGTCATTTTGCAACCACGAAGCGATATTGTTCGCAAAAATCTTGTAAACCGTTACATGCACACCTTTCAGATATATGGCGCGGAACGGAACAATCAGTTTCTCTGTCTGAGGGATAATCACACCGTCACCGATAAATTCGCACAATGGGAGTTCGATCTTCAGATCCACACTCTTCGTGATGTTTTTACCCAACCGCATACCGTTTTTGGCACGGATACTCTGCGAGAGAAACACATCAACCGTTTCCTTCTGCTGATTATTGTCTGGAAAGAGTTTCAATTTATTGCCATCCACCTCAACTGCTTGGGATGTGTTATCCTCAATGTAAGCCAAACCCATCAGATTTTGAGTTGGATCCAACGGCTTGTTGAAGACGGCTTGAATGTATTTTGTGTCGCTGCTGACAAAAGAAACGTCGAAAACGCTCAGAGACGCATTGTCTGGCACATCCTCCGTAATCAACGTCTCAGCGGAAAGACCGAGGTCAGCACGTTCTACCGATGAGAGGGTCAACACGCCCGCACCGCCGGGACGGACTTTGACAGTCAACTGGAACTGCTGCCGGCTCTTCTCCTCCCAATTCACAGACTCCGCGGAAACGCCGGAAACACTCACAGCAGACTTCACCGTTTCCAGCGACTCTTCGTCCAACGTCCTTACCGTGAATTTATAGTAATAACTAAGGTCATCCACCGAAAAATCATCAAACCCGACATTCAGTTTGAATGGGTGGGTCTTGAATTTGAAGGAGAATTTGCCAGACTCATCATCGAAGAGCTCGCCAAGGTCGGCAGTAACCTCATACTCCGTGTCATACGCCATATCTTCGGACGGCTTGAAAACGATGGTGTGCGCATCAGAGAAAGAAAACTTACCATTCACCGCCGGCGAAATAGTCATAAACTTCGAAAGATCCGACTCTTTGTAGACAGACTCATCCACATCGGACGAGAGGAGCAGAAGCACCGAAGCGCCACGCGACACTTGCCCAGATGTATAGCCCACTACTTTCTCGTTAAAGGAAGTAGCCTCCTTTCCCTTGTCTGAACACTGGCTAAAAAGAGCAGACAAAACGAGTGCAAAAAACAAAAAAATGTAAGTGCGTCTCATATATACACAAGAAAACTTTTGGTTAATCACATATTTTTTCAAAAATACAACATAAAAATGCGAGAACAAAAAGAATGCGCCAAAGAATCCTTGACGAATGAAACTTTTTTCTTTTTCATTGCAGCGTTGCGTTTTTCACATTTTTTAAATATAACTTTGTGTAAAGCACAAATTCAGTTAAAAAGATTTTTATGGATATACTAAACGCTGGGAATTTCCCCACATTTCTATGGATAATGACGGGCATCGCCGTCATTGTTTTCATTGCGCTCTACTTCGTCGATGCCGGCTATGGCATCATGTACAACAAGAAATGGGGCGTAACGGTCAACAACCGGTTAGGTTGGATTTTAATGGAGGCGCCCGTCTTCATTGTGATGTGCCTCTGCTGGTGGTTTTCAGAGCGGACATTCCAAGCCGCACCTTTGGTGATGTTTCTCATCTTCCAGACGCACTATTTCCAACGTTCGTTCATCTTTCCTCTCCTATTTAAAACGAAGAGTAGGATGCCTATCTCCATTATGCTGATGGGCGTTGTTTTCAACACGTTAAACGGACTGATGCAGGGTGGGTGGATTTTCCACTTCGCCCCAGACGGTCTCTACACGAACGAGTGGTTCTGCACACCGCAGTTCATCATCGGGACGATTATTTTCTTCACGGGGATGGGCATCAACCTCCACTCCGACCATATCGTGAGGCATCTCCGCAAGCCGGGAGACACCAACCACTACCTTCCCAAGGGCGGACTCTATAATTATGTAACCTCTGCCAACTACTTCGGCGAGTTGACCGAGTGGCTGGGATGGGCAATTCTCACCTGGTCTTGGGCAGGCGCGGTCTTCTTCATCTGGACATTCGCAAACCTTGTGCCACGCGCCAACACCGTCCACAAGAAATACAAAAAGATGTTCCCCGAAATGGCAAACCTCAACCTGAAAAGAGTGTTCCCATTCATCTACTAAAAAAATATATTCACTAAACGAAATACGATGTCTACTTTATTCACGCCAGGAAAAATCGGTCCGCTGACTCTGCGCAACCGAACCATACGTTCTGCAGCGTTCGAGGGCATGTGCCCCAACAACGCACCATCCGAAATGCTCTATAACTACCACGTTTCCGTTGCCCGCGGCGGCATCGGTATGACTACATTAGCCTACGCCTCCGTTGAGCAAAGCGGACTCTCCTTCCCCCACCAGTTGTGGCTCAAGAAAGAGAACATCGCCGGACTGCGCAAAATAACCGACGCCATCCACAAAGAGGGGGCGGCGGCAAGCATCCAGATAGGACACTGCGGCAATATGTCGCACCGCAACATCTGCGGCTGTACCCCCATTTCAGCCTCAAACGGCTTCAACCTCTACTCGCCCACCTTTGTGAGGGGAATGAGAAAAGACGAGATCGAGCATGTGGCAAAATCATTCGGCGACGGTGTAAACTTAGCACGCGAGGCAGGCTTCGACGCTGTGGAGCTGCACGCCGGCCACGGCTACCTGATCAGCCAGTTTCTCTCGCCTTCCACTAACCGCCGCCACGACGAGTACGGAGGTTCGTTAGAGAATCGTATGCGGTTTATGAAAATGTCAATGGACAGCGTGATGAGCGCAGCCAAGGGTGATATGGCAATCTTAGTAAAGATGAACATGCGCGACTGCTGCCGCAAAGGCATGGAGATAGACGAAAGCATCGAAGTGGCAAAAACCCTGGAGCAGTGCGGCGCACACGCGTTAGTGCTGAGCAGCGGATTCGTGAGCAGCGCACCAATGGACGTGATGCGAGGTGCCATGCCTCTCCGCACAATGTCCTACTATATGAAAGGACTGATGATGCCAATCTTAGTCCGACTCGGCGGAAAATATATGGTGCCAACCGTGCCCTTCAAGGAGGCTTATTTCTTAGAAGACGCCTTGAAGTTCCGCGCTGCAGTCAAGATGCCGCTGTGCTACATCGGCGGACTGATTTCAAGGGAGAAAATCGACGAGGTGTTGGACGACGGATTTGAATTTGTGGCAATGGCGCGCGCCGTACTCAACGACCCAGAGTTCGTCAACAAAATGCGGGCAGATGAACATTACCGCGTCAACTGCGACCACTCCAACTACTGCATCGGACGTATGTACTCGCGCGAAATGGCTTGTCTGAAATGCATCCAGCGGGAAGGGAAGGAAACCATCCCACAAAGTCTGTTGGACGAGATTGAGGAGAATCGGGCTAAGGGGTATTGAGCGTTGAGAACTTAGGACTTTGCTTTGACCTTGGCGTGTTAGACATTGATGAGAGTTAGTACCGAAGAAAAATGAGTGAGGAAGAATTAGGATTTTTACAAGAGAAGATTGCCCAATCGAGAAATTTTGCCATCTATCGTTTTCCAAACGAAAAGGTCGCCAAAATGATAACGACGGAGAATCCAATAAAACTGCAAGAAATAGAGGAACTCCGGGCACACTCTTCTGCGTTTGTCTTCGCACCATTCTCCACTCGGAACAATCCGATAATCGTCTTACAACCAGATGAATGCGAAGAATTTCCTATTCCCAATCTTCATTTCCTAACGAAAAAAGATTTTCAAAAGACACCTAAAAACAATGTTTCCACCTCGTATGCGAGAGATTTTCAAAAATTTCACGCCGAGGTGGAACATACCTTTCGCAAATTGGTGTTAGCAAGAACGGAGGAGCGGCAGGTTCACCCCGACGCTGCACGGCTCTTTGCTGAGGCATGCCTCACCTACCCCAATGCAATGGTCTACCTGTTCAAGACCGACGCTACGGGTATGTGGTTGGGGGCAACACCCGAAATACTCTTAGAAGGCCAAAACGGCGAAATGCGAACAATCGCCTTGGCAGGAACTATGCAAAACGGGAACGAAACGCCTCTACTTTGGAGCGAGAAAAACAAACAAGAGCAAGCCATCGTCGCCAACTATCTACGACAGTGCATACTGAAACATACTGAAATTGAAGCCGAAAATGGTCCATACACCCACGAGAACGCACACCTCGCGCACCTCCGCACCGACCTTCGGTTCAACATTCCTCCTGAAAAAATCGTCAACGTAATAGCTGAGCTTCACCCCACCCCGGCGGTTTGCGGACTGCCCAAGGAGGAAGCCATCGACTTCATTCTTCGGAACGAAAGCAGACAAAGAACCTACTATTCCGGATTCCTGGGTTGGTACGAGCCAAATGGCGACACCCGCCTCTACGTCAACCTGCGATGTATGAGATGGACGGGTCGGAACACCGTGCAACTGATGGCGGGCGGAGGCATCCTCCCCGAATCCGAATTAGAACAGGAATGGAGAGAAACGGCCGACAAGATGCAATCAATCAAGCGGTTATCGGCTTTTAGATAA
>CAVGRN010000070.1:0-10928 GCA_963631545.1 Paludibacteraceae bacterium | reverse complement strand
ACTCCCCGCGAAGCGGGGCGAATTTTGCAGAAAGCGCAAAAGGCTGCGAAGGCAACAAATAAAAACAGAGATAAAGAGAGGCGTGTGGCACACTACGGTGGCACACGCCTCTCTTTTGCCAAGGGCTTTTACGGGGGGGGCGGCAAGATGTTTAGAAGTCCACAAGTTGGCAATTATGGCAGAACTGCGGCGCAGCGTTGTTCTGCCACTGCTTCCTGAACTGTTGCGCCTTCTTGCTGTTCAAGACGGCCATCACGCCGCCATCGGCAAACACGTTGCCGAAATTCAGCAACTTGGGGAAAGGCTTCCCGCAACACGGCACATAGTAGCCGTCCCAGGTGATGTAAGGATATTGCCACGGGAACACACAATCCCTGAACGAGGCATTCTCCGGATATTGCAGTCCCGTAACCTCCATTCCACCATACGCGGCCGCCTGCCTCCGCACCGCCTCGCAAGTCTGCTTGAACTCGCCAGACAGGAAAAACGCATAGTAGTTTCTCGAGCAGTTGGGCATCGAAGCGACGTTCACGCAGTTGTAATTCACATAGTTTATGCCGCGGCTGTGGGCGAACTGCAAGACATTCGGCATATCGGTGTAATTCTGCTCCGTTATCACGAAGTTGAGCATAAACTGCACATCCTTCGCCGCCGAGATGGTTTTCTCAATGTTGTCGCTTATCTCCTGGAATCGGGTGTTGGGGCGGATTGTCTCGTACACCTCGCCGACGCCGTCGACGGAGAACTGCACGTTGTCGACATAGGGCAGCAACGGCAGCATCTTCTCCCAATAGCCATTGAAATTGGCATTTGTTGACAGGGTGATGACCACACCGGGTTTGCGTTTCTTAATATACTGCACGATTTCTAACAAATGAGGATAGAGGAGCGTCTCGCCCAACCCCGTCAGCCCGATAGAGTCCATATATGGTATCATCTCGTCCACTATGGCCTTGGCTTTGTCCAACGGCATAAAGCCCTTGTCCATCTCCCGTCCGTACTGGTATTCGCGCGGGCACATCAGGCAATGGAGGTTGCAGATGTTTCCAAGCTCTATCATCGCATTGGTGGGGTGAAGCACCGTTGTCGTCTTCATCTTGTTGTGGAACAAGAGGCGACATCTGTTAGCAATGTATTTCAGCAGATCCGTATTAAACCGTGTCTTTCTGATGGCGTTCCACAGCAACTTGCGGCGCCGTTTGTTTAAACTTTCCAACATTCTTTCGCAGGTATTTTTCCACAAAGTTACACATAAACGCAAAAGCGCAAAACTTTCCCTCCCTTATTTGGATTTTGGCGACCTCAGACGCCATGCGGCGCATGCTTATCGTCCGCACGGGAAACGAAAGACGCGGCACACTGTGCCACGTCCTTCAAAATACGGTTACGAACCGAGGAGCCGATGCCGGCACCCCGATGTGTCGTTATTTCCAAGGGTCATCCGCCACTGGCTTGCGCACGTCTGTGAGGAGTGCCGTGGGCTGCCATACGAACCATTGTCCCGTGCTTGGCTTCTTACGGAGCGTGATGGGGCGCGGGCTGTCTGCACCCGACGAGCGGACGAACAACTTCACATACCCTTTCTCGACGCGCGAGTTTCTGTTTTGGCTGACCACCACAGTGTAAGGAGTAGTGGCAGTGTAGTTGTTATCGGGCGTTGCGCCTTTGAGGTAGGAGCGCATAACGTAGCCGCGCCCCGCCAGACGGTCGCTGACGAACTGCTCATCGAACCCCGTGAACTCCTTCGGGCCATACAAGTAGGCCATCATGCGGCAGGTTGCGTTAGGGTTTTTCTCGTAGTTGCAGTATACGGCAACGGCAAGTGCCGCAACGGCATACTCGTCGGTGAGGGCAGCCTCGGGCATCGCTTGAAGCTCTTCGAGCGTGGTGGGAAGCGAAGAAAGCTCTACCTTCTTAGTGAAGTTTCGCGCCGTGTTGACAACTGCGTCTCTAACAACTCCAGACGCTTTCTTAGAGGATCTGCCCGCAGCACTGAATGACACGCAAAAAAATGCCATTAATACAAAGAAGAGTGTTTTTCTCATAAACATCAATTAATTGAAAAGTTGAAATATACATCAGCACGACAATGCGGCGCAAAACGCACCGCAATATCGCAGTTTCGCGGAAAGCGGAAAGCCAGCGACGGCTCTCCGCTTTGTTCAGTTATTTCCAAGGGTCGCTTTCCGCCGGCTTGCGCACGTCTGTGAGGAGCGATGCGGGCTGCCACACGAACCATTGCCCCGTGCTTGGCTTCTTGCGGAGCGTGATGGGGCGTGGGCTGTCTGCACCCGATGAGCGGACGAACAACTTCACATAACCATCCTCTTCGCGAGAGTGGCTGTTCTCGCTCACCTCCACAGTGTAGGGTGCGGTGGCTGTGTAGCTGTTTTCGGGTGTAGCACCCTTAAAATACGAGCGGACGATGTAGCCGCGCCCCTTCAGACGGTCGCGGACGAACTGTTGGTCGAAGCCCGTCATCTCCTTTGGTCCGTTCAAGAAATCCAACATACGGCAGGTTTCGTCGGGGTTCTGCTCGTAGTTGCAATATACTGCCACGGCAAGTGCCGCAACGGTGTACTCGTCGGTGAGGCCGGCGCCGGGCATAGCCTGAAGCTCGGCGAGCGTGGTGGGAAGTGACGGAAGCTCCACACTCTTGGAGATTCCTCCCATAACGGCGTCAAGGCCGCCTTTGATAAAATCAAACAAACCCATAATGAAAAATTTTAAATTACTATTCTAAAAATTCAAATTACACACAAATTTTCAAAAAACAAAGAATTTTTGAGAAAGGGAAGTAAAAGGATGTCGGGGCAACCGAGAATCACAAGCCCTCTTCCTCGTCGTCAGCCTCCTGACTCCAATCTACGACAACGAGACGGAAGCCATACAATGGAGAATATTTGTCGATCATCTTTTCAGAGGTGTGTTCTTTCACACGTGCGGAAACACGGCAATAGAAATCAGAACAGTTGCAGTTACCACCGCGAATCACACCGTAATTGTCGTAGGTAGGTGCGCTCTTGTAGTCGTCCGTCCAGCCGTCAGAACACCACTCGAATACGTTTCCACTCATATCGTAGATGCCCAATTCGTTAGGTTTCTTGGTGGCTACATCGTAACCGCTGGCTCCGATGTTTCCCTCCTCGTTCCAAGCAACCTCTTCGAGCGTATTGCTACCGCTATAGATGTAGTGCTTAGACTTGTTTCCGCCGCGGGCAGCATACTCCCATTCTGTTTCACTTGGAAGGCGGAAAATCGGCATCACCAAAAGTGCGTTCAAATCCTCTACGAACGATTGGCACTCTTCCAACGACACATTTTCAACGGGTTTGTTGAGGTTCTGCTCGTCCTCCTGTCCTGGAGGGTAATTGCCCGTTACAGCCTTCCAGAAACCGACGGTTACCTCCGTCTTGCCGATATAGTAGTCATAATCGAATGTGAAATCGTGGGCTGGTTTCTCGCAAGCGTCAGCGTCTTTCATCTCAGGTGTCGCACCCATAGTGAATGTGCCACGCTCAACAAAGGCAAATTCGTAGCGAACGCCCTTGACTGTAACCGCACCATTCTCGAGTGTAACTCCATCCAACTCGACTTTGGTTGAAGCCGGCTCGTCGACTACCGCGCTGTCGGCAGACTGACTTGCAGTTTCCACAGCCGTACTGTCTGCTGTTGGCTGTTCTGGCTGTTGGCTATTGCCACACGCTGCGAGGCAGCCTGCGGCCCACAGCATTGCCATTGTTTTCGTAAAATTCTTGTTCATTGCTTCTTAATTTTATAAGTTTCAATGTTATGTAAATCAATAGTATCAATGTCCTTTCCATGGGGTGAAGGCGATGCGGAAACCGTGACCACCATTACCCTCTTGTACAATCCAAGCTGGCCAACGTGAAGTTACTTGACAGTCTCTTTCAGGCCAAGCCGCACAACCTCCTCGAAAAACATGGTCATAGTCACCCCCTTCCCAAGGACCCTGTGGGTCTGTCTGTGGCTTGCCATCAAAATCATCGTATATGTCGCTACACCATTCTTCCTCATTGCCAGACATATCGTAAATGCCTAATTCATTAGGTTTCTTGGTTGCAACTTCGCCCACGTATTTGGGGTCGTCGCTGTTTCCTTCATACCAACCCACCTCGTCCAATATATTACTTCCACTATACTTATAATGCTTAGACTTATTTCCACCGCGGGCTGCGAATTCCCATTCTGCTTCTGTAGGAAGGCGGAAATCGGCACATTCACCAAAGGTTGCGTTCAAGTTAGAAAGGAACAACTGACAATCCTCCCAGGTTATCCTGTACACTGCTCCCTTGTCGGGACTTGTGTCAGGATCAGTATCCTCTGGATAACTTCCCATTACAGCCTTCCAAAGAGCCCAAGTAACTTCTGTCTTGCCTATGTAATAGTCTTTTGTAAGCGTAACTTGATGAGCCATTCGTGCCTTGCGACCCGTAGCATCATCAATCGAATCGTCTCCCATAGTGAACGTGCCAGCCTCAACTTTCGCAAATTCGTAGCGGACACCATTAACCTTCAACACACCAGTTTCGAAGTCGATTCCTGTTGGCTCGTCGTCTTCCTCAACGGTTTCAGTGGATTCGGCTACCGCGCTATCGGCTGGTTGCTCAATCTCCACTGCCGTGCTGTCTGCTGTCTGCGCCTCTGGCTGGGGAGCATTGCCACACGCTGTGAGGCAGCCTGCGGCTAATAACGAAATAAATGTTTTCTTCATTATGTATAGTTTTTATTATTTTTTTTCTCTTCACCGTCAATCTCAAATGGAACGGTAAACGCAATGTGTATTTATGTTTTGCAACACAGTTTAGAAATCTCTCACTCCGCACTGAGGGCAAGCCGCAAGCCGATTGTGCCATTGAACCAGTTGAGCGACTCGGAGGCGCGGTGCGAGCTGCGGCAAGTCTCCTCACAGCCGAGCCAACTGCCGCCGCGGTAGATGTGGTAAAGGCGTACCTTCGTTTGGACGTGCGGGTCTGTTTGGTCAGACTCGGTGTAGTCTTCCGGCTCGTCGCTGCACCACTCAAGCACATTGCCGCTCATATCGTAGAGTCCCAACTCATTGGGTTTCTTTGTCGCCACGTCATGCATCACTTCCCCGCTGTTCTCGCCATACCAAGCCACTTCGTCGAGATTATCGCTTCCGCTGTATCTGTAACCTTTCGACTTGTTGCCGCCGCGGGCTGCGAACTCCCATTCTGCCTCGGTAGGGAAGCGGAAGTTCTTACCCGTCAGTTCGTTGAGTTTCTCGATGAACTCCTTGCAACGCTTCCACGACACATAGGTAGCCGGTTTGTTGTCATCGCCCACCGTCGGGTAATCTTCTGGATAGCAGCCCATCACCGCTTTCCAAAGTCCACGGGTAACCGCCGTCCTGCCCATATAGTAGTCGCGAGTGAGCGTTACTTTGTGAGCTGGTTTATCGTTCGTAAACCAATCGTCTTCAAGTTCCATCTCGGGGGTTGCGCCCATGGTGAATGTCCCGGCCTCAACCAACAGCAATTCATAGCGTGCCGCGCCCACTGTCAGAACTTCGCTCAAATTTTTCTCCATAAGCAGTTTCACGGAGTTGGAGGTTAGTTATGAGAGGCAGAGGCGCAATCCTTTAGGGCTAAATGTGTCTTCCGGATCACCGGATTCCTGACCCCAGTTGAAGTTGTCAACCGTATCACCATAGGTGCGACCACGGCTCACACGCGCATATCCTTCGGCTGGTCCCTGAGGGTCTACTTGGTCTCCCACGATAAGGACATCAAACAAGGCATAATCGCTGCACCATTCCGAAACGTTGCCGAACATATCATAGAGGCCGAGTTCATTAGGTTTCTTGGTTGCCACCTCGTGGGGTTGATAATCACTGTTGCCATCATACCAAGCCACCTCGTCGAGGTTGTTGCCGCCGGCATACTTGTAGTTTTTCGATTTCTTTCCGCCGCGGGCTGCAAACTCCCACTCGGCTTCGGTAGGCAGGCGGAAGTTTTGTCCGGTTGCCGCATTGAGCCGTTCAATGAATGTTTGACAGTCGTTCCACGACACCTCCATAACCGGCAGTTTATCGCCCTCGAATCGCGAGTCATGCGAACCCATAACGGCTTCCCAAAGAGCCTTCGTCACCTGCGTTTCGCCTAAATAGTAGTCGCGGGTCAGCGTAACCTTATGCTCGGCGGTTATGTTGAAGGCGGAATCCAACTCATCCTCTGGAATTCCCATCGTGAACTCCCCGGCTTCCACCTTTATGAACTTGTAGCGCAGATTGTTCACCGTCAGCACGCCCTTGTCGAACGACGCTGTGAAGTCGGGCAAAGGCTGAGCCTCTTCGGCAGGAAATTCTTCTACCGAAGATTCATTACCCCCAAGAATTTCTTTAGATGGAACATACCACTTACCGTCAATTTGCGTGAGAGGCAGTGCGGCTGTGTCAGAAAACTCTTCGCCACCTAATAATCCATTTACCATAGTAAAGCTTAGTTCAACAATTGCCATGCCATCTTTGAAATTAACATTGATGGCTTTAACCTCCTTGAGGGTTGACTCAAATTCTTTCAATTGGTCTCCATTATCTTTGGCAATTTGGTTGAGTGTCTCTCTGTCCTCTGCCGATATAGAAGGCTCGGCGAATTGTGCAAAATCGCCTCCTTCAGCCATTGCCCTATATGCCGCTACTGCCACCTCACTTGGATCTGTGGCAGACGCCGCACCACTGCTAACAACACCTATGGAAAAAGCACTTACTATTCGTGCGAAAGAAAAAATGTTTCTCATATCTTTTATATTTTTTACAGATTACTATTTATGAACATAACCACTACCAACTTGAGCCTGCGCCGCCACCGCCGAAACGGCCGCCGCCGTAACTGCCGCCACCCGACGAGCTGTCCGACGAGCTGCTGCCAGAACCCGTGTTATAATTAGAGTCTTCATCTTTCTCTTCAGTATGCCCGCATTTGGAACACTTGAAAACATAGTGGTTTCGTTCTTTGCCACCTGTGCGGAACACAAGCGTTTTCGACTCCCGTTTGAAGGCGCGCTTGCCACACTGCGGGCAGCGTTTAGGGACGAAGCGATCCCACAAAAGGTAGAGCGGCATAAAGATCGCGAAAAAGATTGCCGCTACCAACATAAGGAGGAACAAACCCCCAAAGAACATAAAAATCCAAAAACCAGCTTTGTAAAGGAATGGCCACTCCGAATCGTAGCCAAGTTCTGCAAGCAGACCCTCCTCTGCCGCCACCTGCACAGAGCCGTCGAGGCAGCCGCACACCGCTTTCATACCTTCGAGCATACCCTCGTCCCACTCGCCCTCGGCGAAATGGGAGTTCATATATTGCGTTTGTATCCGCTTGCAGACAGCGTCGGGCAGGTACTCCTCAAGGCCGTAGCCTGTAACAAACTGAATGCATCGCTGCTCGGTGGAGAGCAACACAACGAGGCCGTTGTCCGCCTCCTTTTTTCCTACCCCATACTTGTTGCCCAAGTCTAACGCGAACTGGAAGCAATCGCCCCCCTCAATGTCGGTCAGGGCCAGCACTGCCACCTCTACGCCCTTGGCTTTCTCCAAGGCGCAGAACATCGAGTCGATCTTCGCCACCGTCGCCGGAGCGAGTATCGAGTCGGGGTTACTAACATACCTATCGGCTGCCACGAGATGCGCCATCGGCACATCCTCCACCTTATAGGCCCTTGCCTGCCCTATCAAGGGGAACATCATAACGCAGGCCACTAACGATATAAAAAAACTTTTCATAAAAAAGAAAGAATAACTCACACATTGTGCTTGCCCGACAGAATCGAATATAACACGTTTTGTTAAAAATTTCTCTTGTTACAAATATAGAGGGAAATTTTCGGAAATGCGAAAGGATTGAGGGGGAAAAATTCCGCCGCCGTGTGCTATCCGTAATTACTGTAATTTTGCAGTAAATTCTGGATGGGGACCCAAATATGTGAGATAATCACACTTTATCTCACTTTTTTTGTGCGATTTAGTGTGATTATCTCTCAAGTTTGAGAAAACGGCAGTTAGAAGAACAGGTCTTTTGCCGTTACTTCTTTTCCAACAATGCTTTTATGCATACCGTTTGCCACACCAAATGTGGTAACAAAAGTTGAAACCAGAGATTTTGTGGTTTTCGTTTTCTCACGGAAAAGAGCCATACGATTGCGTATGAGTTGCTCATATTTCTCACTAATCACATACGGAGTAGTGCTGAATTTCATTTCACACAAATTGATAGTGTGGTCGCCCCGATCGATAACCAAATCTATCTGCGCCCCCTGATTTTCCTTGGCGTCTCTATCTGCCGTATACCTCCACATTGAAGCATCTGTCGATATTCCCGAAATACCTAACGCCTGTTTAATCTGAGGCAAGTGGGTGAGACATACCAATTCGAACGCCACACCCTGCCACGCCATCACAGGGCGAGAGTCGTAGTTGTTAGTCCACCAATGCTCATCTTTTGAATCCCTCTGACCCAAAAATTTGTAATAGAACAGCGTGTAGAAATCCACAAGGCGGTAGACTGTTCCTTTGGCTTTGTTGCCAAACTGAATGTAAGAGATGATGAAATCGCACCGTTCCAAATTCTTCAGTATCGTCGTGAGTCGTCTGCCATCCAATTTGACGTATGACAGAATCTGATTATAGGTGAGTCCTTCTTTGTTATTATTCAGTAAATCAACCACTTCTAAATATTTTTCCGAGTTACTGAATATTGCGTTATAGAGTTCGTCGAACTCCGTTCTTAGTTCACCGTTCCGCTCGAAAAAGAGTCTGTCGATGTTCGCCAAGATGCCCTCGTCGGGGTTAAGCAGACTCAAGTAGAATGGGATTCCACCCAGAATCATATAGATTTGAATGATTTGATAATCATCCAAAATCATTCCTTGGCTGACGAGATATTCTTTCGTCTCCTTTAGTGTGAATGGTCGCACATAGATGTTGCAGGTGATACGGGCATGCAGTCCGCCGGGGTTCTCCACTAATTTATCCATCATCCATGATGAGGCAGAACCACTCGCAATAAAGACGATATCGTTACGACGTGCGCCCCAGCCATTCCAGAAACTCTCTAAAGCCTCAACAAATTCAGATTTAGGCGTGTCGATCCAAGGCAGCTCATCAATAAAAATCACCTTTTTGCGATCAGCGGGAAGCGACTCTAAATACCCCTCAAGCGCATCAAAAGCATCTAACCAGTCTTTGAACACAGGCTGCTTAGAGAGTCCAGCCGATTTTTTTAGTGATTTAGCGAAAAGACGCAATTGCTTTGCCTTTGTCAGACGATGCCCTCCGACGAAGGTGAAGTCAAACGTACTGTCGAAGAAATTGTCTACCAGGAAAGTCTTGCCCACACGTCTTCTACCATACACAATAACGAACTCCGACCGGTTGGATTTCATACACCGTTCTAATTCCGCCTGCTCCTTTTCTCTACCGATGATACACTGCCTCATAATCGCATTAAATTATCAATGCAAATATACTTGTTTCAACCTTCCAAAACCCAAATATGTGAGATAATCACACTTTATCTCACTTTTTTTGTGCGATTTAGTGTGATTATCTCGCAAGTTTTCGAAAACCAAGTCCCCGCCCCAAATCGCCAACAACTTGTTGGCGATTTATAAATTATTGATGATAAGGTGGATGCAAAACCACAGCAAGCGGTTGCAGAAATTCAAAAAAGAATTACTACATTTGTAAGAACAGCCCTTAAAAAGAAATTATGGCAAACGACAATAATGAAACTCCCATGTTTGTGAATAGAGAACCTTCTGTTCCCTCAGAAGAATACAAGAAATGGTTGGCTGACCTGAAAGTCCGCTATCGCAAATCGCAAATAAAAGCATCCGTCAAGGTCAACGATGAGATGCTACGTTTCTATTGGTCGATAGGTCGCGACATTGCCATTATGAAAGCAGAATCAACCTGGGGAACAAGCGTCATCAAAAACCTCAGCCTCGATCTTCAACATGAATTTCCTCACAGCAAAGGTTTGTCATATTCTAATCTGAAATATGCTCGCCAATGGTATGCTTTCTACAATAGCCAAAAAACAAATCGCCAACAAGTTGTTGGCGATTTGGATATGCCAGAGATTTTCGCCTACGTTCCATGGGGACATCACATCTCGATTATATCAAAAACACAAAGCACCGACGAAGCCATGTTTTATGTGCATCGCACGATAGATGAAAATCTGAGCCGCAATGCATTAAACCACAGCATTGAATCTCACCTGTACGAGAAAATCGGCATGGCGATCACCAACTTCTCAGACAAGCTGCCTATGGCGCAGGGTCATCTTGCCAAAGAGATACTTAAAAGTCCCTATAACCTCGACTTTTTGGAGATGCAAGATGAATACAGCGAACGTGAGTTTGAAAACAAACTGTCGCGCCACATCACAGAGTTCCTTCTTGAATTGGGGCAAGGATTTGCATACGTGGCAAGGCAGAAAGAGTTAATTATGCCATCGGGCAAAGTGTATCGCCCAGACATGATTTTCTACCACGTCAAACTACGCTGTTATGTTGTGGTAGAGTTGAAAGTGGTGGACTTTGAGCCAGAGTTTGCCGGCAAACTGAACTTCTACGTCTCGGCAGTGGATGAGTTGATGAAGGGTGAGAACGACAACCCAACAATCGGTCTGTTGATATGCAAGCACAAAGACGATATGACCGTGCAGTGGGCTTTCCGCGGAGTCGACCGCCCTCTCGGCGTGGCAGAATACGAGAACGAAATCCAGAAAGCGGTTGAGCTGCTTCCCACCCCAGAGGAGATAAAAGAGAACCTGAAAGACGAAACCGACGAAGACGAAGATTGACCCTCGCCCCAAATCGCCAACAAGTTGTTGGCGATTTATAAATTATTGATAATAAGGTGGATGCAAAACCGAAGCAAGTTG
>CAVGRN010000069.1:0-11277 GCA_963631545.1 Paludibacteraceae bacterium | reverse complement strand
TTTTTTCAAGCACCTTGAACTCCGCCGCCGTATAGACGTTGCCGGAGTATGCGCTATTCGCGATTTCCACCTCCTCGGTGGTCAGGTCTAAGTCGGGGCTCAGCACCTTCACCTTGATTCCTGCTGGCGCGGTGAAGCCTTCCGGAATGAGCATCAGGCACAAAACAGTGTCCGTCTCGCTCTTCTTGACATAACCCATCGTCCAATCGTTGTTTCTGAGCAGGTACTGCCACTCGGCAGAGGTGAGTGTGCGCCATAGGTTCGACTCGCCACCGCCGTTGGCAATGGCGTTGTACACGCCCCAGTCGGCCTTGATGCAGCCGCCCGTCAGGTTGTTGCTGTAGTCGCCGCCCGGGTAGTAGTCGGTTTCCGTTGCCGAGGTGGAGTTGGGTTCGCAGCTCTTCACGCCGTCGCTCCAGCCGCTCGTACCCCATGGGAAGAGGTCGGTCACGGTGGTATTCCAGTCTGGCTTCGAAACGTATTTCGTGCTAATGAGGTCGTATTGGTTTTCAGCGAAGCGGAAGACACCCTTCGCCGTGCTATCCGAGGTTTCGTGCGTGCCAATCGGGTCGTACTGCAAGTTGCCCTTCGAGAAGAACACGCGCTTGGTGTCCGAGATCTTGTAGGATGCGTAGGTGAGCGCGCTGTCGCACACCTCCGGCTTTACGAATCCCACACTGTCTATGCTTGCGAGGTCAAACCGCATAGTCGCACCTGGGGTTTCCTTCAAGTATAGATTCATCAACTCGCTCTCCGTGGTTTCAATCTTCTCGGTGGAGAAATTCACGCTGTCTATGTCGGTAACGTTCAATTCGTTGAGGTGGGCACCATCCCGAAACATCACATACTTGAATCTCTCTTCCGCCGCATACATCGCCACGAATGCCGCCGCAACGGACAGGATTACTGTAAAAACCTTCTTCATATATAAACCATTAGTTATCCCATTTACTTTCTATGTCTGCCATACTCTTTCCCTTTGACATTAGAAGCCACCCCCTAACAACACGAAGAGGCACACAACTTTTTTGCATAGAATTTCGGCAAAAGTAGAATTTTTTCACACACAACAATGCATTGGCGTGGAATTTTTTGCACGCCCTCTGCGGTGTGTAATGTGTCATTTTTTTTTTTTTTCGTTGAATTGCCAACTTTCCTTGGTGTTGTTATTTTTTTTATTGTTACATTTGCAACGCCGGTTTTTTTCATTATCCATTAAAGGTGTGTTATATCGGTAAGAGAAGACCCATACTCAACTTTTTGAATGTTGTGCGGTTAGGTTCTGCAGATGTTAGGTAAAAAGTTACAGGGAGGGATAGAAAATTAGGTTTTAATCAAAACAATAGTTTATGAGGAGTTTTTACACACAAAAGAGTTTCTCGCCGCCAAATGTCGCGGAGAGTGTCGGATGCCTGAGTATGCCGTCGGTGCGGCGCATGCTTTGTGCGTTCTTTTTGTTGCTAATGGCAGTTTTTCTGCCGCGGGAGGCCTTTGCCGGCATGCACTTCAATGAGGCTGGCAACGGTAGCGTTATACACCACCCAACAATGGCAGAGCCAAGAATTGAGATTGAGTATTGCTTCTACGACGAGACGAGTTGGGATGGTTATTTTCTGCACACGCAAACGGTGTCTGGCTCAGACGGCCCTGCGGTGTGGGTGGACGGAAACTATGTCTGC
The DNA here is from genome assembly GCA_963631545.1 of Paludibacteraceae bacterium. Lineage (GTDB taxonomy): Bacteria > Bacteroidota > Bacteroidia > Bacteroidales > Paludibacteraceae > UBA1181. The sequence continues at coordinate 9,598 of CAVGRN010000069.1, read as the reverse complement.
TCGCCCGACTGGGAGTTGTCATGGCCTGCCGGTGATGGTAACGCCGGTGACTTGCACGATGAACGTCCGAACAATTCGTGGTGGGGCAACACCTACACCAAAACGGTGAATGACGTAACCTATACCATTCGGTTTTACGACCCTCGTTGGAACTCTAACAAGTTCTATGTAACCATGGTTGTCTACATGGATAAGATGCAGGTGGGCGCCAAGCATACCGTCAAGGTGGGCGGAACGTGGAGAATCAACGAAACCTCAACCCAGTATGAGGAGCGTGTGTTTACCTCGAACGCTATGCCGGACCTCTTCTCTGGCACGCGCGAGTATAACCGCACCAACAAAAGCTGCTCGGTGGAAAATGGTGCGCTCAACACAAGCTACGGGCCTACGACCGTGGCTCTGACTACGAACACCCAGTATTATAACAACGGCAAATATGTAGAGCCAAGTACGCTTTCTGTATATAAGACCTACAGCAAGGGTTCCAGCAACTACAAAGACATCACTCCCATCAAATGTGGCAACACCGCCGATGAGTACATCTGCACGCAGAAGTCGATAAGCGTGGAGCCAAGCGATCGTCCGAAGACGATTGTATATGGCTGGACAAAGGATAAGTTGGGCGACTTCCTGCATGCCTCCAACCTCACGGTGACTACAGATGTCTGGAACAAACAAGCCAAATTGAGTTGGGAAACAACAGGCGTTTATGGCGATGGCACATGGTCTATCTACTGTGTGTCTAAAAAGTCGGGCGAGGAGGAACTCGTGGCGTCTAATATCGCATCAAGCAAACGAAGCTATACGGTCGACGTTGAGAAATACGACGAGGACTATGTCTATGCGCTGTATTTTATCCCTTCAGGAATGACCAATACTGACACGAGACTGAAGAAAGAGGTGTCGGTAAGAATTGATGGCGATTTCAACATGACCATGGATAGTGTCGTGTCTGGCAGAAGCGCTATCACAGTGAAATGGAATACCCAACAGTACAAGGGAACTGAATCTTGCAGTTTTGAACTGCTCCGTGCGGTGAGCAAGAATGGAACCCCAAGCGGTGAATGGAAGACAGTTACCACCATTCCAGTTGATGAGAAGAAGACTAAATACGAGTACACTGATGCAGACAAAAATTTGAGTACTTGTGCTTCATACATTTACAAGTTGAGGCTCAAAATATTCGAGAAGGATGTTTACAGCGAAACCATGGACGGCAAGCTGACGGGAACTGCACAGATGACCTCTGTAAGTGCCACAAAGGGCGACTACAGCGGAATGGTGAAGGTTTCGTGGACGGTAGACCAGGTTAGCTCCGACGTCACCCGGTTCGAGGTGTCGCGCCGCGTGAAAGGCACTGAAGCGTGGGGCTTGCTCTACAAGACAAGCGGCACCTCCAACGCATACGAGTATGAAGATAAAACCGCACTGCCAAGCCTGTATTACGACTACAAAGTGGCGTGCATCACCACTTGCGAATCAACCGAGACACGCACAGAAAGGTCTGACGACGGTTTCAGCCGCTCTACTGGCGTTGTGTCTGGCCGCATCAGCTATGGCACTGGCACCGCAGTCAAGGGTGCCCGCGTGGCGTTGGTGCCTAGCGAGGGTGCCAGCAACCAGTTCTATGCTTTGCGTGTGCCTGGCACGGGAAGTGGTGTCTTCCTCGATGGAGATTCAGCAAAATTCAGCGGATACTTCTCGGGTAGAGCATACACGTTGCAGATGCTGGTGCGCCCAGACGGTTTGCAGACGTGCAAGAACCCTGTCCTCTTTAATCTCGGCGCGCTTGCCCTTCAAATGGACACGACGAACGCAAGTAAAAAGGGAGGATTCCGTTTGGTTCTCAAGAATAATTCGCTCGACCAATTCTATAACACTGCTATCTATCTGAAACCGGATGTCTATACATCGGTAACTGTTTCGATTAGTGCTTCGGGTTCGCCTACCATCACAACCATTGATGCGCAAGACTCTGTAACGGTGGAGACTAACACCTCCTCGTTCTCTGGTGGCTTGAGCTTTAGTTCTAAGGAAACGTTCGGCTTGTGTTTCGGTGGAAGCTATAATTCGTCGATAGACAACGCCTTCATGGGTTACATCGACGAGATGCGCGTGTTCAGCAAGGCACTCACGAAAGACGAAATCCTTGAAAACTACAACCACACGCTCTGTGGCACGGAGTCGAACCTCATTGCCTACTATCCTGTAGACGAGGGCATTGACGGACAAACCACCGCCTACGACTACTCGAAGACGAGCGGCGTGAGCAACAGCAACCACGCACGCATCGGTGCGGGAACAACGGTTACAAGCATCGTGCCTACAAACCACCAGTTCGGACTCTTCGGATTGAGCGACTCTGAGGGTAACTACGTTATCCGCGGCGTGCCATTCTCGGGAGAGGGTACGAACTATATGGTCGTCCCTTCCTTGGGAATCCACGAGTTCAGCCCAACCTACCTTACCCGCTTCATCGGTGCATCGTCGCTTGTGCATAGTGGTGTGGACTTCACCGATGTTTCCGCATTCCCTGTTTCCGGAAACGTGTACTACTCTGGCACAAACTATCCTGTAGAGGGATGCTCGTTCTATGTGGACGGCGAAATCTGCAGCCGCGACGGCGAAATCATCCAATCTGACGAGAACGGAAGCTTCACCATCAGCGTGCCAATCGGCGACCACTTCATTCAAGTGAAGAAAGAGGGACACGAGTTCACTATGAACGGACGCTACCCTGATGACCCTAGCAACGTGGGCAAGAAACACACTTTCGACCGCGAGAAAAAGAACCTCGTGTTCTATGACACGACGCTCGTCAACTTCACCGGTCGCGTGGTGGGCGGTAGCATCGAAGGCGACAAGCCAGTGGGCTTTGGCGCAAGCACCAACAACATCGGTGTCGTGCAGTTCGACCTGACGCCTCTCGATGACAGGTACAAACTCAACGTGATCAAGAAAGAGAGCGGAACGGCTTACGACTATGTTTCCAATACCGACTCCGTTGTCTGCCCTTCGGCTACCTATAACATCAATAGCCGCTCATGGCGCGGCGCAGGCGAGCAGTGCAAGAAGATCTTCGTCCGCACCGACTCGCTCACGGGTGAGTTCTCCGTCTTGTTGCCTCCATTGCAGTATAGGGTGGACAACATTAAAGTGGTGGCACTCGACGCAAACAAAACGCAGTTGAAGGTGGGCGACGCTCAGATAATCGACGCCTCCAGCCCACAACTCGAGCTGACAGACTCTATGGAGGTTGACGGCGTAATGCAGAAGTATAACTATTGCTGCATAATGAAGAAAACCTACCACAGCGTGCCTTCGTTCAGCGTTACACAACGCGACAGCAAGGGCGGTGCCTTCGGTATCAGCGCATACGAGATTGAGGATGCCCTCGGTAAAATCGCTATCAACGACATTTACTCTTTCAATGCGGATAGCTCCAGCGTTACCTATAAATATGGCGGAGCAGTCTTCGAGAGTGAAGAGAACTACACCTTCGACTTCGAAGGCTACGAGGAATACGTCAACAACGATGTGAAGGGAAAACCGGTTAAGAGCCGTGTTCCACTCGCCGGGAGCGTGGTAACCATCTCCAACGCACTCTCCTCCAGCCAAAGCGTCTATGTGACGGATACGGCAGGCGTTGCGGCAGGTTCGGTGTCCAACCTCCAGAGCAACCAGTTGAAACTCGACAGCCTCGGAAAGGCAGCCTACAAGTGGAAGGCTGGTTTGCCAAACATCACTGCGCCATACAGCCGCACCATCTCTATCAACTATGAGGTGGACGACCGCCAGTACGACTGGGAATACAACGGCATGGCAGGTGTCATCCTCGGCTCGTTGCCAACGGGCAACAACTTCGTAACCAGCGGTCCGGATTTGGTGGAGATGATTCTCCGCGACCCACCGGGATCCGCTTCAAGCACTTCGTGGACGAGCGGTACAGCCCATATCGAAGCCAAGTCAAATGGCGGTACTTGGGTCTCTAATAACCAGACGACAATGACGTTCAAGCTTGGTGTAGAAACCTCTATTGTCACAGGATTGGGTGTGGCTGTCATGAGCACTGTCGAGAGTGTAAACGATTTGACGGTTGGTGTCAACGCAACGGTGGAGGGCGAAGCCGCTTCCACTTGGAGCAAGTCTATAACCACCACCCGCACCGTGTCTACATCTGCCGAGCCTGAGTTTGTGGGCGCAGATGCCGACGTGTTCATCGGTTCGGCAACGAACATCATCTTCGGTAAGGCACGCAACGTCGGCTTCCACAGAGTTGGTGCGACGGAGTCAGTGGAACTTGACCTTCAGGATGTTGTTACCACGGGTCTTAGTTATGGAACGATGTTCAACTACACCGCCTACTACATCAAAAACACGCTTATCCCGAATTTGAAGGCTTTGCGCAACAACCTCCTCACCACGGTGAAGGATGTTAAGGGATTCGAGAATAAGACAGACCATGCGATGTATATCACTACACTTACCCCTGACGATAAAGAGTATGGTAGCAGCAACCACGATAAAACGGTGTGGGGTTCTGCTGCGACGCAGAATGTGTCGTGCGAAGGCCCTTCCTATACCATGGTTGTGCCAGATGATACGAAAAGCTACGAAGACTCAGTGCAGTGGTGCAACACCCAGATCCAAAACTGGGAGAAGCAACTCGAACAGAACGAAAAGGCAAAGGTGATGGCATACGAGGCGAAAGACTCGAAGATCACGAAAAACTTCTCGTTCGATGCGGGTACGTCCATTGAAATGACCTCCGAAACAGAGGAGAGCAAAGGAAGCACGGTGGAAAACACAGTGACTGCTTGTGCCATAATAAATAACTCTCTGGGCTTTGCCTACAACAAACTGGGTATGCAATGGGATGTAGTGCTCACCGAGGGTGGAGGTCACCATTATAACAAAGAGCAGTCTACGACAGAACTCACCTCTTTCAGCTACACTTTGGCTGAAACGGGCGACGACGACGCTATCTCTGTGGATGTCTACGAATACGATGCGTTCTCTCCTATCTTCCGCACCCGCGGCGGACAAACATCAGACCCTTACGAGGGACAGACGGTAACGGAGTACTACCGCCCAGGAACCACCATCATGGAGGCTACCATGCAGATTGAGAAACCTCAAATCACAGTGGACGTGCCAGTGATTACCAACGTGCCTACGGGTAGCGCAGCCAACTTCACGTTGCGTCTCACCAACGATTCTGAAACCGACGAGGATGTTTACTACAAACTCCTGATGATCGACGAAACCAACAGCAACGGAGCAGCCATCTTCATCGATGGCGCGGTGCTTACCGAAAGCCGAATCATCAAGATCCCTGCCGGCGAAACGATTACCAAGTCTATGCAACTCTGGCAAACCAACACCAGTGTCCTCGACTACGAGAACATCGGTATTGTACTCGCCTCTCAAACGCAATATGACCCTACAAGCACTTGGGAGCAGATTGCCGACACGGTGTATGTCTCTGCCCAGTTCGTGCCTTCGTCCTCTTCCGTAACTATGGAACTCGACTACACGACACTCAACACGCAGACGGGCGACAACCTGAACATCTCGTTCAGCCAGTTCGACCGCACCTACAAAAACCTCAAGGCGTTCCGCATCCAGTATCGTAAGCAAGGCGACACGGGCTGGACTCCTATCCAAGAGTATGTGGTCAATGCAGAAGACACCGTCACAAACAAAAACTGCATGTTGCTGCCTTCTACTGCCGTCGTAACCTACAAGTTGCCAATGCACAACTTCAGCGACGGAAACTACACCTTCCGCGTGCTTTCCGCAAGTACTTACGGTAACGATGAGGTGTATAACACGAGCGAGGAAATCGACCTCGTGAAGGATATGCAACGCCCTCAGCCTCTCGGAACACCAACGCCAGCCAACGGAATCCTTTCCGCCGGCGATGACATTAGCATCGAATTCAACGAAAACATCCTCAAGGGTGAAATCACGAAGACGGGTAACTTCGTTGTTACCGGTGTCCTCAACGGCGCTGAGGTGTCTCACGCTTCCGCTCTCGCAATGACTGGCGCAGAAAACACCGCTGCCACCGAGGCAGACATCAACCTTGCCGGCAAGAGCTTCTCTATCGATGCTTGGGTGAACATGTCGAGCGCAGGCACACTGCTGACTCACGGTAAGGGAAATGCCAAGTTTATTGTCAGCGTTGATGACAATCATAAACTCAACATCGAGATCGACGGCACTACCTACACCTCTAAGGCGGAAGTGCCAATGGACAAATGGTCATACCTCGCCATTAGCTACGCCGCTTCCGACGATAAGAACATCTTGAATGCCACTATCGCCGAGGCTGCGAACACCACCAACCTCATCACTGAGCAGCCTGTGGTTGCCTATGACGGTAACGGCCCGATCGCTATCGGCCAGAGCATGAAGGGTGCTATCCACGAACTCACGTTGTGGGACGAGGCGCACGATATGACCGTGGCTATCTTGAATAAGAGCAAGACGAAGAACCCAGCCACCCGCCACCTCATTGGCTATTGGAAGATGGACGAGGGCGAAGGCACAACCATCACAGACTATGCCCGCAACCGCCACATCACCCTTGCTAACGAGAGTTGGTATCTCAACAACGAGAACAAGGCTGTGGCCCTCGACGGAAAGTCGCATCTCGACATTCCTACCGGCGATGTCTCTCCACTTGGTGCAGACAACTGCGCTATCGAGTTGTGGATGCGTGCCGATAAGCAAAATGGCGAAACCGAATTGCTCCAAGCAGGCGATGTACAACTTTGGATGACCTCAACGGGTATGTTGCAACTCACTTCGGGCGGCGGCACCTACAGCGCATCTGCCGCATCGCTTCAAGACATGTCTTGGCACCACGTGGCACTCAACATCCTCCGCGACGGCAATGCCGCTGTCTATGTGGACGGAGAGCGCACCCTGGCTACCAATGCCGCTAACATCGGCCTTACCGCAAGCGACAAGCTGATTGTCGGCGCACGCAGGTCTGTCAGCGAACTCGGAAGTTACCAGTACGACCGTCAACTCGTGGGTTGGGTCGATGAAATCCGACTTTGGAACGCCACACTCAGTGCGGACATTCTCAAATCGCGCAGCGCAATCCGCCTCGCCGGCACGGAAGACGGACTCGTGGCTTACTATCCATTCGAGGTGAAAAAACTCGATGCCCACAGTCAAGTGATTACCACCGGTAGCGACGACGACGTGATGCGCAAGGACAGCAAAGCAACCTATGCGGATACTTTGACTTACTCCGACGAGGCTCCTGCCTTGACGGAAAAGAGGACGGAGACGAATGTCGACTTCTCCTACACGGCGAGCGACAACAAGATCTTCATCACCATCAACGAAGATCCTGCCACTATCAACGCTTGCAGGTTGTACTTCACAGTACGCGAGTTGAGCGACGTCAACGGCAACCCTTCACTCCCAGTTTGCTGGAGCGCATACGTCAACAACAACGCCTTGGCTTGGAACGAAAGTTCTATGAAGGTGTCGAAGAAGGTGGGCGAGGGCTACACGTTCGAGGCTTCCTTCGCTAACTTGGGCGGAACGCAGCAGATGTGGACCATCAGCGGTTTGCCTTCATGGCTCAGCGCAAGCGCGGACTACGGAACAGTAGAGCCTCTTGCCAACGAGACCATCACTTTCTCAGTGTCCGAGGCGACTGCCGTCGGCAAATACGAGGAGACCATCTACCTTGCCGACAATAATGGCATCGAGGTGCCATTCACCCTCACGCTCATCGTCGAGGGCGACAAGCCAAACTGGACGGTCGACAAACACCGTTTCGAAAAGTGGATGACCTCCATCGGAACACTCTCTATCCTTGGAACTCCAAGTTACGACGAGGATGACATTGTGGCTGCATTCATCGATGGCGAGTGCCGCGGCGTGGCTCAGCCTACCTACATCGCCCGCTACGACAACAGCTTCTTGATGTTCGATATCTATGGCGACGACGAAGACACAGGCAAGGATGTTACATTCAAAGTCTACGACGCAAGCACGGGCATTCTGCACGCTGTAACCACAACTTCGCAGAAGGTAACCTTCAGTGCCAACACGCTTGTGGGCAAATATCCTTCGCCACTCTTGATCGACGCTGGCAACAAGATTGAGCAGACCACCACGCTCAGCGCAGGCTGGAACTGGGTGTCGTTCTACATTAAGGGCGACGAGATGGGCGTTAGAGATGTATTCTCGGGCGTGTCCGATGTTGTCGAGACGGTGAAGGCGAAAGATGAGTTCGCCGGTTGCGACGACGGAACCTGGTATGGTAAGACATTCGACATTGACAATAAATCAATGTACAATGTATGGATGTCGGAGTCTAAGGCTGTCAGCGTCATCGGTGATTACGCTTCTAAGGACGACCGCACCATCTCCGTGGTGCCAGGTTGGAACTGGATCGCCTACAACAGCACCCAGACCTCCTCTGTTGCCGACGCTTTGGCAGGCATGGATCCTCAGGATGGCGACTTGATCAAGGGTCAAACCGGTTTCGCCGTGTTCGACGGATATGAGTGGATCGGCTCGCTGAAAGCACTCGTCCCAGGACAAGGCTATATGTTGCAGAGCGTAAGTTCTACGAAGAAGTCGTTCAACTACCCAACTTCGACGTTGGCATACATCACGGATCAAACCACCTCGTTGAAGTCGGCTTCCCTCCGTTCGGCTACTGTGGCTGAGGAAGATGGCTCATTCGAACCTATCGACCACCACAAGTACCCAGGCAACATGACAATCACTGCCCGCGTAACGCTCGACGGCAACACGCAGCAAGATGTTGAAGTCGGCGTGCTTGTAGACGATGAGTGCCGCACCGCCGAGTATACCGACGAGAACGGCTACGCATATTTCACCGTGCCTGGCGACAGCAAATGCACGTTGAAGTTCGCCATGGTGAAGGGCGGTCAAACGTGGACTTCGGATCTCTCGCTCGACTTTGCCGAGGATGCAATCTGCGGCTCCTACAAAGTGCCTTTCGAACTGATGTTTGGCGAGATACCGGAAACCGATGATAGCCAAAAGATTGAAACATCTTGGTACACACTCACCGGTGTGCAGTTGGGCGGCAAGCCTTCTGCCAAGGGCGTTTACCTGCTCAGAACGCACAATGTCGAGAGCGGAGATGTTGATGTGGAGAAGGTAATTGTGAAGTAAAAGCGGAAACGCTATATATGAAAGGGGGGCGACTGCTTACCAGTCGCTTCCCTTTAAAATTTCGAACCCTAAATCCAAAGTGATATGAAGAAGATTTTCACAGTAGTCCTATCCATTGCGGCGGTCTTAGTGGCATGGTCGGGATTGAGCCGGGAACATTTTAAGTATGTGGTGTTTCAAAACGGCGGCCATCTCAACGAGTTGAGCATCAAAGATATTGACAGCGTCGACTTCTCCACCGAAAAGGTTGGCGACGCCGATTGCAAGGTTATGAACCTGCGTTTGGCAGAAGCCCAAGGCGCACACATGAGTTTCGATCTCGCAAGCATAGACAGCATCGGATTCGTTGCCATTGAAAAGGACGCTATTTGCGACAGCGCGCTCACCTACGCATCCTATAAGATCTCGGAAACCAAGC
>CAVGRN010000068.1:0-11334 GCA_963631545.1 Paludibacteraceae bacterium | reverse complement strand
GCTAAAACAATATAAACCATCACCCAACTTGTTGAATTAGAGGAGTTTGGTGGTCGGCAACCCTACTTGCCGTAAGGTATTCCGCAGGTGATTTGGAATCAGAATTAAAGCAACACTCCCCGAAAGTAAAAACTTCCGGGGAGTGTTTATCTCTAAAATTTTACTCTAAGGTATCAGTCGCCCATCACTTTCATTTGTTGGCGGACAGACTCGGAGTGGATGGCCTCGAACACTACCTTCATGAAGTCGCCGTCCATCTCAAGGTCGATGCCGTTTTGCGCGCGCTTGCTGATGATTTCGTCGTAGCGCGAGGTTTGGAGTATCGGCATCTCGTGTTCCTTTTTGTATGTTCCGATTTCTCGGGAGATGCGCATTCTCTTTGCCAAAGTCTCAATCAGATTCATATCGATCTCGTCGATTTGTTTTCTGAGTTCCGTGAGGTTTTCCGTGGTTTGGTTGGTTTCGCGGATCACCAAGTTGTTGAGAATCAGGTTCAAGACATCGGGTGTAACTTGCTGCGAGGCGTCGCTCCAGGCATGGTCGGGGTCGATGTGCGACTCGATGATGAGTCCGTCGAACTGTAAATCCATGGCTTGCTGGCAAAGCGAGGCTATGAGGTCGCGCCGTCCGGAGATGTGGCTTGGGTCGCAGATAATTGGCAAGTTCGGTATGCGGCGGTGCAGTTCGATAGGAATGTGCCACTGCGGCAGGTTGCGGTAGAGCTTCTTGTCGTAGGTGCTGAATCCGCGGTGTATGGCGCCGAGGCGTTGTATGCCGGCGTTGTTGAGGCGTTGCAGTGCGCCGATCCACAGTTCAAGGTCGGGGTTCACTGGGTTTTTGATGAGTACGGGGATGTCCACACCCTTCAGCGTGTCGGCGATTTCTTGCACGGCGAATGGGTCGGCAGTGGTGCGGGCACCTATCCAGAGCAGGTCTATGCCGTATTTCAGGGCTTCCTCCACATGCTTTGCGGTGGCAACCTCGGTGGAGGTGAGCATACCTGTTTCCTTTTTCACCATTTGCATCCACGGGAGGGCTTTCACGCCGTTCCCCTCGAATCCTCCCGGCTTGGTGCGTGGCTTCCAGATGCCGGCGCGGAACACTTTCACTCCGTTACTTGCCAGTTGCTTGGCTGTTTCCAACACTTGATCTTCGGTTTCTGCGCTGCACGGACCGGCAATCACCAAAGGACGTTTAGGCTCAACGCCTTCGAGGTTCAAACTTTTTAATTCCATATTTTATTATGTTTTGAGTTTATTTACTTGATTATGAATTGATTGTACTACAACGTCTGTCGTCCCTCTTCATATTCTCCAAGGATTTTCAAGTCTTTTGTGAGGGGAACGATAGCACTGAGTGCCTGCGTGTATTTCACATATTCCTTAAAGGATAGTGAGATGAAGAATTGGTATTCCCACTCTCTGCCGATGAGCGGCATTGACTGGATTTTCGATAGGTTGAGGTCGTAATAGGAGAGGATGGAAAGCACTTTGGCGAGGCTGCCCTCTTCGTGTGGAAGTGTGAAAACGAGGGATGCCTTGTTGGGCGATTTGCCTTTGTTGAGGTCTTCTGCAACCCAGGGGTCTGCTACGATGAGGAAGCGGGTGAAGTTGCGTTTGTTGGTTTCGATTCCCTTTTCGAGGATTTCCAACCCGTAGATTTCAGCGGCTAATTCTCCGCAGATGGCTGCCACGCCGGTTTTGCCCTCTTGCTTCACGCGGCGTGCGCTGGATGCCGTGTCGTCGCTCTCTACTGCTTTGATGTGCTTGTTTTGTTGGAGGAAATCTCCGCACTGCATCAGGGCTATCGGGTGGGAGTGTACCTCGTGTATGTCCTCGATTTTCTGCCCTGGAAGTGCCACAAGGTTGTGTTTGATTCTCAGTTTCTGTTCGCCGGCGATTTTCAAACCGCTCTCCTGCAATAGTTTATGATTCCCGAGCAGACTGCCGGCGATGGTGTTTTCAATAGCCACCGCGCCAATCATTGAGGGGTCTTTTCGTAGCTCGGCAAACACGTCTTTGAATGTTTCGCAAGGCACAACTTCTATTTCTTCGTCTTTGAAATACTCGCGGGCGGCAATGTCGTGGAAGCAACCTGCGATTCCTTGGATGGCAACTCTTTTCATTTCTTTGTATTTTTTGTTTTTCTTTCTTCAAAAAAAAATCCCGCTTGCAATGGCGGGATTCAAATATCTTTCAGATTAGTCAAATGAGGTATCTCCCGCCTTATGAAACCATAAAGAAGTAAAAATAAAAGTAGAAGTAAAATCGGCCGTAGACCTTCATATCTCTTTTTGTACTCATTTTCTATCCAAAAAAAAAGCCCCGCAAAACTGCGAGACCCGATCGTCAAATTTTAAAATCAGAATCTCGCTCTTACTTTCTAAAAAAGTAAAAGTAAAAAAAGTAATATGCGTTAAACACTTTTTTCATCGTGATTCGATTTTTATGTCGCAAAGGTATGTTTTTTTTTGATTGTGCCAAAATCTTGGGGATTTTTTCTTGATTTTTTGTTGGAAGTGTGGCACTATGGCAATTTTTCCACTTTCTCCCAATATTCAAATTCGTTGATGTCTGTGATTCCCATTTCCCGGATAATCTCTTTGCTTCGCATCACGTCGGCTGGAGTGTTGTGGTGGGGAATGAGGGGGAGGCGGACTGTGATTTTCTCTGCGCCGGCGTTCCCGACCAACCATTGTAGATTGTCGAGTGTGCGTTTGTTGCTTGCATTGGTGTATTGATGATAGATGTCGCCGTTAGTGTCTTTCACATCGACGATGTAGTGGTGGACGATGGGTAGCGTTTTCTCGAGGTTGCCCCTTGGAACATTGAGCGATGTTTCTAAGTTGATGCGCCACCGTTTATCGCATATTTCGGAGAACCGGCGGATGAAGTCAGGGTGCAGCAGAGGTTCGCCGCCGCCAAAGGTTACGCCGCCGCCCGTGGCGAGGAAATAGAGGTTGTCTAACCGCACAATCTCCCAAAGCATTTCGGGGGTCATCGCGCGGAATTTTCCTGCGTCATCGCGCCACGATTGTGGGTTGAGGCAGTACTTGCAGCGCAGTGGGCAACCCCAGAGTCCAACGAGGGTGGTGATGCCCTCCCCGTCGGATGCTATCCTCAGTCGCTCAATGCCGATGATGGGAACGAATAGTTTTTCGTCCGTTTGTGCAAGCATTTGCTTTTATTTGGAGAATTTGAAATCAAGAGGGATGGAGTATTCCTGCCCGTCTTCCAGGTCTGCTCCGTCTAATGTTTCGCTCATTTTCGATAAAGCCGTTTCAATGGCTTTGTTGAACTGCGGGTCGGTGCTGTTTTCTATTTTCAAGTCGCTTATTTCGCCCTCGTGGCTGTATTTGAAATTGACGATTATCGAACATTCTTTTCTTTGCATCACCATTTCGGCGGGGTAGACCACTGTGTTTACTAAATAGTCTGCCACCATTTCTTTTGTGGGATTGGGAATGTAGGGAAAATCTCCCTCCAATACCACGTCGGATTCGGGACGGGGCGTGGCGTATTCGCTTGAAACAGTGGGGGCTTCTTCTCTGTTCTCGGTTTTCTGGTCGGCATGGTTAGCGGAGTCGGCAGGTTCTCTCGCCATGTCGCCCGCTTCTGAGTTGCAAGCGGATAGCGCAAGGGCCATGCCAGCGGAAAGTGCGACAATCTTGCCTAAGCCGTTTCTCCGTTGTACCTCTGCTTCGAGGTAGGCCAGTTCGGCGTCGCACTTCGGACAGGTGCCTTTGCACTCGCCCTTGTAATTGCACTCTTCGGAAGAGAATGGTATATTGTTTTCTTGAGCGATCTTCTTGCGAAGTTCCCTCAGCATTTTGCATTTTTCTTTTCCCTCCATAATGTTTGTTTAAGCAATTACTTGTTTTCAGACTCGTTTGGTGTGCTTTCGTCATACCAAGCGGAGTATTTTCGGTAACTCTCTGCCGTTCTGGTGATTACGCTTTCTGCTTGCTCGGGTGTTACATCTTTTATTTTTTTCGCTGGAATGCCGGCGTAGAGGCTTCCTGGCTCGATGTTGGTGTTTTTCGTTACCACTGCACCTGCTGCGATAATTGAGTTTTCTCCCACCACCACGTTATCCATTACCACGGCTCCCATACCGATAAGCACGTTGTTGCAGATTTTCGCTCCGTGTACGATGGCGTTGTGTCCTACGGACACGTTGTCGCCCACCTCCACTGTCGATTTCCCGTAAGTGGCGTGCAGCATGCATCCGTCTTGTATATTCACATTTTTCCCGAGGCGTATTCCGCCGACATCGCCGCGCAGCACGGCATTGAACCACACGCTGCTTCCCTCGCCAATCTCCACTTCACCGATGATGGTGGCGTTTTCAGCAAGGTATACGTCCTTGGCAATTTTCGGGGTGAATCCTTGAACAGACTTGATCAGTGCCATTGCTTACTTCCTTTTAGATTTGTTTTTCTTGCCAGAATCGTTGCTGGTGCTTTTAGTTGTATCGTCGCTCGCAGGGTTTTTCTGTTTGCGTTTCACCAATTCCTCTTCGATGATCATATCCAGTGTGTCGGTGTCGATTTTCTTGGCGATGATTTTGCGGTCTTTGTTGAGCAGGTACAGACCAGGGGTGGAGGAGGTGTCATACGAATCCCAGAACCATGATTCGCGGAAGGGGTCCCACACGTTCACCCAGTCTTCTAAGTGGTGTTTGTGGACGAAGTCCATCCACTCCTTGCGGTCTGTCTGTGTGTAGCAGGCGAAGACTTCAAAGCCTTTGCTCTTCCATTTCGCATAGACGGAATCGTGGAGGATTGGGGTGGTGTGACGGCAGTGTCCGCAACTTGGCTCGAAGAAGTAGACAAGCACTAACTCGGCGGTCTGCTCGCTAAGTTTCACGGCGTTGTTCATTGAGTCGCGCATCGCTAATTCGCGGGCTTGCATACCGACGAGGTTGTGGCGTATCTTCTTGGCTTCTTTCCTCAGTGTGTTCACCCAAGCGGTGTCTGCCCAGGTCGCCAAACCGCTGAAATAATATCTGTCGGCGATTTTGTACCACATGGCGTCCATACCCATCATTTTGCTTGATATTCCGTAGTTGATCATTTTGCTGGTCATCACTTGGAATGTCAGACTGTCGCCGCGGCTTTTCTCAATGAGTTCGAAGGCGGTTTCTGCTAAGGTGTCGGGGTCTTGCAGGATGTGCTTGCCGATGTATTTATCCACCATTGATGGGAAGTATGGTGTGCGCAGGAAGCGTGGGTCGCTCAGATTGATGTTGTCGAAGAAGTGGTGTTTGAAGTACTGGTATCTCGCACGCGGACGGATGGAGTCTGGCAACTCGTTCATTTCGGGCGTTTCTACGGGGATGGTTCCTTTTATGTATGCGCCGAGGAAATCATTTTGGTGTTTGCCGACGATTTCTTTTTGATGTTGCTCCACCTCTTCCGTCATTTTGTCCACTGCGTTGACGAACGTAGCGGAATCAATGTCCCTGCTTCGGTATTTCAACGCCATATCCGAGCGTTTTTTGTTCATCCCCGCTAAGAAATGGAAGTAGTTTTGGAAGTCTGCGCTTTCGGCCGAGCCGGTGATCTGCGCGTTGCTGATGTCTGCCGTGTCGACGCTGATGTTGATATGTTGGTCTTGTCCCACCAAGAGGTCGAAATATTTTTCAGGATTGAAATAGACGATGTAGACACCCTCGTCCAATTTTTCTTTTTTGGAGAAAAGACCTTTGCCGCGGGCGTCGAGAACCGTGGTGTCCTTTGAGTAGGTCTTTCCGTTCATATAGTAGGCGAGGTAGGCGGTGTCGTTTTTCAAACCGGTAACGTGGAGTTGGATTTTGTAATCCTTTGTGGCAGTTGGCTTAGTCGTTTGGGTTGGTTTCGCTTTGGATGAAAGTTGGGTGCTACCCGTAGTGCCGTCGACGCCGCTGGCTGCCATTGAGTTGAGGGGCAGCAATGCAAGCATTGACGCGAATGCGTACAAAAATCTTTTCATGCTAATCTCTTTCTTTTTATTTTTTGTAAAAATAGGAAAAATGTTGGGATTATATTTCCCTCGTAACTTTTTTTAACCATTCAAGTTCTTCGGATGGGTCGGCGAGGTGCGCTGCGATCTTCTCGTACACTTTTTTGTGGTATGCGTTTATCCACTCGATTTCACTTTCGGTTAGCATTGATTTTTTGATGAGTTTCCGTTCGTAGGGGAAGAGTGTGAGTGTTTCGAATTGCAAAAACTCGCCGAAGTCCGTTTCTTGGTAGGGGCGCACGGTCATAGTGTTTTCAATTCGGATGCCGTATTCGCCTGTGCGGTAGAGTCCCGGCTCGTCGGACAGCACCATGCCGGGTTGCAGCGGCGTGGAACTTGCTTTTTTGCTGATGCGTTGCGGCCCTTCGTGTACGCAGAGGAAGAACCCGATGCCGTGTCCCGTCCCATGTCCGTAGTCTAACCCTTTCTGCCAGAGGAACTGACGGGCGAGAGCGTCCAACGCCATTCCGCTTGTCCCTTTTGGAAAAATACTGGTGGCCAGTGCGATATGTCCTTTCAGTACCAAAGTGTAGTCCGTCTTTTGTTGGTCGGTTGGCGTGCCGAACGAGAATACACGCGTGATGTCTGTCGTCCCATCTAAGAAATTCGCCCCCGAGTCGATTAGGAGTAGGGATGAGGTCCCGATTTTTGCATCGTTTCCTGGCTGTGCGTTGTAGTGGACGATTGCGCCGTTGCTTGCGTAACCGGCTATGGTTGAGAAACTTTCGCAAAAAAACAGCGGTTGCGCGCTTCTGTGTTGTCTCAGGATTTCGGCCACTTGCGTTTCCGTCGTTTCTCTTCCGTTTTTAATGCGATTTTCAATTTCTGCCATTGCTTTGACGAGTGCGACGCCATCTTTTACCATTGCGTTCCGCAAATTGCTGATTTCCACATCGTTTTTCAAGGCCTTCATTGCCTCAATGGGGGAATCTTTGCGGAATATGTTTTGGGGGTTCAGAAGAGAGAAAAGTTCGTGGTTGGTTGTTCTTGGATCTACAGAGATGGTTGACGAGTTGGTTAATTGGGGAATGACTTGGTATGCCGCTTCGTATGGATGTATTTCAATCTGATTTTCAGAAAGATAGCGTTTCGTTTCTTCCGTCTTCGCCTCTCCATTTATAAAGAGGTGCGATTGATTCTTTCCTAATAGTGCGAAAGCGATGTTGACGGGTGTATGCGGTGTGTCTGCCCCCCTTAGGTTGAAGGTCCATGCGATTTCTTCTAACGAGCAGAGTAGAAGGAAATCTTGCTCTGTTTGTTTGAAAATCTGTTTCTTTTTTTCTTGAAACGTTGTTCCGCAATATTTCTCAGAGAATGCGAATATGGTAGATTTGATTTCCTTTTGAATACCTTCGCAAATATTTGGTTTGAAATCGGTTTTGAATGTCCAATTTTTTTTGGCGCAGAAATCAGAAATCTCTTCAATGTTTTTTTGTGAGAATAGTCTGCCGTCAATCCCTATCCCGATGTTTTCCGCGTTCAATTTTGAAAGGGTGGTCTTCCAATCGTCGTCACATTCTTCTTTGAACATTTTGATGCCAGAGCCTTGCAGTTCTTTTTCGGCTTGTAGGTAATAGCGCGAGTCTGTCCAGAGTGCGTTGCAGTATTGGGAGAGCATGAGAAATCCGTTGGAGCCGGAGAATCCGGAGATGAATCTCAGTGTTTGCCAGCGTTCGGCGGGGTATTCGCTGAAGTGGGGGTCGCCAGTGGGGAGTAGGTAAGTATTCAGCCCACGTTCTGAGAGTTCGCTTTTGATGTTGGAAATACGGTCAGAGAAGTCCATTGTTTTTTCTTACAAAGGTATAATGTTTTGTGCTATACCTTATATATATGGGTGTGATTTGCTTTTTTTTCTGCGTAATCCGCTGAAAAACTCCACGTTCCACTTTGCAATTTTGAAAACAATGTTTATTTTTGCGCTCGCTTTCGTAGTTGTTTATGTAAAGCGAAATGAAAGAAGAATAAAAACTAATAAAAAGAATCGTCATGATTGTAGTTCCAGTTAAAGAAGGCGAAAATATAGAGAAAGCCTTGAAGAAATTCAAAAGAAAATTTGAGAAGACCGGTGTCATCAAAGAGTTGAGAAGCAGACAGCAGTTCGAAAAACCGTCTGTTACCAAGCGTCAGCAGAAGATACACGCCATTTACGTTCAGCAGCTTAAAAGAGCGGAAGAATAAAATCGACTGTAATTCTTTTTTTCATAACGTTTATTTTGGGGTGCGGGACTTCGGTCTCGCACTTTTTTTTGCCGAAATTTTAATAAAATGTCGGTGGAGTTTGTTTGGTTGAATGAAAAAACTTATTTTCGTATTCGCTCAACAGCAAGAGTTCTTTGGTTATGCTAAACAAGTTTCTCCAATATATAAGGTATGAGAAGAGGTATTCGGAGCATACGTGTATCTCCTATCAGAGCGACCTCTTTCAATTCCGCGATTACCTCTGCACCGTCGGGGGTGGGGATTTTGATCCTGAGCTGGTTGAACGCGAGGATGTTCGTTCGTGGATGTCTTATTTGATGGAGAAGGGAGATAGCGCAAGCAGTATAAATCGGAAATTGTCTTCGTTGAAATCGTTCTACCGGTTTCTGAAAACCTTGGGGATTGAGGGAAAAAGGCCGATGCAGGGAATCGTCGCACCTAAGCGCGAGCATCGTCTGCCCACCTATCTAAGGGCGGAGGAAGTGGAAACGCTTTTGGACGAAAATCCGGAGGACACTTTTGGCACTGATTTCGAGGGTTTGCGCAACCGGTTGATAGTTGATACGTTCTATACTTTGGGCATCCGAAGGGCGGAGCTTATCGGGTTGCGTTTTTGCGATGTGGATATGCGTGCTGGTACGGTGAAGGTGTTCGGGAAAGGCGGAAAGCAGCGAATCATTCCTTTCGGGGAGGAATTGCGAGCGTCGTTCGAATCCTATCTGCAGAAATGGCGTCAGGTTTCTAATATGGAGGACGGTGCGTTGTTTTGCAGGGCAGACGGAAGTCCGATGTACCCCATGTTGGTCTACCGTATCATCCGTAAGTACCTTGCCTTGGTTAGCACGCAGCAGAAGAAGAGTCCGCACGTGTTGCGGCACACATTCGCCACAGCGATGCTCAACAATGGGGCGGAGCTGAATGCGGTGAAGGAGCTACTTGGCCATGCGAACCTTGCTGCCACGGAGGTCTATACCCATTTGACCTTCGAGCAGTTGAAAAAGATTTATAAACAAGCTCATCCTCGAGCATAAAATTAAGGAGGGAAAGATTATGAAAGTTTCAGTAAAGGCTATTCATTTTGATGTAAAGGCTAGTTTGGAGGAGTTTATTCAGAAGAAGATCGGCAAGTTGGAGCAGTACTCAGACAAGATCACCAACGCTGATGTTACGTTGCAGGTGGTGAAGCCAGAGACTTCCAACAACAAGGAGGTGATGTTGAAAGTGATGATCCCTAACAACGACTTGGTGGTAACGAAGACTGCCGATTCGTTCGAGGAAGCGTTTGACAATGCCATGGATGCGATGATTCGTTCTATCGTCAAGGCGAAAGAGAAAGCCAACGAATTGAAAAAATAATTCCACTTTTGTTTGTGGAAGACAAAAATAATGTCTACATTTGCAAGCCATTTCAAAAGAGCGTTTTTGATGTGGCTTGTATTTTGCCTCTTTAGCTCAGTTGGCCAGAGCACGTGATTTGTAATCTCGGGGTCGTTGGTTCGAATCCGACAAGAGGCTCGGAAATCTTTGAAATAAGAGATGGGCGTGTCGCCTAGTGGCAATGGCAAGAGACTGTAAATCTCTCGACTTCGGTCTTCGGTGGTTCGAGTCCACCCACGCCCACACGGATAAATTGCGGAAGTAGCTCAGTTGGTAGAGCATCAGCCTTCCAAGCTGAGGGTCGCGAGTTCGAACCTCGTCTTCCGCTCTTTTTGCCAATGTAGCTCAGCGGTAGAGCACTTCCTTGGTAAGGAAGAGGTCACGGGTTCAAGTCCCGTCATCGGCTCAAATTTTGCAAGAAATTTTAATTAATCTAAAATACTTGAATTATGGCAAAAGAACAATTTGATCGTTCCAAACCGCACGTAAATATCGGTACAATCGGTCACGTTGACCATGGTAAGACTACTTTGACCGCTGCTATCACTACAGTATTGGCAAAGAAGGGTCTTTCAGAAGTAAAGTCATTTGACCAGATTGATAACGCTCCTGAAGAGAAAGAGCGTGGTATCACTATCAATACTTCACACGTTGAGTATCAGACTGCTACCCGCCACTACGCACACGTTGACTGTCCAGGTCACGCCGACTATGTAAAGAACATGGTTACTGGTGCCGCTCAGATGGATGGTGCGATCATCGTAGTTGCTGCCACTGATGGTCCAATGCCTCAGACTCGTGAGCACATCCTTTTGGCTCGTCAGGTAAACGTTCCTCGCTTGGTTGTTTTCATGAACAAGTGTGATATGGTTGACGATGAGGAGATGCTTGAACTCGTTGAGATGGATATGCGCGAGTTGCTTGCTAAGTATGATTTCGAGGAGGATACTCCAATCATCCGTGGCTCTGCACTTGGTGCATTAAACGGCGAGCCTCAGTGGGAAGACAAGATTATGGAGTTGATGGATGCTGTTGACAATTGGATTCAATTGCCTAAGCGTGATATCGATAAGCCATTCTTGATGCCAGTTGAGGACGTGTTCTCAATCACAGGTCGTGGTACTGTTGCTACTGGTCGTATTGAAACTGGTATCATCAAGATCGGTGAGGAAGTCGAAATCATCGGTTTGGGTGCTGAGAAGATGAAGTCTACTGTAACTGGTGTTGAGATGTTCCGCAAATTGTTGGATCAAGGAGAGGCTGGTGATAACGTAGGTTTGTTGCTCCGTGGTATCGATAAGAACCAAATCAAGAGAGGTATGGTGCTTTGCAAGCCAGGTCAGGTTACTCCTCACACTGAGTTCAAGGCTTCTGTATATATCTTGAAGAAGGAAGAGGGTGGACGTCACACTCCATTCCACAACCACTATCGCCCACAATTCTACATCCGTACAATGGACGTTACTGGTGAGATTTCTTTGCCAGAAGGTGTAGAAATGGTTATGCCAGGTGATAACTTGGAGATTACCGTTAAGTTGATTTGCCCAGTAGCATGCAGCGAGGGTCTTCGTTTCGCAATCCGTGAGGGTGGTAGAACCGTAGGTTCAGGTCAAATCACTAAGGTACTTGACTAATAATCGGTAAACGATTTTATAAATGGTTCCCTTTCTCGTAAGGGAAAGGGAACAAACACGGGAGTAGCTCAGTCGGTAGAGCACTGGTCTCCAAAACCAGGTGTCGGGAGTTCGAGCCTCTC
>CAVGRN010000067.1:0-11366 GCA_963631545.1 Paludibacteraceae bacterium | reverse complement strand
AGGTTTTGAACTCGTAAGTCGTATTACTGACAAAAACCGTCATAACTGCCGCTTTTTGTCAGTAGACTTTACCAATCCAAACTGTTTTTGTTGAGAAGGAAATCCATTAGTCCGATGGTGAGGATGCCTTTTTCGTTGCGTTTGGGTTTGATATCATCTTTCACGACAATGATTTTCTTAAAGGAGTCGCCAATCTTAAGCAGAGAGGCTGACTCCTGTTTTTCTTTTTCCGGTGTTGGTATGGCAAAGGCAGATTGGATATAGTAGCGTTGGCTGCCTTGGTTTACAACAAAGTCAACTTCTAATTGTTTCCTTACTTGCTTGCCGTTTTTGTCTGGTTCCCGACATTCCACCATTCCGATGTCAACTTTATATCCTCTGATTTTCAACTCGTTATAGAGAATGTTCTCCATAATGTGCGTTTCTTCTTGTTGACGGTAGCCTAAGATGGAGTTTCTAACTCCAATGTCAGAAAAGTAGTATTTCGACAGTGTGTTGATGTATTTCTTGCCTTTGATATCATATCTTATACTTTTCCCAATCAGAAAAGCGTCTTCCATATACGAGAGATAATTGGAAATTGTACGGTGATGGATATCAATATTTTTCACGCTTTTGAACGTTTTTGTCAGTTTGCAGGGATTGATGGGAGAACCAATGTTTGAGGCTACGATTTTTATAATCTCTTCAAATTCAGTCTTATTCCTGATTTTATGACGCTCCAAAATATCCACCAAATAAACACTTTCGAAGAGATTTTCAAGATAATCCTCTTTCTTTTTGTCGGTTTCTAATGAAAGTATATGAGGCAATCCGCCGTATGTGTAGTACTCTTTCCAGGCAGTATTTCTGTCGCGGTTATAACCCTCTAAATATTCGGAAAAGGAGAGAGGGTAGAGGTGTATTTCATCACCTCTGCCACGAAATTCAGTTACGATGTCGGTTGATAGGAAATGGGAGTTGCTTCCTGTAACGTACACGTCTGCGTTTCGTATGTGAAGAAGACTGTTTAGCACATCTGTGAACTCATCTACCAATTGCACTTCGTCTAAAATGATGTAATACAGTTGATTATCTTTGATTTCCTTTTTGATATGGGCAAGTAGTGCATCGGGATTTCGCAGTTCAATGTAGGTGCGGTCGTCCAACGCTATCTCGATGATGTGGTCGTCTGTAATTCCTTGAGAATTAAGATACTCGTGAAACAACGTGAATAAAAGATAGGACTTTCCACATCTTCTGATTCCTGTTACAATCTTGATGAGACCGTTTTGTCTGGCGGCTATCAGTTGTTTTAGATATTGTTCTCTCTCTATTCTCATCTTTCTCTACTATCAAAAGTTGTTTCAAATGCCATTTTTTGTCACTACAAAGATGAGAAAATTCCTCGACTTAACCAAGTCTACTATCAAAAACCGTCATAACTGCCACTTTTTGTCAGTAGACCTTCCCCCTACATCTCTTCCAACTCTTTTTGTAACTTCATGATCTCGTCGCGATATTGAGCCGCCTCTAAGAACTCTAACTTCTTGGCGGCTTCTTTCATCTTCTTTTTCATCTTCTCGATGACTGCCTCAAGGTCTGCCTTCGTGTGGTATTGCTGTGGCTCTGCTGCAATGGTGTGAATCTCCTGAATCTTGTATTCTGCCTTCTTGATGACAGGATTCTCTTCTATTGGCGGTTGTGGCAGTATCGACTTGCTATTCTTTACTGCCGTTTTTGGTGTGATGTTGTGTTCTATATTGTATTTCATTTGTTTCTCTCGGCGACGGTTGGTTTCGTCGATGGTGAGTTGCATGCTCTTCGTGATCTTGTCGGCATACATGATGACCTTTCCGTTCACGTTTCGGGCGGCTCGTCCTGCTGTCTGCGTCAAGGCTCGGTGGGAGCGCAACATTCCCTCTTTGTCTGCATCGATGATGGCGACAAGTGACACTTGCGGCAAGTCCAATCCTTCACGCAACAGGTTGACACCCACCAACACGTCGAACAATCCGTTGCGGAGGTCTTCCATAATTTTCACACGCTCCAACGTCTCCACATCCGAGTGGATATAGTTGCATCGCACGCCCATCTTCTCCAAATAGGCTTGCAACTCCTCTGCCATGCGTTTCGTCAACGTCGTTACCAACACGCGCTCGTCCACTTCCACTCTTTGTTGGATCTCCTCCATCAAATCGTCTATCTGGTTGAGGCTCGGACGGACTTCAATCACAGGGTCTAACAATCCCGTAGGGCGGATGACCTGCTCCACAACGACACCACCCGATTTCTGCAGTTCATAGTCGGCTGGCGTGGCACTGACGTAAATGGTTTGTCCCGTCAGCTCCTCAAACTCTTCGAATTTAAGCGGACGGTTGTCTAAGGCGGATGGCAGACGGAATCCGTAGTTCACCAACGTACTCTTCCTTGAAAAATCACCTCCGTACATAGCGTGAATCTGCGGAATGGTAACGTGGCTCTCATCAATCACCAACAGAAAATCTTTCGGGAAGTAGTCTAACAAGCAGAATGGTCGAGTTCCAGGCTTTCGTCCGTCAAAATAGCGGGAGTAGTTCTCAATGCCCGAACAGTGCCCCAACTCCTTGATCATCTCCAAGTCGTAGTTCACACGCTCGTAAAGTCGTTTCGCCTCGAAGTTTTTGCCTTCGGCTTCGAAACTTGCCACCTGCGTGCTGAGGTCGTCTTGAATCTCGTAGACGGCTCTGTTGATACGGTCTTGCGTGGTTACGAAGAGGTTGGCAGGGTAGATGTTGAACTCATCGAACGTGTCGATGCGAATCTGGTTGACAGGGTCGATGGTCTCGATCTCGTCAATTTCATCTCCCCAAAAATGGATGCGCACCACAAGATCGGCATCCGAAAGAAACACATCCACCGTATCTCCTTTCACACGGAATTTCCCTCGGGTCAACTCTATCTCGTTGCGCACATAGAGTGCCTCCACCAATTTGCGGAGCAAGTAATTCATACTCATTGCTTGTCCTTGCTTGATGGTGATGGAGGTGTTGTAGAAATCCTCGGGGTTACCCATACCGTAGAGGCAAGAGACGGACGAAACCACGATGATGTCCTTTCTTCCCGAAAGAAGGGCAGTCGTCGTGGAAAGTCGCAGTTTCTCCAACTCGTCGTTGATGGCGAGATCCTTTTCTATATAGGTATCGGTGTTGGGAAGGTAGGCTTCAGGTTGAAAATAATCATAGTAGGACACAAAGTACTCGACGGAGTTTTCAGGAAAGAAACTCTTGAACTCTCCGTAGAGTTGTGCTGCTAAAGTCTTGTTGTGACTCAGAATCAGCGTAGGTCGCTGCACCTCTTGAATCACATTGGCGATGGTAAAAGTTTTTCCCGAGCCTGTTACACCTAAAAGGGTTTGTGCATCAACGCCCGCATTCACACCGTCAGAGAGTTCCGCAATGGCTTGCGGTTGATCGCCCATCGGTGCAAACTCGGATTTCAGGATAAACTTTTTCGCCGACATCTCCGAACTCGCGGTTTATTTCTGCGCTGCCAATACGAGCCAAACAACGAGGTATGCAATGAGACCTGTACCTGCGCAAAGAATGAGCAATGCCCAGATGATGCGAACGACGGTTACGTCAATACCTAAGTACTCAGCGACACCAGCGGCAACGCCAGCGATCATTTTGTTGGAAGAAAGTTTCAAATTTGCCATCTCTTTTTTGTTTTAAGATTGTGAATTATTTTCGGGTGCGAAATTAGCGAATCCAACGCATTTCAGAAAGTTTTTTGAAAGATATGCGGACGGAATGGAGTAGGCTTTCACTCCAAATGAAAATGTTTTGATACATTTGCAGAAAAATTATTGAAGACATCGGTTGTGAGACCGACGGAATTATAAACGGATGCCTCGGTGGTCGATAACCTAACGGCCATTTCGGGTAAAAAAATAAGACAGGTGATGATTTGGAACGAGACTGTGGAGTGCATGGGCAGGGACGAAATGTCTAAACTGCAAGGATTGCGCCTCAAACGTGTGGTGGAGCGGGTGTACCACAATTGCGAACCTTACCGCAAGCGTATGCAAGCGGCCGGTGTAACGCCCGACGATGTGAATGGCATTGAGGATATCGTGAAACTTCCTTTTTCATCGAAAAAGGATTTGAGGGACTATTACCCTTGGGGCTTGCTTTCCGCTCCTATGTCGGAGATTGTGCGCGTCCACGCCTCTTCCGGCACTACGGGTAAGCCCATCGTTGTGGGACTTACCAACAACGACCTCGCCGTGTGGAAGGAAGCCGGCGCACGTTGCCTCACCGCTTTCGGTCTGGGGAAAAACGACATTGTGCAAGTGTCTTACGGCTATGGTCTGTTTACCGGCGGATTGGGTGCTCATTCGGCTGTCGAGAATATCGGAGCAACCGTTATTCCAATGTCCAGCGGTAACACACAAAAGCAAATTATGATGATGCACGACCTCGGCGCGAAAGCCTTGGCTTGCACACCTTCTTACGCCTTGTACTTGGCGGAGGCGATGGCGGCTTCTCCTTATAAAAGAGAGGAATTCGCACTGAAAGTCGGTGTCTTCGGCGCAGAGCCTTGGACGGAGTCTATGCGCAAGGACATTGAGCAGAAGATGGGCATCAAAGCATACGATATTTATGGACTGACCGAAATTATGGGTCCTGGCGTCGGCTTTGAGTGCGAGTGCCAGCACGGCACGCACCTCAACGAGGATTTCTTCTACCCTGAAATCGTCGACCCGGAAACGGGCAATCCTCTCCCCGCAGGCGAGAAGGGCGAGTTGGTGTTCACCACCCTCACCAAAGAGGGAATGCCGCTCATCCGTTTCCGCACGCGCGACCTCACCGCACTCCACTTCGAGAAGTGCAAATGCGGCAGAACCTTGGTGCGTATGGACAAAATTATGGGGCGTTGCGACGATATGCTCATCATCCGTGGCGTGAATGTATTCCCAACCCAAATCGAATCTGTCATCTGCGAAACGGAAGAGTTCGAACCACACTTCTTCATCACCGTCGACCGTGTCAACAACACGGACACCTTCGAGGTGAAAGTCGAGGTGAAAGAGCAATTCTACTCGGACGACATCAAGAGTATGCTTGAGTTGAAGAAGAAGCTCACGCACAAAATCCAGAGTGTGGTGGGCATCCAGCCAGATATCAAGTTGGTGGAGCCTCGTTCCATCGAGCGTAGCGAAGGCAAGGTGAAACGCGTGTTGGATAAACGTGTGTTCAAAGATTGATTTTCAGGACTTTTAGTAAGAAAGATTTTTATGAGCGATATGATTATAAAGCAACTCTCTGTTTTCTTGGAAAACAAGTTGGGTAGGTTAAATAGGGTGTCCGAACTTCTTGGCGAGGCGGGTATCAATATGGTGGCGTTCAGCGTGGCAGATAATTCTGACTTCGGAATTCTGCGCGTCATTGTGCACGAACCTGAACGGGCAGCCGCGCTGTTGAAGTCGCATCTTTTCGCCGTCTCTCTCACCGATGTGGTTTGCCTCCGCATTGGCAACCAGCCCGGCTCTTTGGCAGAGGTGCTGAACGTGTTGGAGAAGAACGGCGTTTACATAGAGTATATGTACGCCTTCTCTGAGGGCGACGAGGCGCGTATCGTCATCCGTCCTGACAAGATGGAGGAGTGCCTCCGCGCACTCACCGACAATCATGTGGATATGATCGAACCTAACAAAATCGAGTAATCGGTTTTGAAACCTATAAGGAAAGGACGGCACGTTCATAGAATTGCCGCCCTTTCTTGTTCTCTTCGGTGTTGATTTTTCTTTGCGACTTATTCCACAACGCCTCGCCGCCGCATATTTTCTCGAAGGTTTTCGGCGAACAACCACGAGTCCGCGAAATGCAGGTTCCCCCACGGGAAAGGCTCTTTGATGTTCTCTTTGAAACACACCGCTGGGTCTACATCCCGGCACACAAGCAGGTGGTTTTGAATCTGCGCACTGGTGTACTGCTCGGTTTTCACATATCGCCCTTCCGTCTTGCTGAATCGTATCACGCCCTTGTGCAACGCTTTTGGGGCGAGGCTCTCGTCCGTCTTCCAGTTGAGGGGGTTTATGCAGACCACCGTCTTTTTGAACAGCGGCGAGCAAGCACTGACATCTGTAACCGAGTTGTATGAAATCACGACGCCCGTGTCCAACTCTCCCTGTGCCGGTTTCAGTCTGTCGGGGTATTTCTCCAAATCTCGTTTTGTTATCTCGTAGCCGATGAGGTAGGCGGCGATCATTTGTTGCCGTTGTTCGTCGGTCATACCGCGTTTCAGTAGGTTAAGCAGCATCTGCGAGCCTTGGCTATGTCCTAAGAGAATGAACCTTCGCCCGTTGTTGAAGTGCGCCATATAGTGCTGAAAGGCTGCGCACACGTCGCCCATCGAGAGACCCGACCTCCGGCGGCGTTCCCGACTTCCCATCTCAAACACCTTGGTTGTCATCTGCCTGTAGTAGGGGGCATAGAAGTTGAAATCCCCCGCGGCATACACGTTTTTGTTGTAAATCTGATTTTTGGAAGCCTGCAGCCTGACGCTCTCTTTACGAATGTCGGTGTAGGTGGGTACTTCTTCCTTGTTCTTCAACGGGGTGGGGTCCATCGTCGGGTAGATGTAGAATATGTCGGTCTCTTTTCCTATATATTGATTGTCGTAGTCGAACCAGTATTCTCTTTCGGCGTAGTCTATCTTCATTTGTATGTATTTTCCGCAAAGATAATCAAAAAAAATTCTGTGTCGGAAAAATTTATGTGGATGCGTGATTGTTGTCGTTTTTGTATGACATTACAGAATACGTGCAATTTGGGGGCTTTTCGTCTTTCGGCCGATTTTATTTTTTTGTTTTCGCTCAAAATGCTGTTCATTTGCTGTGTCAAAAGGGACAAAAGAAGTTGAACTAAAAAATAAAAATGTATGAGAAAAAGCATTTTAGAACCTACGTTCGTGAGGCAGATGAGGATAAAAGCCTTCCAGAAAACGATTGACGAAAAGTTTCTGAGGGGAAAGGATGAAAACTTGCGGCGTGGAGATTTTGATTCGATAGACCGAGAAACGCTCTTCAAGGTTGTGAAAGATAATAGTGTGGAGGGTGCGGAAGATGTTTTCTTCTGGGGAATGAAAGTGAAAGATGTCTATTTCATTTTTGTGGGATTCGGTGTTGACACGAAGTTGATTGATTGCGACGGCGGTTTTCTCCTTATCATCGCCAGGAAGTTGAGCGAAGACGCGTTGTCGCTTTTCACTGAATCGGCTGCGATAAAATTGGATATGGAAGACTTGGATGCCCCAGACAATTATACGGGCAACGCATTGTCCGACTTCTTCAATATGTATCTCTCCGACAAGCCTCGTTCGAAGGAGGGCGAAGATGAGAAGAAATAATCAGAATAGTGTTAAACTCTAAATTAAAAGAATATGGACATAGTTAGTCTTATTAGGTCTGCCTTGGCCTACGTTACAAATTTGGTTAAAAAGGTAATTGACAGAGTGTTGAACTTTATGACGGACATCGTGGGCTGGTTCAAGAATTTGCTTCTGGATCCGAAAAAAGATGTGCCGTTCATTGCAAACCCTGATATGTTCAAGGAAAAGTTGCACAACGCTCCCATTGTGAATGTCGGCATTTTCCGCGGGGTCTACAACGAGGAGACTGAGCAAATTGAGTATGCCGAGGTGGTGGATGCCAAGGCGTTGGACTATGATACTCAAAAAATACTCAACAAGGGCGAAATCGTGGTGTTGAATTAACTTCTAATTTTTTTAAGGTATGAAAACAGGTATTGTGGCTATGATAATTGGTTCTGCTATCGTAGTGGCGGGCATTGTCGTATGGTTGGTCTATTGTGCTAAACGCAGAAAACAGGTGGTTGCGACTATCCAAAGTTTTGAGGAGAAGAATGTGGACGGCGAATTGTCCTTTTCAGACATCATCGCCTGGTTCAAGTCGCTGGGACTTGATCAGAAGCAGGATGTGCCTTTCATTGTCAAAGGTTCGATGGCGTCGGAGTCTATCGCCAAGTATTTCAAAACGCAGAACATGGAAAACATTCCTCAGCCTGGACAGAAGGTCGAGGGTAAAGTGTCGGTTTTCTGTGGCGTCTACAACGAAAAGACGGAGAAATTGATGCATGGGGTGTTCATTTATGCGGATACGCTCGATGCGGAAACTCTCAAGGTGTTGGGCGATCGCGAACTTGTTGTTTTAAGTTAATTCCAAGGTGTATGTTCCCATTATGGTTAGCACCGTCCCTTATCGCTCTTTTTGTGGCGACGGTTTCGATCTACTCGTTGATTAACGAAAAATCAATCGGTGATGTCGTCAAACAGCGTATGCCGAATGCGTTTAAGCTGAAAATCAAAGAAGCAAAGAAAAACGCTGTGAATGTGGGTATCTTCGACCGTCAGAACTCCCATTTGGAGGATCTTAAAATAGAATCGGAACAAGGTGTCAGTGATTCTGTCCATAAAGGGCAAGTAATCTATTTGGAAAACTGATTGTCGTTTTAACTTTTCTAACATTTTGATTTTTATATGATTATGAATTATAAGACAGATAAAGTTACTGCCGCCCAATTGGATTACTTTGAGAATTTTGAAAAGGATTTCAATAAATTCTTCGCAATGCTATCTGAAGAATTTTCAACGCTGCGTGTGTCGTCCAAGTGGACGGTGTGCGATTGGGCAGACAGGTCATTTAAGATTGTGAGCAATGCCGACTTCGGACTGAAGGGAAGTATCGATTTCCAAAATAAAGTCTGCGACTATGTCCATCATAACTTAAAGGTCGAAGAAGACAAATTCTCATTGCAACTGAATCTCAATTTTCAACAAGTTGATTCTCAGTCTTCTAATGTGCAACAATCGCCCGTGGTTGAGGCTCCTGCTGTATTTATTCCGCAGCATCCTCGCTTCACGTTCGACCAGATTATCCTACCCGACACCACTCGTCAGGCTATCTACAACAGTCTGAACAGCATCCAGCGTCGCAACCTGATCTACGACACTTGGGGCTTTTCTGAGGTGGACCCTAAGCCGAAGAGCATCCTCAATTTCTATGGACCTCCGGGAACGGGAAAAACGATGTCGGCACACGCTATTGCCGACAAGTTGGGCAAGAAAATCCTTTGCGTCAACTATGCAGACATTGAGTCAAAGTATATGGGCGAATCTCCGAAAAACCTTATGAAGGCGTTCGAAACGGCGCGAAAGCAGGATGCAGTGATTTTTTTCGACGAGGCGGACTCATTCCTTGGAAAGCGTATTCAGAATGTATCGCATGGTTCGGAACAGTCAGTTAACTCGTTGCGTAGCCAGATGTTGATTCTCTTGGAGGAGTTTGAGGGTGTGGTGATTTTTGCCACCAATCTCGTAACGAACTACGATCCAGCGTTCGAGTCGCGCATCCTCGCTCACATTCGGTTCGACTTGCCCGACCGTGAAGCGCGTGCCACCATCATCGACAAGATGCTCCCTTCCAAATTGCCGATGGAACGTCGACTCTCCCACGACGAACTTTTGGAGGCATCCGACCTTATCGAGGGATTTTCTGGCCGAGAAATAAAAGGCGCAATCCTTTCCATGCTCTTGGAAAAGGCTGTTGATGAGAATACCCTCTTCACTTTTGACGATTTGAAGTCCTCCCTTCAAAAGAAAAAATCTGAATCTGATAATCTGAAGGCCGAGGAGCAGAACCTCCGCAAGGCAAAGATCCTGCGTGCCATTCAAGACAAGTGCGAGGAGGACGCCGCCGTCGAGGCGGATCGTCAGAAACGGAACCGGAGCAAGAAAACTAAGAAAATTGGGAAGAAGAAAAGGTGAAATAGTCAGTTTTACAAACAAATTCTCTATGTTTGCCTTTGTGATACATAAATAGGATATTTTTAAAATTAGTGTATTATGAATTTAGTTGATTTGTTTTTGAAACCGTGGGTCGTGGATAAGAAGTATCTTATGCCATCGCTTCTTCATCCTGCAATTATTCAACAGGGGAAAGAGCATAATTTTATAGATTATGTTTCCAATTTGCCTAAAAGGAATTTTATTAAAGAAGATGTTGATGTGCTTCGTCTTGAAGATTTATTCGCTAAATTGAAGACACTTAGGACGGGAAAGGCTGTAAATGTGTACTTTTGGAAGCAGGGAACTGTTTTCGCGGGT
Source organism: Paludibacteraceae bacterium (assembly GCA_963631545.1). Classification (GTDB taxonomy): domain Bacteria; phylum Bacteroidota; class Bacteroidia; order Bacteroidales; family Paludibacteraceae; genus UBA1181. The sequence goes on along the minus strand of CAVGRN010000067.1, from coordinate 1,220 downwards.
TTTTCGGATTCCGAAGAAGCGCCTTTTGGAAATGTGGTTGCTGTCAATGCAACATCGTTGGACGAGGGTATGAAAATGCTCTTCAGTAAAGGCGGCGTGCGTGTGATTTCTCATGATTTCGGTTGCCAAGAATTGTATGAGCCGAATGTGATAAGAGAAAGTGCTTCTATTCTTGATAATCCTTCAGCATATCTGAAGAGGTTGGCGGAAACGTACACAAAAAATGATGCGAAACTTTGTAGCTATTTCATAGACTATGTTCTTGAAATGACGAAGACGGACATCCTTGTTGAGTCTGTTGATATGCTTGATGCTGAGACACTTTTGTCAAAACTGCGTGCTAATAAACCGAAAGATGCACAGTTGGTTCATTTTTGGAAACATATAGAAGAGGATTGGCACGATTTGAAGAATGTGAAGTATGAAACATTTTTGTATGCTGGCTATAGTGATGGTGACTATATTATTGGGGATGTTATAGCGTTCAAGGTGCAGTCTTTAGATGATGACGTGTTGGCTTTGATTGATTATTTTGGAGAAAAAGACAGGTCGGTGCTACCAGTAGAAGTGCTTACAGAACCACTTTCTAAGTTTATTGAGAGTGGCCACGAAGGCGATGGGAAGAATGGTGATAAGACTTTCGTTGGTAAGAAAATCAACTATGAACGCTATGTCAATTTGATGCCAAAAGAGAAAATCCACTTCGTGGATGCAGAGGGTTATGATGTTGAGAAGTTCTTTGCGAGGTTGAAATCGATTCAACCTGATGGAGCAAAACTTATTCATTTCTTGAAGAAAATCGGAGAGGATTCTTCTATAATATATGTCGGTTTCGGCGACGAGGGAGAAATAATTGGCGATTTAACGGCATTCAAGGCAAACACATTCTTCTGGGATGTGAATGCTATGTTTGAACGTGGTTCGGATCCAGAAAGCCCGATAATCGAAAAGGTTGATGTCCTTTCGTCAGTCCGCGATTACATCGTGAGGTTGCCTTGGCATAATCGTCCACGAAACACATACGATATTGTGAAAAACAAATAAAATGATTTGATAACTATTTGACACACAATACGCTGAAAAAAAACTTTTGCCAATTATAAAAAATAATCCCGAAAACATTTGGTCGGTAAGGAGAAACGCGCTACTTTTGCACTCGCTTTCAGAGGGGAGCACGGACGCAGGGCGGAGGCCCGGCGGGCTGGCAAGGAGAGAGATCT
>CAVGRN010000066.1:0-11522 GCA_963631545.1 Paludibacteraceae bacterium | reverse complement strand
CCGCTAAAACAATATAAACCATCACCCAACTTGTTGAATTAGAGGAGTTGGGTGGTCGGCAAGTTACAAGCCCAAACTCCATTCATCGTAGTCATTTGGAGGCGGTTCAGGTGCTTCTTGAAGCATTAATTTCAACTCTTCGTCTGGGCATTAGTTTCTAACTGAAAAACAAAAATCCACAAAGCCATTATTTGAGGATTCTCTTATGGGATGACGCATTGATGAAGTCAGAAAATGTTGGTTTTCGGGAAAAAGATTTGAAGAAGCACCCATTACTTTGAGTTTACATCTCTTTCAGTCCGCTGAGGAGAAATTCTGCGAAGTGCTTCCGGTTTTCCGGTTGGGAGAATGCACGAAGGTCGCCCTTGATGAATGGAACTTCACAACCCTTTAAAGCGCATTGTATGATTCTTGCAGCCAATTTCGGGTTTTTTACGTTGAAGTAGCCCGCTTGGTTCCCTTCTAAGAGGATGGATTCCAACAGCTTCATCTCGGTGATGTCTAACCGGTGCCGACTGCGTTCCACCACATAGATGTTGCGGAAAAAACTGGCGCGAAGGTTGCCGTTTCGCATCACTGCCTCGTGGAAGATGTCCATCCTGGCGTAGATGTAGTTCAGCAGTTTCTCCGCAGGGTTGGTGTTTTTCTGCATTTCGCGTTGCAGTTTGTGCGCAAGCATAAAGAGTTCGCTTTCGATGACGGCATAGTATATGTCGTCTTTGCTCTTAAAATAAGTGTAAAGCGTCCGACGGCCTTTTTTCGCCTCTGCGGCGATGTCGTTCATAGTGGTGCTCTCCATCCCCTTTTCGGCAAACAACTTTCTTGCCACATCTATGAATATGGATCGAGTTTTGATAGTTCCCATCGGCAGATAAACCTTTCTTCTGTTGGATTATTCCACTACAAATTTAGTTTAAAATAGTTTCTGAGGAAACGGGAAAGAGGGAAAAAGTTTAATTTTGTGGAGATTTTTTTTTGTATGGAAAGATTGCTAATCATTTGCCTTGGTTTCCTTGCCTTCTGTTCTTGTGCAGAGGTCGGAAATGAGAGGGGAAAAGGGTTTGAGCGAGATGCTGCGGATACGTGTGCAATCGCTTTGGAAATGAAATATGCAGAAAAGTTTTCTGTCAAGGAGTTCCCTTGGGGATATGAAATGGAGGTACGTTTTTCGGCGGATTCTTCATCGTCTCAGCGTTTCTTTTTGCTGCGCGACTCTTCTGCCGTTGAGGCGGCTCATGGGGAGGGTGTGGCCGTTGTCCCCATTCCGCTAACTCGATTTGCCACCAATAGTACCACGCACTTGGAGTTTTTCCGTTTGTTGGGCGGATTGCCGTCTCTTTGCGGGTTGTGCAATGCCGATTATGTCTATTCAGATTCTATTCGGCAGTGTATGTCGGATGGAAGGGTCGTTCCCTTGGGTAATTCCTTGCGGGTGAATGAGGAGCAGTTGTTGCTTGCGAACCCTCAGTTGCTTTTCTTGTCGGATGTCCGCGAAATGCCGACGAGGGAGGTCTGCCCGCAGGTTGTTTGTGCCGAATGGCGCGAGCGGACGGCGTTGGGGCGCGCTGAGTGGATTAAGTTTTTCGCATTGTTCTTTGATAAACTTTCGTTGGCTGATTCGTTGTTTTGTGAGACGGAGGCAAATTATTTGGCGTTGAAGTCTTTGGCGAATACGGATACTGTTTGCCCTAAGGTTTTCGCAGCCGGGAGTTACGGAGATACTTGGTATCTTACTGGAGGTGAGGGATATATGTCTTCACTTTACGAGGATGCCAATGCGGATTTCCTACTCTCCGACACGACCGTCGGAACGGTTACCTGCGGTTTGGAGTGGTTGTTGGCACATTTCAGCGGCGCGGATATCTGGATGAATTGTCAGGCAGAGCGATTTGACGAGCTGGATGGCAGACTTGCGATGCTGCGTTCGTATAAGAATCGTGAAGTGTATAATTTCGGCAAACGCTCGGCGAAAAGGGCCAATGTTGTGGTGAGCGATTTCTATGAGAGTGCGGTGGCGCACCCCGATTGGATTTTGGCGGATGTGGTGTCCGTTTTCCACCCAACGTTGTTGCCGGGGTATGAAACACGATATGTTAGCAGACTGAAATGAATGGATTGAAGGAGGAGAATTTGAGTTTCCGACGGTGGACTATTGTTTTCGGTGGTCTGTTGGCTTTGTTGTGTTTGCTATTTGTTGCGGATTTGTGTTTTGGTAGCGTGTCGTTGCCGTTGTCGGATATGCTGGACGGAGAGCCGTTCGCTCGGGTTGTCCTCTGGGAAATTCGTTTGCCAAAAGCTTTGATGGCACTCCTGACGGGGTCGGCGTTGGCATTGTCTGGGTTGATGATGCAAACTTTTTTCCGCAATCCTTTGGCGGGACCGTATGTTTTGGGCGTTAGTTCAGGAGCGTCGTTGGGAGTGGCTGTTTTTTTGATGTTCCTGCCGTTTGTGGAATTCTCTGCCACAGATGGTTGGGCTGTTTGGGGCTGTGCGATTTTTGCTTTGCTGGGTGCGTTTGGTTTGTTTTTGGTAATGACGCTGGTTTCGGTGCGGCTGCGCGATTCGGTTTCGTTGCTCGTGGTGGGTATGCTGCTGGGGGCGGCGGCTGGGTCTGCCATTAGTGTGTTGCAGCATTTGAGCGACCCTGATTCTGTGAAGTTGTTCGTTAACTGGACTTTGGGCAGTTTGTCGATGGTAGGCTGGGCGCAGTTGCGTGTGGTGTTGGGATTTGTGGCGATGGGTCTTGTCATTGTGATGTTTCTTGTAAAATCGTTGGATCCCTTGTTGCTGGGCGAGGATTTCGCCGAAGGGGTGGGGGTTGATGTGCGCCGCGTTCGGTTGGGGATTATCTTCGCCACGGTTTTGCTTACGGGGGTTACAACAGCGTTCACGGGGCCGATTGGGTTCGTGGGTTTGGCTGCGCCGCATGTGGCGAGGTTGGTGTTGGGGACGTCCGTTCACCGGTATGTTGAGCCGTGTGCGGCTTTGCTGGGGGCTTGTATGTTGCTGCTGAGTGATGTTCTCTCGCAGTTGCCGCGCAATGGTTTTGTGCTACCCATAAATGCCGTTACGGCTTTGTTGGGTATCCCTGTGGTGTTGTGGATTATCCTTCGCCGCAAAAAATAGAAAGGGAACAGCGTGAGCCATTCCCTTTCCCAGATATGATTTTCTTAGAATTTAAATCCCACGAAAACACGGAAACTGTTGACCTTGTTCCTCGGGTCTAAGTTGCTGACCTTGTTGAAATTCTTCAACAATTCGTTTTCCATTCCCCAATCTTTGATGTGGAGGTTGCCGATTTTCCCCTCAACACCCACTTGAAGAATTTTGTAGCGGAATGCCGCGCCGATTTTATGGCATACCCCGAAAGACCATACGCTTTCGTCATCCACTTCCACTTCCTTCTCAAAATCATCCCATTCCTCGTTAATAACATCGTAGACAAAGGCGTTGAAGCTTGGACCGACGTTGTAGAAGAGGTCTACCGCAACTTTGTCGTTGATGTAGACTGTTCCTATTGCGCCGACGTTTAAGGCATCAATGGAGAACATGCGGTAGTCGGGGAAAAATTTATCAAGTCCCATTTCCTCTAATATATCGCTATCCACTTCTTTTTCAATGTCTTTGAATTTGTTGAAGGAAAAGTCGACCCATCGTGCGTTGACTGCAATGCCGAAGATGCCTGGGTTGGCAACGTACCAACGGTTGTCTACTGCGATACCGATGCGCGGTTTCGCCCCGAAGTCGCTCTTGTAGTCGTTTAGAGACATTGTTCCGAATTGCTCGCCGAATCCGCCGAAGATTTTCACACCGAGTCCGTTGTCATCCCCTTGCGAGCCTGCAAAAGTTGACATCGTAAGGAGTAGGCTTGCAGCCAACATTAAAATTTTCTTCATTTTGTTTTTGTGGTTTTGTTATGGCTCATCTGTCATAAAATGCGTGGCACCGGTGAGCCATTTCGGTGTCCTTTGCTTTTGTATCTCAGGAAAATCTGTACAAATATAGTAAAAAAAACTAATTTCTGTTAATGAATGGCAGAATTAGGAAGCAAACGAACCCGACAACGCAGTTGACGACGATTTCCACCAAGTGTGCGATGAGGGCGAAAGCCCCGGCCTGTGTCTGCGTGATGCCGTAGAGCGCCAAGGCTTGTATTGTCATAAATTCGTATGTGCCGATGCCGCCTTGCACGGGTGCCACCATACCCAGTGCGCCGAAAACGTAGGTTACGAGTCCCGCCTCCAAGGAGAGTCCTGTGGTGAAGTCGAAAATCCAGAAACTGCAATATAGCATCAAGTAATAGATGACGAAGATGAGGACGGAGTATAGCAGAAACATCGGTTTGTTGCGCACGTCTATGAAAGATTTCAGTCCTTTCCAAACGCCGGCAAGTATCTCCTTGATTTTCACGGATATTTTCCATTGCTTGATTTTCTTCCGGAAGAAAAAAATCAATGCGCCTATTACGAAGATTCCTATCCAAAGGTATGGATTGACGATGAAAGCGGAGAAATCTGGCAGTTGCGCACTTGCCAAAATGCCGCGGAAAAGGTCGAACTCCGCTACAACAGTGAAGAGTACGATGAGCAGTGTGATGAGGAGGTCGAACGCACGTTCGGTGATGACGGTACCGAAGAGTTCGCTTAGTGGCACATTGCCGTATTTCTTCAGCACGCCGCACCTTGCCACCTCGCCGGCGCGAGGGAAAATATGGTTGACAAAGTAGCCGAACATCACGGCGCAGAAGGTGTTTTTCAATTTCGGTTTCTCGGCGACAGGCTCGATGAGCATATTCCAGCGCACGGCGCGCACCAAACTGCTGAGCAGACATAAAATGACGGGAACCACCAAATAGCCCCACTTTGTGGAGTGGAATATCTCTTTCATCTCGTCCATATCCAACTGTTTGTAGACGAGGTAGAACACAACCACTCCCAAGCCTAAGGAAATGAGGATTTGTAGAATGTCTTTTAAACGAATGTCTTTCATCTTACTTTAATAACAAGACAATTTTTGTTTTATTTTGTCTGAAATCGTAAAATCAGGAAATAAACTTGATTATCCGAAGTCGAATTCTCCAAGGATGTCTGTCCCGACGGCGTTCCCTCGGAACTCTTCCAAGTCTTTTTCTGACATAACGGAGGTGGTTTCTTTTTCGATGATTTCGTCGGGAAGTGCGTTGAAGAAGTAGCGGCTCTCGGCGGGGTCGTCGCTCTGGGTGTCTACCTGGTGGGAGTGTACGTTGCGGTAGATGTAGAGTTCGTCCTTTGCCCGGGTGAGTGCCACATAGAGGCATCGTCGTTCTTCTTCCACGGAGTCTTGCCCATTCTCGATGGCCCGCGGCGTCGGGAAGTTGGAGGGCGAGGCTTTTAGCAGGTAGCAAATGGAGGCTTCCAAACCCTTGGCTGAGTGGATGGTGGAGAGTATGCAAACGTCCTCTTCGCCCGATTCGCCCTGTTTGATGGTTGTTTCCAATTTTGGGTCTAAGACGTATTCGGAGACGAATTCGAGGATTCCGCTCGTTTCGCGCGCCACTTCCTTGAGAATGTCGAAGTCTTTTTTCCGCCATTGCCACTCTTCTTTGTAGATTTCCTCCAATCTTTTTTCCATGGTCTCCAACGCTTTGGTGATGGCGGTGGATGGCGAGAAGAGTAGCTTGCGGAGGTTGCGAAGCGTGAGGAGGATTTCGTCCTGCACGTTACATTCTTGCAGTTTGTCGAGGCACTCGTCTATGGTTTGCGCGTCCATCACATGGCTGATGATTTTTGAGGCGGATACCTCGCCGATGCCTTTCCACAGTAGCAGGTAGCGCATCCACGCCAGTTCGTCTTTGTGGTTGGCGACGATGCGCATAGGAGCCACAAGGTCGCGTACGTGTTTCGATTGCATCAGCGATATGCCCCCATAGATGATGTAGGGGATTTTTTGCGATATGCATTGCGATTCGATGGTGCGCAGTCCGTAGAGCGAACGCGACAGCACCATATTGTCCGCATATTTCAGTCCTTTCTCTTGAATGGATTTCAAAATTTTGTTTGCCACGCTGCGTGCTTCGTCCCACTCGTCCTTGCAGGTTACGAAGACGGGTTTGGCACCTTCGCCCCGGGCGGAGATGAGCTCCTTGCGGTAGTCTAACGGCGAGGTTTTGAGAATCCAGTTGGAGAGGTTGAGCAGTCCTTGCGTTGAGCGGTAGTTGATGGTTAGGTCTTGTCGCTCTGCGTTAGGCACGATCTCTGTGAAGTGGTGCATCGTCTTGAAGTCGGCTCCCCGGAAGGCGTAGATGCTTTGGGCGTCGTCGCCTACGCAGAAGAGGTGGCATTTGTCATAGAATGAGCTGAGCAGTTTGTATTGCAGTGGGTTGGTGTCTTGCATCTCGTCCACTAAGATGTGGTCGTATTTGGAGGCGATGAAATTTCTCGCTTCTGTGTTGGCATTCAATCCTTTAGCCACGATGCTGAGGATGTCGTCATAGTCCATATACTGGCGTTCTTTTTTGTAGCCGATGTACTTGCGTATTAGTTCCTCGTAGACGGGTTTGTTGAGTTCTATGCTTCGGCTCACGTCTGGGTCGGTCTCGCTGGCGTTGCAGAAGAGTTTCATCCGCATTGCAGCGGAGAGGCTGCAGCAAGCGTTCATTGCATAGGAGTAGATGTCTAACACGGAGTCGGGTTTAACGATGTGGTTCTCCTTGTCTTTCACGCCTTTGCCGCAGATTAGTTTGATGCAGCTGCTGCGGTCTTCCTCATCAAGCAGCGAGAAGGCGTGTGTGGCGAACACTTTTGGGTTGTTTTTGATGATGTCCATGCACCACGAGTGGAAGGTTTGGCCCTTGAGGCCATCGATTGGCACACCGCTGCCCACCTCCAATTTGGTGCGTTCCACAATTTCTTTGGCGGATTTTCGGGTGAAGCTGAGGATGAGGATTCTGTGGGCTGGCACGCCTTGTTGTATCAAGTGCTTGGCACGGGCGATGATGGTGTGCGTCTTGCCAGTGCCTGCGCCCGCCATCACTAATAGGTGTTTCCCACTGAATTCCACCGCTTTGCGCTGCTGTTCGTTGAGGCTGTCTTCCATATTTTATTCTCGCTTTCCTGTTAGACGGCAAAATTACAATTTTCGGGCAAACCACTTGCCGCTCCTTTGGCAATTATTGGCAAATCGTGTAACTTTGTTTGCCGATGTTTTCGTGTCGGTTTCGGGGCTTCCCGGATTTTTTTGAGAAACAAATCATATTTCTGCTATGAATAGAGAAGAATTGTTTGAGAATATCAAACGGAAAAAATCGTTTTTGTGTGTTGGTTTGGATACGGATGTGGAGAAAATCCCTGAGTTCCTTTTTGATATGGAAGGCGATGATTACGACCCCATTTTTGAGTTCAATAAAAACATCATTGATGCCACCGCCGATTTGTGTGTCGCTTATAAGCCGAACCTCGCATTCTACGAGGCGTTGGGCTTGGCGGGTTGGTCTGCTTTGGAACGCACGGTCGACTATATCCGCGAAAAGTACCCAGACCAGTTCATCATCGCCGATGCCAAGCGTGGCGATATTGGCAACACTTCCGCTATGTATGCTAAGACGTTCTTTGATGTGTTGAACGTGGACGCTGTAACCGTCGCTCCTTATATGGGCGAGGATTCTGTTACCCCGTTTTTGAAGCATGAGGGCAAGTGGGTGGTGCTTTTGGCTCTGACATCCAACAAGGGTGCTTTCGACTTTCAATTCACTGAAAGTAAGGAAGATGGCGACAAACTTTACGAGAAAGTGCTGAAAACTTCGCAGAAGTGGGCGAACGAGGATGCTATGATGTATGTTGTCGGCGCCACGAAAGCCGAGATGTTGGGCGATATCCGTAAGATCATTCCTAACCATTTCCTTTTGGTGCCAGGTATCGGTGCGCAGGGCGGAAGTTTGGAAGAGGTGGTGAAACATGGTATGAACAGCCAGTGCGGACTATTGGTCAACTCCTCCCGCGGAATCATCTACGCTTCGAACGGTGAAGACTATGCCGAGAAGGCTCGCGAGGCTGCCAAGACGGTTCAACTCCAAATGGCAGAATATCTGAAGGGCCTTTGATTTTGTAATGGGCGTTAATAAGAAGAAAATAATAAACGATCCGGTTCACGGCTTCATTGCCGTGCCGAATGGTTTGTTGTATGATTTGATACAACATCCTTATTTCCAACGTCTTAGCAGGATTAAGCAGTTGGGAATGAGTTATATGGTCTATCCGGGGGCGCAACACACGCGCTTTCTGCACTCGCTTGGGGCGATGCACTTGATGGACGAGGCGATCGTGCAACTTCGTTCCAAGGATATTGAGATAACGGACGAGGAAGCCAATGCCGTTCTGGTGGCGATTCTGCTGCACGATGTCGGTCATGCGCCATTCTCCCACGTTTTGGAGAACACGCTGACGAAGGGAATATCGCACGAGGAGATTTCTTTGCTGATGATGGAAAAAATCAACGAAGAGTATAACGGCGCTTTGGATTTGGCGATTCAGATTTTTCAGAATCAGTATCACAAGAAATTCCTGCATCAGATGGTGTCCAGCCAGTTGGACATGGACCGGATGGATTATCTGACGAGAGACAGTTTCTTCACCGGCGTGGTGGAAGGTGCGGTAGGCGTGGCGCGTATCATCAAGATGCTCAATGTGTGCGCCGACGAGTTGGTGGTTGAGGCGAAAGGCATTTATTCAATAGAAAAATTCCTGATTGCGCGCCGTATGATGTACTGGCAGGTCTACCTGCATAAGACGGCAGTTTCGGCAGAGCAAGTGCTGATCAAAATTCTTGAACGAGCCAAGGAACTGGCACATAATGGTGTCGACTTAGGCTGCATTCCGCCTCATTTGAATTATTTTTTGCGGAATGAAATCACACGAGGCGATTTTCTTAATGGCGAGGTGCCGCTGAGAAACTATGTGATGTTTGATGATTCAGACATTATGAGTGCTGCGAAGGTGTGGAGCGAGCATACGGATAGAATCCTTTCATTGCTTTGCAAAGACCTGATGGACAGACGTTTGTTCAAGATGCAGGTGCGTGAGCAACGCCCCACCAGACAGGAGGAGAACGAGATACTTGAGAAAATCGCTGCCAAATTGGACATTAGTCTGAAAAATGCCCATTACTTCATGACGCTGCACCCCGTTTCGGCCTACACATACCGCCCGAAGGAGGATTCCATCAAGGTGCTTTACGGCAATGGAGAGTTGAAGGATGTTGTCGATGCTTCCGACATACTGAATCTGACGATGCTTAGCAAGTACGAGAAGAAGTATTACATAGGTTGGATGAAAGGTCTTTGAGTTTTACGATAAGGTGATTATGAAGTATGATTTGGTAACTATTTTGGGTCCAACCGCCTCTGGAAAGACGAATCTGGCGGCTCATCTGGCTGATTCTCTCACTTCCCGTGGGATGCCGACGGAAATCATCAGTGCCGATTCCCGCCAGATCTATCGTAAAATGGATATTGGCACGGGTAAAGATTTGTCTGATTATGAGATAGATGGAAGAAAAATTCCGTACCATCTGATTGACATCGCCGACCCAGGCTACAAATACAACCTCTTCGAATACCAACGGGATTTTCTTGCCGCCTATAAGGATATTAAGGAGAGAAGGTTTTTTCCATTGCTTTGTGGCGGAACGGGACTTTATTTGGAGTCTGTCCTCAAAGGATATAAGATGATGCCTGTGCCGCAAAATGATGAACTACGTAATCGGTTGGCAGATAAATCGTTAGAAGAACTGACGCAGATACTCGCCAGCTACAAAACCTTGCATAACACCACGGATGTTGACACCGTGAAACGGGCCATTCGCGCCATTGAGATCCAGGAATATTATAAGGAGCATCCGGCGGAGTTTGTCGATTTTCCAGAGATTAATGCACTGATAATCGGGGTGGACATTTCGCGTGAGGCTCGCCGTGAACGCATCTCGCAACGCTTGAAATCGCGCTTGGAGGAAGGTATGGTTGACGAGGTGAGGAACATTCTCGCTTCGGGTGTGTCTGCCGAGGATATGATTTACTATGGTCTGGAATACAAGTATTTAACGCTTTTCATTTTGGGTGAAATGAGTTACGAGCAGATGGTGGAGGAGTTGCAGATTGCCATACACCAGTTTGCGAAACGCCAGATGACGTGGTTTCGGGGTATGGAGCGTCGGGGTTTTTCTATCCATTGGATAGATTTTTCATTGCCTATGGAGCAAAAAGTTTCGGAAGTGGAAAAACTGATGCAAGTTTAGATTGTGTTTTTTGATATCATATATAATAAGGTGTGGAAATGAAAAAAATAATATTATCGATAGTTGCAACCGCTCTGTTGTGCGCTTGTCAGAATACGGGGCAGAAAGCGGAGCCGAGTGTGCAGCAAATCGTGCAAGATACTGTGGCAGAGGTAGTTGCTGCTCGCGATAGTTTCTTGGGTATTGATGTGGAAGACAGTGAGGTGCTGCACGAGCGTGTGCCAAACAACCAGACGTTGGGCGGACTTTTGTCTAAGTACGGCGTGTCCCGGCAGCAGATCCACGAACTGGAGGTGAAGTCTATGCCGGTTTTCAACGTGCGGAAAATCAAGGGCGGCAATCCGTACCATATCATCCGTTCGGTGAAAGATTCCGTGCCGACGACCGACTATTTCATATATGAGGTGAACAGTACGGAGTATGTGGTTTATGGTTTTTCTGACACGGTTTCCGTGCGGCGGTATGAAAAGGAGTTGGTTTATAGGGAAAAAATAGTGTCTGGCGAAATTGAAACATCGCTGTGGAATTCTGTGGTGGGGCAGGGCATCCCATTTGATTTGGCGTTGCAACTCTCCAATATCTATGCTTGGAACATTGATTTCTTTGGGTTGCAGAAGGGCGATAAGTATGTGGCTCAGTATATTGAGGTGGTGTGCGATTCGTCGTTCGTCCGCATTGATACCGTCAAGTGTGCGAAATTCACCCATTGCGGAGTCGACTTCTGGGCGATACCGTTCACGCAAAACGGCAGGGAAGATTATTTTGACTATGATGGAAATAGTTTACGGAAAGCCTTTTTGAAGGCTCCGTTGAGTTACTCCCGCATCAGTTCGCATTTCTCGCATAGTCGGTTTCATCCTGTCCTGAAAATCACTCGTCCGCACCACGGTGTAGACTATGCCGCGCCCACAGGCACGCCTGTTTCGACAATCGGCGATGGGCGGGTCATCTTCAAAGGGTGGACTAACGGTGGTGGCAACACGGTGAAAGTGCAGCATAACGGCACCCACACAACGTGCTATATGCATCTCTCGAAATACGGGAAAATATCGCAGGGAAGTATGGTGAAGCAAGGCGAGGTAATTGGTTATGTGGGCAGTACGGGTGTTTCCACGGGACCTCACTTAGACTTTCGGGTTTATGAGAATGGCAAACCCATCGATCCCTTGAAATTAAAATCACCACCCGTTGAGCCAATCGATTCTTGCAACCGGAAAGCGTTTTTTGGGGTGAGGGACTCGTTGGTGAAGGTGTTA
>CAVGRN010000065.1:10230-11612 GCA_963631545.1 Paludibacteraceae bacterium | reverse complement strand
ATTCGATTTAGAATAAAAATAATATGGCGCAAGATGCTGTCAATGCTACTGGAAAACGGTTTTTCCGTAGAGGAAAAGTAGAAGAGAGTTATGCAAAATTGCCGCCGCAAGCCTTGGATTTGGAGGATGCGGTGTTGGGTGCGTTGATGTTGGAAAAAGACGCATATAGTTTGGTGTGCGATACGCTTTCGCCCGAGTGCTTCTACAAGGATGCCAACCGCGCGATTTTCGAGGCTATCATGGAGTTGGCCGCCAACCAAGAACCGATCGACATGCTCACCGTCCCTCAGAAACTCAGCCAGCAGGGCAAATTGGAGCAGGTGGGTGGTGCGTACCATATCGTTGAACTGACGAACAAGGTAACCTCTTCCGTCCACATAGAATACCACGCAGGCATTTTGGCTCAAAAGGCACTTGCACGCCAACTGATTAACTATTCCACAGAGATTTCGAAACTCGCCTTTGAGGAGAAGATGGATGTGGACGACATCGTGCAGCGTGCGGAGAGCGAGTTGTTTAAAATTTCCAATAATACCCTAAAAAAGGATTTCGTGGGGATTCAGCCTGTGATTGGCGAGGCTATAACCCGCATTGAGGAGGCTGCCAAGCGCAAGGACGGATTGAGTGGCATCGCCAGTGGCTTCCATGTGTTGGACAAAGTTACATCGGGATGGCAACGCTCCGACTTGGTGATTATCGCAGCACGCCCGGCGATGGGTAAGACGGCGTTCGTTCTCACTATGGCGAAGAATATGGCGGAGATGGGCGTGCCAATCGCAGTATTCTCTCTTGAAATGGCGAACGTGCAGTTGGTCAACCGTCTGTTGGTCAATGCGTGTGAAATCCCCGGAGAAAAAATCAAGAATGGAAACCTCGAATCTGATGAATGGGAAAGGTTGATGCAGCGTTCGCGCACACTCGAAACGTTGCCGCTCTATTTGGACGATTCGGCAGGATTGTCGGTGATGGAACTCAACACCAAGGCGCGTCGTCTGGTGAAAGACCATGGGGTGAAACTCATCATCATCGACTACCTCCAATTGATGAATGCGAGCGGTATGAAATTCGGAAGCCGTGAGCAGGAAGTGAGTATGATTTCGCGATCGCTCAAACAACTTGCCAAAGAGTTGGACATCCCGATTCTCGCCCTCTCACAGTTGAACCGTGGTGTTGAGAAGACGGAAGACAAACGCCCGGGATTGGCAGACCTCCGTGAATCGGGAGCCATTGAGCAGGATGCCGATATGGTGATTTTCATCCATCGCCCGGAGTATTACAAGATTTATGAGGATGCCAAGGGTGAAGATTTGCGCGGCGTTGCTGAAATCATCATCGCCAAGCACCGTAATGGTGCTGTGGAGGATGTCCGTCTGACATTTCGC
>CAVGRN010000065.1:0-10203 GCA_963631545.1 Paludibacteraceae bacterium | reverse complement strand
AACGATGTGGCGAGCAATGCGTTCGGATCGCGCAATTCGGAAGGAACGTTGGAAGATCCGGGGGCACTGCCGTTCTAAAATGGCAAAAACACTAACCCTATGCAAGTCTCTTTTGCCCTAATGGTTCATAACGTGGATGATGAGCGCGTGGCTCACCAAGAGGCGGCGGCTGTCCGTAAATATGGCGGTTCGGCAAGCATTTTCTCTACATACAAAATGGATGAAGATAGGAGGAGCAGGGAAAATTGGCTGATAGAACGGCTTGTTGAGGCACAGACTGATGTGGCTGTGTGCGACACGCCCCTTGCCGTGCTTGCCGCATGCAAGGCGAGGCGTGCTATGAAAAACAAGAAACTACGGGTGGTGTATGACGTTACGGAGTGGTATCCGTCCAAGAAAAATCTCCGTGGAATGTCGTTGCCGAAACGATGTGTTAAGTTTGCCGTTCTGAGTGTGCTTTCGGTTGTGGCTGCTGCAAAGGCGGATGGATTCCTCTTCGGCGAGGCGTATAAGGCAAAGCCGTTCAGATTTTTTTCCCCGAGAAAACGCTATATGATGCTGCCGTACTATGCCTCGGAGGGTATGGTGCGCAGTTTCGCTTCGAAGAGTTCTCTTGAGCAGTCGTGCGTCTGCTACTACTCGGGCAACCTGACCGAGGAAAAAGGATTTTTTCGAGTATTGGAAGTGGTGCGTCGGGCGGCGGAGGCACGGGCGGCGACGAGCTTCACGCTTCGTGTCGTTACCTCATCAGATTTTGTGGCTTGTGATCATCTTCCAGAAAATATGCGTGTGGAGTTCTCTCCTTGGAGTCCGTTTCCGGATTTCTGCCAAACCGTAGGCAGTGCCGATATTTATTTTGACCTTCGGGATGATGATTTTGAGAATACACGCTGTCTGCCCATTAAACTTTTCTACTATATGGCGGCGGGGCGTCCGATGATTTACTCCCGACTGAAAGCCATCCCGTTGGGTGTTCCAGATTTCGGGCAAGTCGGGCGTTTGGTTTCGCCGAGAAATGTGGGCGAGGCTGTCGATGCGCTTCTGCTTTATGTCGATAATCCAGACTTGTATGCTGAACATTGCCAAAATAGCGTAACTTTGTCTACCCAAAAATATAATTGGACTAATTTTGAAAAAGACTTTGTGGATTTCCTCCATAGAGTTGAGTAAGAAAGGAACTGTGGAAATGACTAAATCAAATCAGGTTGTGCCCATCACGCTGCTGACTGGGTATTTGGGAAGTGGCAAGACCACGTTAGTGAACCATATCCTCTCCAACACGAAGGGGATGAAAATCGCTGTTATTGTGAACGATATCGGTGAGGTGAACATCGACGCTTCGCTGATTCAGAAAGGCGGAGTGGTAACACAGCAGGATGACAGCCTCGTGGCGCTCTCCAATGGCTGCATTTGCTGCACGTTGAAGATGGATCTTATCAAGCAAATCACCGATATTACTGAGACGGGCAAGTTCGACCACATCGTCATCGAGGCCAGTGGAATCTGCGAGCCTTACCCGATTGCCAACACCATCGTTTCCATCTCTGAAATGGCGAAGAAATACCATTTGCCTGAGATTTGCCGCTTGGACTGCGTTACAACTGTCGTCGATGCGTTGAGGCTCTCTAAAGAGTTCTCCAATGGTGCGGAATTGATGAAGCAACCCGACGAGGAGGATTTGGCAAACCTTGTGATTCAGCAAATCGAGTTTTGCGATGTGATTATCTTGAACAAGGTGAGTGAGGTTTCCGCTCGGGAATTGGCCGAGGTGAAGGAGGTCGTGCGCCACTTGCAGCCGCACGCCGAAATCATTGAGGCAGACTACGCCAAGGTGGATTTGGAGAAAATTCTGGACTGCCACCGCTTTGATATGGAGAAGATTTCCACTTCCGCCGGTTGGATTGAAGGAATGGATATGGAGGCGGAACAGCGCGACGGCGAACACCACCATCACGACCATGATGATGATGACGACCACGAGGGACACGAGCATTGCGACCACGAACACGGGCATTGCGAACATCACCACCACCACGAGCATCACCATGACAATGAAGAGGGTGAAGTGGAGGAGTATGGCATTAGCACTTTCGTCTATTATCGCCGTAAGCCGATGAACTTGAACAAGTTTGATTTCTTCGTCTATAAAATGTGGCCTAAGGGAGTCATTCGTGCTAAGGGAATCACCTATTTTGATCACGAAGAGGAGATGTCCTACCTTTTTGAGCAGGCTGGCACGCAGAAAACCTTGCAAAAGGCGGGACAGTGGATTTGCACCGCTCCAAAGGATGAAATGGAGATGATGCTCCGCCAAAGTCCGGAACTCCGTAAGGATTGGGATGAAACTTATGGCGACAAGATGGTGAAAATCGTTTTTATCGGCAAAGGTATGGACAAGAAAGCCATTTGTGAGGCTTTGGATAATGTGTGAGACATTGTTTGATTATCCAGATTTTCCCTGTGAATTGTGTAACTATATGGTTGGGTGGCTTGGTCTGCCCAACCATTCTTTTTTAGTTTGATTCTCTCATAGTATTTGCGTTACCTCATAAAAACGGAAAAGCGGCTTCTTTAGGAAGTCGCTCAACCTTTCCGTTCTGCGGAGAATTACTCAGCAACTGCTGCTGCGGCAGAATCTGCTGCTGCTGCGACAGAGTCACCAGCTACAGCTACTGCGGAGTCAACTACCTCAACAGCTGCTTCAACAGCCTGATCAACTACTGCTGCGCTATCAGCGTTCTCAGCGTTTTGGTTTGCATTGTTACCACCGCAAGATGCCAAAGCAAATGCTGCAGATACAGCGAAAAATAAAGCTACTTTTTTCATTTTTTTATTATGATTAATTAAACAACTATCTTTTTTAGACTTGGCAAAAGTAAACTTATTTTCTGTGAGAGAAAGTTTTAGTTTGCCTTTTTTTTGCTCCAAGTGTGAAAAAAATATAAAAAAGTGTTTTTTTGTGTTCAGTTGGTGCAATATCCACACCAACTGAACTTTCTTTTTCTTATACGAGGTGTTCGTATTGGTAACGCTTGATGCTTTTCTTTGGCGTTTTGGCGAACTCACTTTTATGGATGATGATTTTGTTAATCGCCTCATACGCAGCAACTTCCTTGTTGAGGTTGATGCGGTTGGCTTCCATGATCTCTGCCAACTCTTTCTCGCCGATGTTATTCTCGTCCATTGCCGCAGCGTCTGGGTACACCAACGCAACGAGTTTATTGTCTTCTTTCTGCACAACGATGCATTCCGAAACGTACGGCATTGTAGAGAGTTTCTGCTCAATGGCCTCAGGGTAGATATTCTGCCCGGACGGGCCGAGCAGCATGTTTTTGCAGCGTCCTTTGATGAATACGTTGCGTTTGTCGTCCATCACGCACATATCGCCAGTGTGTAGCCAGCCGTCTTTGTCTATTGTCTTGTCGGTTTCCTCTTGGTTTTTGTAGTAGCCTTGCATTACGCAATCTCCTCTTACCAAAAGTTCACCAGGAATGTTCTTAGGGTCATCCGAGAGGATTTTTGCCTCCAGACAAGGCAGAATCTTACCGGCAGAGCCTGGTATAAACTCCTCGTACTGGGCGAATGCGACGAGTGGCGCGCACTCCGTCATTCCGTATCCGCTGACGTATGGGAATTTGATTTTGTCCATAAATGCGGCTGTCTCAGCATTGAGTGGTGCGCCGCCTAACACGATGGACTTGAAGTTTCCTCCGAATGTCTCTATCAACTTTCGCCGTATGTCTCCGTAAATCTTCGTGTTGAGGCCTGGAATGCTCAATGCGAGTTTCGTTGATGTCTTGCTGATTTGTGGCAGAATCTGCCCTTTGTAAATCTTCTCCAACACCAGCGGAACAAGAAACAGTGAGTTCGGACGGACGTCTGCCAATGCTTTGATGAGGATCTTTGGGGACGGAAGCCTGTTGAGAAAGAATACATGCGCGCCGGCGCAGATTTGCGCCATCACCTCGCCGAGCAGTCCGTAAGCGTGTGCCAACGGAAGCATGGAGAGAATGCGGAATCCTTCCTTAGCCTGGTCTGTTTGAAGGGCGAACTCGATATTGGCGCGGAAATTCTTTCCGGAAAGCATCACGCCCTTGCTCGACCCCGTCGTTCCGGATGTGTAACTAATCATAGCGGTTTCTTCGTCGCTCTTGTTAGAATAGGTTACATCGTTCGGTGTCAGTCCGTTGGGATACTTTTTGTTGTACAACTCGTCCAAAACTTTCATTGTTTTTTGGATGGTTTCGCCGTCTTTCTGGTGGATGCAGCGGAAGTCGGTCATCGAGAATGTGCCGCGCACATGCGGAATTTTCTGCTCGTCGATGTTCTCCCAGATGTTGTCGGATAGGAAGAGCAGTGTGGCGTCTGAGTGGTTGATGATGTGTTGTATGTCGTCTGGGTGGAAATCCTTGAGTATTGGTACTGCGACCGCTCCGTAGGTCTCCACAGCGATGAATGTTATGGCCCATGTGTGGTTGTTGTTTCCTACGATTGCTATCTTGTCGGTCTGCTGGATGCCCAATTCGGAGAACAGGACGTGCAGTTTGGCTATTTTTTCAGCCACTTGTTGATAGGTGAAAGTCTCTTTGGTGGGATAGTCCGTCATTGCCGGAAGATTCCAATGCTCTCTGAACGACTTCTCGTAGAGTTTGATGTAACTGATTTTATCTGCCATCGGTGTTAAAAATAAGTGTTAATGTAATCACATTTCGTCTTTGGCTCTTTCGTGCAGTCCATACCTTATATATATGGTTTCCTTGCGTGTGTGCTGAAGAACGATGTGGACTGCAAATTTATAATTTTATTTAAAAAATGTAAAAATCCGCCCCGATTATGTACTCATAACCGGGTGGACTTTTCTCTTTTCAATTATTTTGTTTTTAAAAATAATTGATTGTCAGTGTTTTGCGAGTCTGTTTTACTGCTTCTCGTAAAGGTATCTTTTTATGCTCTTTTTAGGAGTTTTTTCAAACTCAGTCGGGTGGATTTTAAAGGATTTGATTTGCTCGTAGGCGGCGAGTTTCTTGTTCAGCTCCGTGCGGTGCTGCTCCATAATGCTCTCCAAATCTTTATGGTCGATGTTCAGCTCGTCCATTGCGGAGAAGTCAGGGTAGACCAATGCGACGATTTTCTCGTCCCTCTGCACAACGATGCTTTCCGAAACGAATGGCAGGTTGTTGATTTTCGCTTCAATCTCTTCAGGGTAGACATTTTGCCCAGAAGAAGTAAGTATCATCGTCTTCGAGCGTCCTTTGATGAAGATGTTGCCTTCTGCGTCGATGACGCCCACGTCGCCAGTTCTCAGCCAGCCGTCTTCGGTGAAGACATTGCGTGTAGCCTCCTCATTTTTATAGTAGCCTTTCATTACGTTGCGTCCTTTCACTTGGATTTCGCCGGGGATATTGGCTTGGTCGGTCGAGTCGATGCGAACCTGCACGTCGTCAATGGCTTTTCCAACGGAGTGCGGAACAAAATTTTCAATGTCGACGCTGATGAGTGGCGCACATTCCGTCATACCGTAACCGACGGTGAATGGGAATTTGATTTTTGTGAGGAAGTCTTCCACCTCTTGGTTGAAAGGTGCGCCTCCGATGACGATTTTGCGGAATTTTCCGCCAAATACGTTGATTAACTTTGACCGGATTTCGGAGTAGACGTGGTTGGAAATCAGCGGCAGACTTGTCATCACTTTCATAGATGTTTTGCTGAGCAGTGGCAACAAGTTGTTTTTATAGATTTTCTCGATGACGAGTGGCACGGTGAAAATGCTGTCGGGCTTCACTTCGTCCATGGCTTTGAGCAGCACTTTCGGACTTGGTAGGCGGGTAAGGAATGTGATATGTGCGCCTGCGACAAACTGTGCGATGAAGTCGAACGCACATCCGTATGCGTGTGCCAATGGCAGGAACGAAAGTATGTTGTAGCCGCGCCCCACGAGATTGGTTTTGTAGGCGTAGTCTATCATGCAGCAGATGTTTTCGCCCGTCAGCATCACGCCTTTGCTGAATCCGGTGGTGCCGGAAGTGTAGTTCAGTATGGCGAGTTCGTTTCCGTCTTTATCATCAAAATGGATGTCCTCTTTCTGCACACCATTAGGGAATCTTTGGCTCAGAGATTGCTCCAAGTGCTTCATTGTCATTTGGATGGTTTCTCCTGGCGCTTGGTAGATGCAGCGGAAGTCTGTAATTGAGAAAACGCCGCGCACGCCTTGCATTTTAGACTCGTCTAAGTTGTCCCACTGGTTGTCGCTCAAGAACACGAGTTTAGACTCGGAGTGGTTGATGATGTGCTGCACATCGTTGGGGTGGAAGTCTTGCAGGATGGGTACGATGACCGCACCATACGACACCGTTGCGATGAATGTTATCGCCCATTCCGGAGTGTTTCGTCCCACCAATGCGATCTTGTCATCTTTTGAGATGTTCAGCTCTTTGAATAAGAGGTGCAGTTTGGTGATTTCGTGAGCCACTTGCGCATAGGTGTACTCTTGCTTTGATACATAGTTTGTCATAGCTTTCAGCTCCCAATTATCCTTGAGTGCTTTTTCTATGTGCTGAATGAAACTTGTAGACATTTTACCTTCCCGTTTACTTTTTTCTGTTAATGGAATTACACAAAATGTGCAAAACCGTGCAAATATAGGCAATTTTTACACACTGATGTGTTTTTTGTGTATTTTTTTTGCACACTTGGGGCAAAAAAGCGCAAAAATGTTGGCTGTGAAATTTTTTTAGGGTGGAATTTTAAAGGAAGCAAGTCCCTCCTCGT
Organism: Paludibacteraceae bacterium; assembly: GCA_963631545.1. Taxonomy (GTDB): domain Bacteria; phylum Bacteroidota; class Bacteroidia; order Bacteroidales; family Paludibacteraceae; genus UBA1181. The sequence continues at coordinate 3,435 of CAVGRN010000065.1, read as the reverse complement.
CATATTTGAAAAATCTTTTTCAAGTTGGCTATTTCGTTCTTTTTAGTGTATTTTTGCCGAGTGTGTCGCGGTTTTCCGTGGCGTAAATATTGTTTGTAACTAAGTGCGTTTGAATATGAATTTTTTTGAGTGTAAAGTGTCTCACGACCAGACTGATGAGGCTACGGGAAAGAAAAAGAAACTGACTGATACTTATATGGTGGACGCACTCTCGTTTTCCGAGGCAGAGGCCCGCATCAACGAGGAGGTCGCTCCTTTCTTCAACGCAGGCGAGTTCACGGTGTCTGGCATCAGAAAGGCGAGAATCGGCGAGATCTTCGGTGAAGACATCGATGCGTCTAAGTGGTATCGTTGTAAGATATCTTTGATTACGATAGATGAGGTGAGTGCTAAGGAGCGTCGCTCCAACTCAACAATCCTTGTGCATGCCGACGATTTCGAGGAGGCTTTGAAAAATCTGAAAGAAGGCCTTGCAGGCTCTATCTCCGACACTGAGATTGTCTCTATTACCGACACTCCCATTATGGAGGTGTTCCGTTACAAAGTGCCGGAATAAATTTCGTGATTTCGAGCCGGTGGGCGTCCGCCGGTGCGGGTTAAAGCATTTTTGTTTTGGAAAGGGTTGAAGTATGATTGCAGAAAGAATCCAAAAAGTGAAGGCTGAGTTGCCCGATGGAACGCGCTTGTTGGCGGTATCCAAGTATCACCCAGTGCCTGTCATCACGGAGGCGTATGCGGCTGGGCAGAGGATGTTTGGCGAGAGCCGTGTGCAAGAACTCTTGCAGAAGCGTGAGGCGTTGCCGGCCGATGTGGAGTGGCATTTTATCGGTCATCTGCAGACCAACAAGGTGAAGTATATTGTTCCGTTCATCTCTTTGATTCATAGTGTTGACAGTGAGGAGTTGTTGCGGGAAATTGACAAGCAGGCTCGCAAGTGTGGCAGGGTGGTTTCGTGCCTTTTGGAGATACACGTCGCACGGGAGGAAACGAAGTTCGGCTATGGTTTTGCGGAGGCTCGCGAGTTGCTGCAGAGCGGACGGCTGGCGGATTACCCTAATGTGTCCGTCATCGGACTGATGGGTATGGGCTCCATTACAGACGACGCTGAGCAGACGCGCCGTGAGTTTGCCTCGCTATCTGCTTTTTATAGGGAGATGAGGGACGGCTGTGCTCCGCAGTTCCGTGAATTGTCGATGGGTATGTCTGGCGATTATCGCATTGCGGTGGAGGAGGGCAGCACGATTGTGCGGCTCGGAACCACCATTTTCGGTGAAAGGGAGTATTGAACACCCACCTGCATAACTGGAATAATCTTGCCCGAAATGTAAGTTTGATTTACTTGATTCGGGTTTTCTGATATACCTTTGCTTGGATTTTCAAGATGAGGAGTTGCGATGTCTGATTTAGTGAAAGGTTATGCGGCTGCCATTGCGTCGGCTGTTTGTTACGGGATGAACCCATTGGGTGCGCTTTCGTTGTACAAGTTGGGGTTTAATGCCGATTCGGCTTTGTTCTATCGATTCGCCCTCGCCTCAGTGATGTTAGGTGTGGTGATGTTGGTGCAGCGGGACGCTTTTCGGCTGTCGCGCAAGGAGTTGATCTACCTCTCGTCGTTGGGTGGTTTGTTTGCCATCTCCTCTCTCACCTATTATGATAGTTTCCACCACATTGATGCGGGGATTGCCTCCACGCTGTTGTTTGTCTACCCGATTATGGTGGCAGTGATTATGTCTGTCTGCTTCCGTGAGAAGTTGTCCCGACCGATGCTCGTTTCCATAGTGGTCGCCTTGGTGGGCGTGGGCGTTTTGTATAACGGGACGACAGCGCGCCTTAGTATGTTGGGCATTGCTTTGGTGATGATTTCTTCCCTCACATACGCGCTTTACCTTGTTGTGGTGAATCGTGCCAATTTGAAGTGCTCTGCCTTCAAACTCACTTTTTACTCGTCCTTGTTTTGTTCGCTGGTTATTTTCTGCCATTCGCTCACATCGTCGGAGACGCACCTCTTGCTGCCCGATTCGCTTCCTGCGGTGGGCTACATCTTCATTCTCGCTTTGTTTCCAGGGTTGCTTTCGTTGTTGTTGATGGCGGTGGCAGTGCGTTGCATCGGGTCTACTAAGACGGCGATTTTCGGTGCGTTAGAGCCTGTAACGGCAGTGTTTATCGGTGTGTGCGTGTTTGGCGAAGTGCTGACGCACCGCATCATTTTGGGAATCCTTTTGATACTTGCTGCGGTAACTGTGATTGTTGTTTCCTCAAAGAAACCGAGAAACTGACGAGTGGAGTTTAGAGGCAAATGCCGCATTTCCATAGGCAATAATTGCCATTCGTTGAAAAATATTCATACCCAGATTTGTAGCCGATACTTTTACAATCGCTAAGGGAACGGAATGTTTCCACGGCGGTTTTCTTGTATGTTTATTTCAAATTTGAGGTGTTATGGATTATAAATTGAAAATCAAGAAGGTGCTTATCGCCTTTTTTCTTTTGGCTGTACCTTATGCCTTCTCGTATGCTGAAACGCTGACTAAGATGACGTTGGTGAATGGTGGCAGTTCGGAATCGTTCGGTATGCACAACAACGGAAAAATGTATTTCTCCGGAAACTATTTGATGATAGACACACTCGGCAACGGGACAGTGCAACGTCGTATTTTCGCCGAAGTGGACAAAATCTTGTTCTCGTTGGTTGATGTTTCTAACACGGGGGTTGAGACGGTTCTTTCCTCCTCACCTTCGCTTGCGGTCTATCCTAATCCTGTCTTGAACGAGTTTTCCATTAAATCGGATGCGGATGGTGTGTTTGAGTATTCCATTCTCAGTGTTTCGGGCGAAACCGTCGCACAGTCTAAGACGAGCAACGGTGCGACTGTCGATGTGAGCGGTTTGAAATCTGGCCTTTACTTTGTGAGGGTTGGCGACTCTTACTTGAAATTCACGAAGCGATGAAAAGAAATCTCTCGTTGGTTTTGGCAATTTCGTTAGGGCTGATTATGTTGGCTCAGGCTGCGATAATCTCTTCGTCTCGTTGGGACGTGGAGGAGGCGGGGACTGCTGCCGATACCTCAGTCGCCCCAACTGTGCAGTTGTCAACTTATTGAGGTTCAGTTAAAGAAAAAGGAAGGCATCAGGTTATCTGATGCCTTTTTTGTTTTTGCAAAATGTTAATTCTCAAATGTCGTTTTTCGGGGGGAAAGATTTGAAAATGCCCCCATTACTTTGAGCTTACATATCCTGACTTCGTCACATTTGTGTGCCATTAAATGGCGTACATTGAAAATCAATGAGTTAAATGTAGAATTTAGCCGACCCACACAACGAAGAGCGGCGTATGCAATGAGCAAAATGTTAGAACTCACGTTGGGATAAAGGTACGAATCTAAATCGATATTCGGGACAAGAAAATCGCAATACTATTGCGTTTCGTTTGAATCG
>CAVGRN010000064.1:0-11942 GCA_963631545.1 Paludibacteraceae bacterium | reverse complement strand
GAGTAAAAATATGAAGATAGAATTGAAAAAGATTTCCGTCCGCGATTTGACGGAGGGTTATAAGGATGATGAAGAGAAAGGCGTGAAGGCATACGGGGGCAAGTTGGATGTTCGTCCGCCGTATCAGCGTGAGTTTGTCTATAACGAGAAGCAGCGCGAGGCGGTGATCGACACGCTGAGGCAGGGGTTCCCCCTCAACGTGATGTATTGGGCAGACCGTGGCGACGGCACTTTTGAGATTATCGACGGGCAGCAGCGCACCATCTCTATTTGCCAGTTCGTCAATGGCGATTTCTCATATATGATGCGCTATTACCACAATATGCAAGATGATGAGCAACAACAATTGCTTGATTATGAGTTGAATATATATGTTTGTAGCGGAAAGGACAGTGAGAAACTGAAATGGTTTGAGACCATCAACATCGCTGGCGAGAAATTGACGAAGCAGGAGCTGCGCAACGCCGTCTACTCGGGTTCGTGGTTGAACAGTGCGAAGACGTATTTCAGCAAGTCGGGATGTGTGGCGTATAAAATTGCGAGCAAGTATGTGACCGGTTCCCCTATACGCCAAGATTATTTGGAGACGGCGATAGACTGGATATCGAAGCATAACATTGAGGTGTATATGGCGAATCATCAGAACGACCCTGACGCGAGTGTGCTGTGGAGTTATTTCCAGAATGTCATCAATTGGGTGAAAGCGAAGTTCCCGAAAGAGCGCAAGGAGATGAAGAGCGTAGATTGGGGCGAGTTGTATGAGAAGTTTGGAAAGGACGAGAAACTCAACGCTCAGGAGCTGGAGAAGCAAGTGGCAAAACTGATGATGGACAGCGACGTGCAGAAGAAGAGTGGCATCTACGCCTACGTGTTGGATGGCGACGAACACCACTTAGGCATTCGCGCGTTCGACGACAACACGAAGCGCGAAGTGTATGAGAAGCAGAAAGGCATTTGCAAAATCTGTGGCAAAGCGTTCAAGATAGAGGAGATGGAGGCAGACCACATCAAGCCATGGAAAGAGGGTGGACGGACGGTAGCAGAAAACTGCCAAATGCTCTGCCGGGAGTGCAACAGGCGGAAGGGTTCGAAGTAGCGTGAGAATGAGAAATAGAAAAGGACTTCAGGTTTCACAAAGATATGAAATCTATCGGTGAAAAACTGCCCCGCCACTCGGCACGTTTACGATTGATTTTATGGAGAAGCCGAATGTCAACGAGTATGCCTTGGGTTCGCTGATAACCTCGCCGTCCTTGCGAGAGAGGCGCGCCCAGGTGTCTCTCTCGTAGTTGTAGACGAACCCCTCTGTCAGCGTGGGCTCTCGGTTGAAGAGTTCCAATATCCGCCCTGTGGAGTATTTCTCGCCCCTATTGTTCACTATCTCCATAACAAAAAGTAGATCCGAATAAAACTCGGCTTTAGGATCGGCTTTGGCATAGAATGATATGTCTGGACGAATCTTCTTCTCCCCCTTTGGCACATACCCCTCTACCGCGGTATCTATCAGAAAATTACATTGATACTTCTGAGAAACCTTTGAAACCAGTTTTAAAAATGCTTGTCCAAGATAACTTTGGTGGTTTTTCGCTGGGGTGCCCATCCCCAGCCCTTTGTTACTTTCGTTTTTCATGCATTAAATAATTTAAAATTAAAGATATCGCAAATATAATGCGAAAGCCTCTGCCATCCTCCGTCCCAACCCAAAGTTTTCAACCCCCTTCCTGTCCATTCCTTAATTAGGACGGATTAACCACCACTGACAAGAAAACGCTACTTCTTGAACGTAACCTTATAAGTATTGAAATTCTTGCTGTTGGTGTCGAAATCGCCAGCCCAAACCACAATCGTCAGCACTCCCTTGCTGTAGTCGGCGCAATAGTTCGCCAACGGACTCACCTCTATCTCCACCTGAGCGGTTGCGTAATCGGCGGAAACGGACACGCCTTTAAATGTCTCGGCAGAGAAGCCCTCGACTGCCGTGCCATTCACCTTGAGCGAGGTTACAAACGCCTCGTAGGCGAACGATGAAGAGTACTGGATTTTGTAGATGTGGTAGTTGGTTGGCTCCTTGGCGATGTTGCCGCCCGACACGGTGAGAATTACAGTGTTTGCCTCTCGGTCGAACTGTTCTGCTACCGTTGCCTTCGCATCGGCGGTATAGGTGGGTTTCATACTCGAATAGGAACCATCCACAAAATAATTATAATTATCTTTCGAAAAATCGGACAAGAGGACACCATTCACCTTCAACTCTGTGAGTTGCGAGTTATAAATCGTTGGGTCCTTAAACTGGATGACATACTGGTGTTTGTTGGATGGCTTGTCTGCGATATTACCTCCCAGGACGGTAATGGTGAGTTGGAAGTTGGAAGCGTCATACTGCGCGGTGGCAGTTGCTCCGTCGGACAGAGTGTAGTCTACCGTCGCATCCGCATAAAGAACCGACTCGCTATTGTAAAAGAACAAGTTCTTTTGGAATCCGTCAACATCCACGTCATTGATTTTCAATGAGGTGAGATAAGACTCCTGCGCCGAGCCGAACCTCAGCGTGTAGACGTTTTTGTTCTCCGGATAGGTTGCTACGTCGCTTCCGCTCACCGTAATAGTGAGCGTGTTGGTGGCATCGGCAAAGGTGGTGTCTATTGTTGCACCGTTTTCGCCATAGTAGGTGATTCTCGTTTCCCCATATACATACGAAGAGAGGTCGTACTCAAATGTTTTAGGAGAGAAATCTGGCACGCTCAAGCCGTTTGCCTTCAAGACGGAGAGGTGCGACGGCGCATAGAACTGCACCTTATAAGTGTGCGTGTTCGTTGGGTTCTCTGCCACATCGGCACCCGAAACCGTGATGGTGAGCAGGTTCGCCTCATCGTCGAATGAGGATTTCACTCTTGCGTCGGCATCCTGCTTGTAGTCCACTTTGTGGTCGGCATACGCACTTCGCACCAAATAATCGTAGGTTGTTTTTGCAAAGTTCTCAATCAATGTTCCGTCGAGTGTCAACTCCGTCAGGAACGAGCCGTAGGAGGTGTGGAACTGGATGGTGTAAGTGTGCTTATTGTTTGGGAATATGTCTAAATCTGCTCCGTTGACGGTGATGGTCAGGACGGATGTTTCGGCGTTGTAGTCTGCCGTAGCCGTGGCACCCGCAGAGGCTGTGTATGCCACCTTGCTCTTCTCGTAGGTGGACGATGAGAGGTCATACGCATACTTCGTTTGACGGAAACTGGAAACTGACGAGCCATCGAACGAGAGGGCGGTTAGGAAAGAAGGCGCGCAGAAACGCAGCGTGTAGGTGTGCGTGTTGGACGGGTTGGAGGCGATGTCGCCGCCGCTCACCGTGAGTTTCAGCGTGTTGGTCGCCTCATCGAAAGCGGACTCCACAACGGAGGCTTCCTCGTCCGCCTCGTAGGAGAGGGTAACCGATGCATAGGACTGGACGATGTTGTATTCGGTTTTTGTCGGGTCGAAGTCTGCCACCTCGATGCGGTTCACCTTCAGCGTGGTGAGTTGCGAGCCGTATGCGGCGTGGAATTGGATGGTGTAGGTGTGCGTGTTGGACGGGTCTGATGCGATGTCGCCGCCGTTTACGGTGAGTGTGCAGGTAAGTGAGGCTGCATCGAACTTAGTGGAAACTTTCGCCTCGGCACTCGCCGTGTAGGTTACCGCGGTTGCGTCCTCCGTGTAGACATCCTTTACGGAGTAGGCGTATTTAGTGGACGAGAAATCCGACACAGAAGTGCCGTTCACCGACAACGCGGTAAGGTACGAACCGTACGACTCGTGGTATTGGATCTCGTAGGTGTGGGTGTTCGTTGGGTTCGATGCGATGTCGCCGCCATTCACCGTGATTGTCAAAAGATATGTTTCTGGATTGAAAGAAGTGGCGACCGTTGCCTCAGCATCCGCCTCGTACGCCAATTCAGTCTCCTTGTAAGTGTTTTTCACCGTGTATTTGTAGACGGCGGGCGAGAAGCCATCCACCGCTGCCCCTGCGATTTGGAGCGAGGAGAGTTGCGACCCGAACGGAGCGTGGAACTGGAACGTATAGACCACATCCTCGCCGGCATCGTTCTTGAAACTGATGGTCAGCACATTGGTGGTGGCGTTGAAGTTCTCGGAAGGCTCGGAGGCGGCGTTCGCCACGGAGTAGGCGATTTTATCCTTCACCGCGCTATACGCCATGGTGTTGATTGTATAGGTGAAAGTTTCGGCAGAGAAACCTGTCAACTCAGCCTCTCCGATTTTGAAAGAGGAGATGTAAGCCGGACGGAGAAACTGCATTTTGTATTCGTGAAAACTGTTGGCGTTTGCAGAGTAGTCGTCGCCCATCACTTTGATGGTCAGCACGCCCGTCTGCTCGTCGTACGACTCGGTAGTTGTGGCGAACTTACCATCGCTCTTGTAAGCCACCTTGACATCCTTATAGTACTTTTTTACGGTGTACGAAAAATTGTTTTTTGAGAAATTGTCTACGGAAGTGCCATCAATTGTCAAACTATTCAGCTTTGAATTGTAGATCATTTCGACATCGTCAACGTAGATTTTATCACTTCCATCACCTTCGCCAGGGACATAATTCGTTGAGAAAGAAGCCAATGCGTAGGACGGACGCACATCGCCACAGGCAGGCGACAATGATTTCACGCCATTATGGTTTTGGATGGTCAAAGTTTCTCCTTTATAGTAGAAAGGCACGGAATAGCGAGTCCAGCCGCATTGAGGAGGGTTAGTTCCTGCGACGGCACACACCTGGCTCCAATTGGTGCCGGGGTCTTGAGTTTCATATTTTCCGTGTAACAAAACATAGAAACGGCCGCACTGCGAGGATGATTTGGGTTGGTTCTTAATCCACGCCACACAAGAGTCGGGCCGCCCAGTGAAAGCGCAAGACTTGCTTGCATCGGAGATTTTGCTGTAATTATGGTTCGACTCGTCTGTGGCGGACGTCGCACCGGCAGAAATACACCCTGTTGTTATGATACCATTGGCGGGTATGCCGAATAATTTTTTCACCTTCCCAACTGCCGAGTAGCTTCCCGAGTGTTTATCAGTGGAACGCTCACACTGATCGCTATTTTTGGCAATATTCGAAAAGCTACCCTCCGCTGTTTCGTAAGTGTTCCAATTATTGGGCCGAGTGGAACTTGCCCAGCTTTCAAATCCGCTGTTAGGCAGTTGGAAAACATCCGCCGCCGAGGCTGTGGCAGGGAGCAGGAGGGAACATATAGCAATTGCAATCAAGCAGAAGTGCTTCGTCATATCTTCAAGTGTTAAAGAATATAAAAAACAAGTAGGCAAAGTTACAACATTTTTGTTGAAATCATAGTGAGAGAATCGGTAAGGATGTTTTTTACACTTATTATTTGAACCGAAATAATACCAAGTGCCCCAACGGAAGAACCGCGAGGCACTTGAAAGGAAATCGTTTATTGAAAAACCATTTAACGGACAAGCACTTTCTGCACAGTGCTATTGGTGCGGACAAGGTAGACACCACGGAGCGAGCCGTTCATCCTCGTCACATCGCGTCCAAGGAGGTCGTAGATACGGAAGTCGCCCTCACAGTAGACATAGCCATCGGCAACATACAAACTGTTTGTTTGGACATCGTCCACCTCCGTCCCCTCGCCAGGAACAGGAATGGCTGGCGTTGAAACCTGGCTCAAGCCATTCTTGAAGTGGTAGCCGAGTGCCTTGTAAGTGCCGTTGGTCTCGGCAAATCCGCCAGGGTTAGGGCTGCCGTCTGCGTTTCTCCACGCCGTGTGGAAATTGCTTCCCATTGCAGGAACAGAGAGGGTCATAAATTCCGAATCGGAGAGGGTTACCACATCGCCGAGCTTCGCTCCGTTAGTCATTGTCGTCGAACTCTTCGCATAGTAGTACTTGCTGTTGTAGTAGATTGAGTTGGACATCGTCCCGATAAACTTGTCGTTGCTCACCTTGATGCCTTTCGCACCGAGGTCCGTAACCTTTCCGGTGTTATTGTAGGAGATGAGGTAGTCGAACTTTGTGTTGCCATCACTGCAGCGAGCGGTGTTGAAATTCGGCTTCCCGTTGCCACCGACGCTGTTGTTGTAGGCGGTGCAGTTCTTGAGGCCTCCGAGTTTTGGGTTGTTGTTGTCGGTGAAACCGCAGTTGAGGTTCTCGAATGCAAGGCAGTTCTCCACCACGTGTGCAGAACCGACGCCCTGCCCGCCAAGCTTGAAGCCGTTACCATCACAAGCGCCATATCCCTCACCAAACTCTGTGAAACCGTTGCGGAAGGCGATGCAGTTTTTGAGAGTAACCACTCCGATAGGACCCGTCTCCTCTTTTGCGAACAAATCCCAACCGTCATCTGAGTTGTTGTGCGCCATACAACCGTCGAACACATTGCCCTCGCCGCAAGTCAGTTTTGCAGCGAAACCATCGGCGTTCTCCATTGTTTTATTATCACAATTATTCTTCGACGTACAATTCTTGACGATGTTGTTAGACGGCCATTCTGAGATAGAAGAAGCCGATGTGCGATAGCGCGAAATTTGAAGTCCTGAATCCTGGTTGTCGTTGAACACCATCATCTCAATGATGTTATTGTTACCAGAAAGGAGCATTCCATTGTCGGCAGCCTTCGTGATTTCGAAGCCATAGAAACGCCAGTAGTTGCCGTCAAGCACCACACCACGCTTAGAACCGTCGGCAGCACCTTGACTGGAGAAGTCCCACACCACCTTGGCTCCTGGGTAAGCAATGATTGTCTTATAGGCAGAAGCGGAACCGGAGTTACTGCGTTCGATCACGATTGTCTCGCTGAATTGGTAAGTTCCATCCAAGAGGAAGATGGTGCCGCCGGCGTTGACAGCGGAAATCGCACTGAGGACATCCGTTGGCGTTTTGATGGTTGCTCCGTCGCCTGTTCCGTTGGGCGAGCAGTAAATCACATCGAGGGCCACAACCGTGGATGGCTTTGTGTTTGAGCCAGACTCCGAGGTTTCCTCCTTTTTGGAGGTGTCTTCTTTTTCCTCAGTTTCAGGAGTTTGTGGGTTGGTCTGCGTTTCCTCCTTGACCACGCCATTAGACAAATGGTAGCCCAAAGCCTTGTAAGTGCCGTTGGTCTCGGCAAATCCGCCAGGGTTAGGGCTGCCGTCTGCGTTTCTCCACGCCGTGTGGAAATTGCTTCCCATTGCAGGAACAGAGAGGGTCATAAATTCCGAATCGGAGAGGGTTACCACATCGCCGAGCTTCGCTCCGTTAGTCATTGTCGTCGAACTCTTCGCATAGTAGTACTTGCTGTTGTAGTAGATTGAGTTGGACATCGTCCCGATAAACTTGTCGTTGCTCACCTTGATGCCTTTCGCACCGAGGTCCGTAACCTTTCCGGTGTTATTGTAGGAGATGAGGTAGTCGAACTTTGTGTTGCCATCACTGCAGCGAGCGGTGTTGAAATTCGGCTTCCCGTTGCCACCGACGCTGTTGTTGTAGGCGGTGCAGTTCTTGAGGCCTCCGAGTTTTGGGTTGTTGTTGTCGGTGAAACCGCAGTTGAGGTTCTCGAATGCAAGGCAGTTCTCCACCACGTGTGCAGAACCGACGCCCTGCCCGCCAAGCTTGAAGCCGTTACCATCACAAGCGCCATATCCCTCACCAAACTCTGTGAAACCGTTGCGGAAGGCGATGCAGTTTTTGAGAGTAACCACTCCGATAGGACCCGTCTCCTCTTTTGCGAACAAATCCCAACCGTCATCTGAGTTGTTGTGCGCCATACAACCGTCGAACACATTGCCCTCGCCGCAAGTCAGTTTTGCAGCGAAACCATCGGCGTTCTCCATTGTTTTATTATCACAATTATTCTTCGACGTACAATTCTTGACGATGTTGTTAGACGGCCATTCTGAGATAGAAGAAGCCGATGTGCGATAGCGCGAAATTTGAAGTCCTGAATCCTGGTTGTCGTTGAACACCATCATCTCAATGATGTTATTGTTACCAGAAAGGAGCATTCCGTTGTCGGCAGCCTTCGTGATTTCGAAGCCATAGAAACGCCAGTAGTTGCCATCAAGCACCACACCACGCTTAGAACCGTCGGCAGCACCTTGACCGGAGAAGTCCCACACCACCTTGGCGTTGTTGTATGGCATAATTGTCTTGTAGCCTGATGAAGTGCCACAGTTGTTTTGGTCGATGACAATCGTCTCGCTGAGCTTGTAAGTCCCCTCGAGGAGGTAAATCGTGCCACCTGCCTGTACAGACGAAATCGCCTTGGCTACACTTGTAGGAGAACTTGCGGACGAACCGTTCCCACTCCCATTTGGAGAGCAATACACATCCGATGCCGCTGAGGCATTGGTCATCGCCGAAAGCAACATTGCGGCAATCGGCACAAAAAATCTTTTCATTGTAAACATTTAATTTAAGGATTTTATGGTTAGATAAGTGATTTCACGCATAGCAGCAAGACAAAACCCGCCACCTTGATTTTATGGTTTTATTTTTCAGAAAAAAGGGAATGAAATGACGCAAGAAATCGCCATCAAAGCCAGAGGACACACACCTCCGCACCAACGCTCTCAGCATTACACTCCTTACGAAACATTCTAAATTAGATTTATGGTTTTCAACGCGTTGGCAAATATATGTTTTTTTGAAACAATAACAAACAAGGAAACAAAAAAATTAAATTGTGCGATTTTTCTCTGAAGTTAGACAAGTCGCCGCGTCGTTGTGAAACAGCACTTCCCCCGTCGTTCAGAAACATCAACGCTCCACAGAAATCTGCGGAGCGTTGTGTTATGCCAATACCGAGCCACGGTCTATTCAACCATCACTTTCCATACAGAGTTTCCTATACGAACGATGTACAAGCCATGGAGCGAGCCGTTCATCCGAGTAACATCACGCCCCAAAAGGTCGCAGATGCGGAAATCGCCCTCACAGCAGATACGTCCGTCGGTAACATATAACCTTGGGTTGTGTGCGTCGCATACACCCGTTTCCGACGAAAGCTGTGAGAGCGATATGTCATCTATAGAAAGACACGTTGTGTTTTCACCAACGGCGGAAAGAATCCCTATCCAATAGACTCCTCTTTCCTCAACCTTGAACTTGCCCGATAAGTGTTGATACTCGCCATTTCCAACCACCTCTTCGTCAATCACAACGATGCTCATTGCTTCTTCGTCGGGTGCAGTGCCAACCTTGGCGGAAAGGGCCGCCCGCGATGATTCGTCCTGTCGGACATAAAAATCGAATAGATAGGTCGTATCCTTTTCCAACATCACCGGGGTGAACATCCAATCAATATTGCGTCCAAACAAGCAGGCACTCCACGTTCCACTGCGTGGTTTTTCTTCAACGGATAGCCATGTGCCAAGAATGCCTAAACTTTCGTCATCTCCCTCTCCGCTCTGTTGAACCCAACCTCCAACTTTATGGTAGTTTATGTTGCCCGACTCAAAGCTTTCTGTGAAAGGAACATTTCTTGGAACGATTACGTCCAGTCCAATGGTAACGTCTTCATTAGGCATGACAAAAGAAGTGTCGCTCGTCCACATAACAGGAGTAGATGTTGTGAAACCGACAAAGAATGCCGACTCCACTAGCTGATGATTCAGAATGACAATCGTATCACCCCCGTTCGCCACTTTTTTATTAGTGATGACCGTGCCGTAAGTGTTGTCTACATCGATTTTATGCTGAGCGATTTTCTCTACGCTAATGTTGTCCAACGAAAGATAATTGGGTTCACTATAAAGATAACCCAAAATACCTAACCAATAGACGCCACTCTCTTCTACCGATAATTTGCCGACAATACGATGATAGGTGCCATCTGCGACGGATTTTTGATCTATCACCAACATTTTCAAGGAGTCCTTATCTGCCGCCGTGCCTAACATTACCGTGATAAAAGCAGAATCGTCAATTCTGATTTGACGTGCAAACAAGCTTAGCAAGTAGGCGGTGTCTTTCTCCAAGTGCAAAGGTGTTAGCATCCAGTCGTTGTTGCCTTCGCTCAAAATAGCGTTCCAGTCGCCTTGATAGGGTGCAAGGCTTTCTTCTGTTTTCGTGCTATTGGCCTGCCACGTCGGAGTCATTTCATCCTCCTCCGCACGCTGTAGCATCCAGTCGACTATGGACTCACCATCCACGTTGCCCGATTCAAACCCATCAAAGAAAGGAATCTCTTTTGTTGCCACCGACCTAACACCGATAGTTACATCCTCCGCTGGCATAATAAAAGACGAGTCGTTCAGCCACGTTACCGTCGGCGAGGTGGAATAGCCATTAAAGAAACAACCTCCGCTCATCGTATGGTCCACAACGACCGTGTCGCCTGCCAGTGCGGCAGACTTATTTGTGGTCAGTGCGTCGCAGCAATCGTTATGGGCAATGCTGACGCTATGCTGGGACTGCTTTTTTACACTGACATTGTCTACAAGCAGACAACTGCTCGCGTAATCAACATCGCCAAGAATGCCTAACCAGTAGACTCCATCCTCCTCTATAGTAAACTCCTTAACCAGACATTGGTAACCAGCGTTTCCGATGAGTGTCTTCTCAATCAACGTCGTATTCATCGCCTCTAAACTATCCCCCATGCCTAACATTACCGTTATGTTGGCTTCGTCCTCTCCGTCCTGGTGCGCATAAAGACTGACCACATAGTCGGTATTTTTCTCCAAAAGAAGCGGAACGAACATCCAATCTGCATTGCCTCTCCACAAAAAGGCGCACATCTCCCCCTGGTACGGCTTGCGATTCTCACTGACCCATTTCTTCCCCACCCACGTCTCGTCGGTCTCTTCGTCTGTCGTGTCGCTCTGGAGCGACCATCCCACGACGCTGTCATTTTTGACGCACGATTCAAAGCCATCGAAAAAAGGGATGGAATGAGGCGTTGCCGTTCCATCGGCATTCGCCATTAGTGAAAATAAACTGGCGCAAACCACCATTAGTAGGTTAGTTAGTCTTGACATCGGCTTTTGAGATTAATATAGTTTTAAGTCTTGCAAAGTTAATGCAAATAATGCTTTTTGGGGACATTTTCAGAAGTAGATTAGTTCCAAATGTTGCCGCATTTTTTCAGCTGCGCCTCCAACTCTGCCTCGCGCCCCTGCGTGTGCTGTGCCATGAGGGCGTGGAACCGCGGTCCGTGGTTCATCTCCACCGTGTGGCAAAGTTCGTGTATCATCACCAACTCCACCAATTCGGGTGTAAGGAGCAGCAATGCCGACGAGAGGTGGATAGACTTTCCCGACGAGCAACTTCCCCACCGCGTGCGCATGCGCATTACGCGGCAATCGTTGTAGGGCAAGCCAATACGCTCCGACACGCGTTTCAGCCACTGCGGAAGCAACGTTTTTGCTTCAACCGTCAGTGCCGAGATGAGAATGTTGCGCACGGCGGTTTGGGTCTGCTCTGCCTCGATGTCTGTTCCTTGCGGAACCCACACCGTCAGCACACTCCGCCCGCGGTTGAAACTGCCCACCAAACGCTTCCCGTCATACAAACTCAGGCGCATATCGAACGCAAGGGTATGAATCTCTTTTCCAAGGGAGAAAAGCACCTGACGGATTGATTTCCGTTTTTCCATCCGCCCACGCACTTCGCGAATCCACACACGATGATCTTCCAAAAAACGCAATGCACGGGTAGCATCGCAACCAAAGGGAATGCGCAACAGCACATTTCCGCCGCCGTCGACAGCGAGTCCCAACCGACGGATTCTGCCGTTTGTCCGAATAGTTATTTGCCCGAACTCTTTGTCTTCCAATATTTTATCCATACCATTCCATCCCGAAAGTGCTATGCAAATTTGAGAAATAAAAATTATTTTCAAAAAACATCCCAAAAGATTTTGTGTTTCCGAATATTTCGCCTACTTTTGCAACCGCAAACGAAAAGAAAAATGGTGCCATAGCTCAGTTGGTAGAGCAAAGGACTGAAAATCCTTGTGTCCCCGG
>CAVGRN010000063.1:0-13262 GCA_963631545.1 Paludibacteraceae bacterium | reverse complement strand
ACGGTTCGCACGAGATTATGTTGGGCTACACTTGGTGTGTGACGAAGCATTTCTGCCGATGAAATCGGCGAAAATCTTTCCGTCGAGCCATAGACGATGCTTGGCTGTGGCGTGTAAACGAACAAGAAAATGAACTAATATATGTCGATGTTTTCAGTCATCTCTAAACTATCGGAATACGAATCGTTAAAGAAAATTTACCACGAGAAGAGGGAGGGCGAGTCCTATCCCTCTTCTGGTGCTTTATTGGAAATCATTGATTTGGCGCGTGCCATCCTCTTCCCGGGGTACTACGGCTCGCACTCGGTCAACCTGAAGACCTTGCCCTACTACATTGGCGTCAATGTAGACCGCCTCTCCTCGCTTTTGGAGGAGCAGATTGTGGCGGGACTGCTCTTTGGCTCGTCTGCCGACTCCGACGTGTCGTGCGTGCGCAAAATCGCCCGCGAGAGTACGGAGGCGTTCCTTTCGCGCCTGCCCGAGTTGCGCGAGACGCTCATCACCGATGTCGAGTCTGCCTATTATGGCGACCCCGCCGCGAAGAGTTTCGCCGAGATTATTCTCTGCTATCCGGCCATAAAGGCCATTTCCAACTACCGCATTGCGCACGAACTTCTGGTGTTGGGCGTTCCCCTCATCCCGCGGATGATTGGCGAGATGGCGCACTCCGAAACCGGTATCGACATTCACCCCGGGGCGAAGATTGGCCACCACTTCACCATCGACCATGGTACGGGCGTGGTGATTGGCGAGACGTGCATCATAGGCAACGGCGTGAAGCTCTACCAGGGCGTAACCCTCGGTGCTAAGAGTTTCGAAGTGGACGAGTTTGGTAACCCCGTGAAGAATATAGACCGCCACCCGATTATTGAGGATGATGTGGTGATATATGCCAATGCTACTATTTTGGGGCGCATCACCGTAGGGAAAGGCTCCGTGATTGGCGGTAACGTGTGGGTAACCTCCGACGTCAGTCCCAACTCAAAAGTGATACAATCGCGCGCTGCACGATAATAACCCTAAATACCAGAAAATCCCGATGAAAGCGTTCATTTCTCGATTTGAGTCTGTCGACTCCACCAACAGCGAATTTTCACGTTTGCTCTCCAAAAGGCGCAATTTCTCCGATGGATTCGCCATTTATGCGGATACACAGTTGGAGGGCAAAGGCCAGGTGGGCAACCATTGGTATGACGAGGCGGGGAAGAGCATTCTGTTCAGTTTGCTGCTTCACCCCGATTTTATGCCTGTAGCCGAGCAGTTCGTCCTCTCCGAGGTGGCGTCGGTAGGTGTGGTGTCTGCGTTGAATGCGGCATTCCCCGGCGAAACCTTCCGCGTGAAGTGGCCGAACGACATCTATTATGGCGAAAAGAAACTCGCCGGCATCTTGATTGAAAATCTCCTTATGGGCGATCAAATCACCCATTCCATTGTGGGAATTGGTATGAATGTGAATGAAACCACCTTCCCCGAGGATTTGCCAAATCCCGTTTCGCTCGCCCAGATTACCGGTGCGGAAACCAATAGGATGGTGCTGTTCTGTGCCATCCGCAAGAGCATCCTATCGGAGTTTGAGAAGTTGCGCGAGTCGTACGAACAGTCGAAAGAGGATTTACATCAGCGTTATCTCGCATCGCTTTTCCGGTATCAAGAAAATGCAAAATTTGCCGATTCCAACGGAGAATTTGAGGCAACCATCGAGGCAGTGGAGCCGTCGGGCAAACTCTGCCTGCGCCTTGCCGATGGCGAGTGCCGACGCTATTACTTCAAGGAAGTTGAATATGTTTTAGGATAAAATTAAATGTCGTATGTTGAATGTTATGATTATCAACGGCCCCAACCTGAACCTTTTGGGTAAGCGGGAACCTACCATCTACGGCAGCCAGTCGTTCGACGACTATTTGGACGTACTCAAAGCGCGCTATCCCAATGTCAACATCTCCTATTACCAGTCGAATGTGGAGGGGGAGTTGATAGACACCATTCAGGAGACGGGCTTCATCTCCGACGGCATCATCCTCAATGCGGGCGCGTACACGCACACGTCGCTTGCCATTGCCGATGCCATAAGGGCGATTAAATGTCCCGTTGTGGAGGTGCATATCTCGAACGTGCATAAGCGCGAGGAGGTGCGCCACCGCTCGTTCCTCTCGCCGGCTTGCTGTGGCGTGGTGTTGGGCTTCGGGTTAGACTCCTACCGGCTTGCCTTGGAGGCGTTGATAGAAATGAACAGCCCGTGTGAATGAATGTTGAGAAGTATCTGAGCGACCCTTTGGTGCGCGGTTTCCGCTCCTATCTGAAGTTGGAGCGCGCCTTCTCCGAGAATACGGAATCCGCCTATTTGGAGGATGTCTCGAAGTTGCTCGATTATCTTTCGGCAGCGGGCATCCAGCCCTTGTATGTAACCTACGAGCAGTTGCAGGATTTCCTTATCGACTTGGCAGATTTGGGCATTTCGGAGCGGTCGCAGTCGCGCATCCTGTCGGGCATCAAATCCTTCTACCGTTACCTTTTGTTAGAGAACCGCATCGAGTCCGACCCCACCGAACTCCTCTCTATGCCCAAGTTGCCGCGCTACCTGCCCAATGTCTTGACCCTCGATGAGGTGGATGCCATCATCAACTCCGTCGACCTGTCCGACCCCCTTGGGCAGCGCAACCGTGCGATGCTGGAGGTGCTTTACAGTTGCGGTCTGCGTGTGTCTGAGTTGGTCAATCTGCAGATTTCCAACCTATATTTTCAGGATTCCTATATTTCGGTGATAGGGAAGGGTAACAAGCAGCGCATCGTGCCTATTTCGGGCAAGGCCATTTCGGAGGTGGAGCGTTGGTTGGCAGACCGTGCGGAGATGACCGTCAAGCCCGGCTCCGAGGACATCGTCTTCCTCAACCGCCGCGGGGCGAAACTCACGCGGGTGATGGTGTTTTACATTGTCAAGCAGCACGCCGAGTTGGCAGGCGTTACGAAGGAGATTAGTCCGCACACCTTCCGCCACTCCTTTGCCACCCACCTGTTGGAGGGCGGGGCGAACCTGCGAGCCATACAAGAGATGCTGGGGCATAAATCGATACTGACGACCGAGATCTACTCTCACATCGATATGGAACGCCTCCGCGAGGAGGTGATACTCTACCATCCGCGGAACAACAAGTCATTTAAACTATAAATCGGCTAATATCAGTTGGTTACGTTTCATGCTGCATTTTTCGTGTTCTTGAAAAATTATGTAATTTTGAAGTTGTATTTCAAATTTGCATAAAATATGAATGAGGTTTATCTCCATAGGACGCTTGAGAGTTCGGTAGTGGAGGCTGCGGAATACTTCCCGGTCATCACGCTAACGGGTCCGAGGCAATCGGGCAAAACCACTATGCTGCGGCATGTATTCCCGGATTACCCCTACTATTCTTTGGAGAATCCAGATATTCGTCTTTTGGCGAAAGAGGATCCCGTCCGCTTTTTAAATTTGCATCAAGGCGGAATGATTTTGGACGAGGTGCAAAATTTGCCCGAGTTGCTCTCATACATTCAGGGTATTGTAGACGATAATCCTATGCGGAAGTTCATCCTGTCGGGCAGCTCCAATTTCGCATTAATGCGCAAGGTTTCGCAGTCGCTTGCTGGGCGTACGGGGGTGTTCGAGTTGTTGCCGTTTTCCTATTCCGAGTTGTCGGATGAGTGCTATATAGGAGATGTCAATCAACTTATTTACAATGGATTGTACCCTGCCGTTTGTAGCGGGAGCAATATCCCGAAGTACCTCTATCCATCGTACATCAAAACCTATTTGGAAAAGGATGTGCGCGACCTGCTTGCGGTGAAAAACCTTACGCAGTTCAATATCTTCTTAAAACTATGCGCTGGGCGGATAGGCTCTGTGCTGAATTCTGTGGAACTGGCGAATGAGGTGGGGGTATCGTCCCACACCATACAGTCGTGGCTTTCGATATTGCAGGCGGCGTACATCATTTATTTGATGCCTCCTTATTTCGACAATTGCCGGAAACGGCTCACTAAATCGCCCAAGCTCTATTTCTGCGACACTGGTTTGGCGTGCGCATTACTCGGGATAGAGAGTGCCGAGCAGTTGGAATTCGATAGGATGCGCGGCCATCTCTTTGAGAACCTGATTGTTACTGAACTGCTGAAACGACGCTTGAACGAAGGCAAGGAGGCTAACCTCTACTTTTACAGAGACTCCAATCAGAATGAGGTGGATATTTTGGAGGGCGACTCAAACTTGCTCTGCGCCTACGAGGTGAAGAGTTCAATGACGTATAACCCTTCGTTTGAGAAGACATTGAAGAAACTTCCCGGGTGGGTCAATGCCGAGGTGCGCCAGCGCACGGTTGTCTATACAGGCGACGTGGAGACCGTCGGGGGCGACATCCGCATTTTGAATTATCGTCATTTGTAAAAGAAAAGCGGAAGATTACTCCTCCGCTTTTATCAGACTTTCCACTACGAATGGGAAGTACCGGTATTCCAGTTTATGCACGTTGTGCGCTACGTCGTCGGCGGTGTCGGTGGGCGAAACGCGGCACCTTGCTTGCAGGATGATTGCTCCCTCGTCGAGGTTCTCGTTCACATAGTGGATGGTGATGCCGCTCTCGTGGTCGCCGTCCGCAATCACCGCGTCATGCACATGCATGCCGTACATTCCCTTGCCTCCGTGCTTCGGCAGGAGCGATGGGTGGATGTTGATGATCTTGCCTGGGAAGGCGTCAATCAACGCTTGTGGCACGCGCAGCAGGAAGCCGGCGAGGACTATCAAGTCGGGGTTGATCTCCTCCACCAACCTCGTTACTTCGCCGTTTTTCCACTCCTCTTTTGTGAAGTAACGGAACGGAACGCCTAATTTCTCGGCCCTCACCCTCACATACGCATCCTCTTTGTTGCAGAAAATGCAGGGGAACGTTACCTCCTTATTACCAGAAAAATAAGTGATGATATTCTCCGCATTCGAACCTGATCCCGAGGCGAAAATCACAATCTTTTTCATCTTTATTCCTTAATATATTGGAACCCAAATAGTTGGATTCCGCTTGGTTTGTTAATTTCTGTTAAATAAATGCACATTTTTTTGATAGTGTGCATTTAGTGTGAAAATTTCTTAACGGATATTACGCTATATCGTTAAAAATTTGTTCCTTTGCACCGCAAATTTAAGAAAAAATTTGTTCTTAGTTATTAACCTAAAAATTAGAGAGAATGTCAGAGGTAGCAGCAAAAGTAAAAGACATCATTGTTGAGAAATTGGGCGTTAAGGAGTCAGAAGTGAATCCTGAGGCAAGTTTCACGGCAGACTTGGGTGCAGATTCATTGGACACCGTTGAGTTGATCATGAAGTTTGAAGAGGCGTTCAATGTCCAGATTTCGGACGATGAGGCTCAGAGCATCCAGACTGTAGGCGACGCTATCGCTTTCGTTGAGAAGAAGCTTGGTGCTTAATGTAGACTTTCCGCATTCGCTGCGGATGAGTCTGGTTTTATGCCACAGCAATATCCGCTTGGGACGTTGCTCTCTGGCTTAACTAAAAAAATCGTTTCATAATTGTTTATGAATCTTAGAAGGGTAGTAGTAACGGGGCTTGGCGCAATTACTCCCATTGGCAACAGTGTCCCTGATTTTTGGGATGGGTTGTTAAAGGGCGTAAGTGGGGCGGGTCCCATTACCCTTTTTGACGCGTCGAAATTCAAGACTCGCTTTGCCTGCGAGGTGAAAGGCTTTGACCCCGAGGCGCATTTCGACCGCAAGGAGGCCCACAGGTATGATCGTTATACCCAGTTCGCCCTATGTGTTGCCAAAGAGGCGATAATGGATGCCGGTATTGAGCCTGGGAAGGTGGATCAAGACCGCGCAGGTGTGATTTTTTCAGCAGGCATCGGTGGCATCGGTTCCTACGAGCACGACTTGGCAGAGTATATGCGCAACACCGAGAATCCGCGTTTCAATCCTTTCTTCATCACCCGTATGATTGCCAATATGGCAGCCGGGCATATATCGATGCAGTATGGTTTCAGAGGGCCGAACTTTGGCGTTGTCTCTGCGTGTGCTTCATCGACACATGCCGTCAGCATGGCGTTCGACCAGATTCGGCTCGGGCGCGCGGACGTGATGATCACGGGTGGCTCGGAGGCTCCCATCACGGTGAGCGGCATCGGCGGTTTCAACGCTATGCGCGCCTTGTCTACCCGCAACGACGAGTACGCCACGGCGTCGCGCCCTTTGAGCGGCTCGCGAGACGGGTTCGTGCTGGGCGAGGGCGCGGGTTGCCTCATCTTAGAGGATTACGACCATGCGGTGAAGCGCGGCGCGAAAATCTACGCAGAGGTTGCCGGCGCGGCTGCCTCGGCTGATGCCTACCACATCACTGCCACCCATCCAGAGGGGTTGGGTGCGATACTCGTTATGCGAAACGCCCTCAGCGATGCGGGTCTGACCCCCGACGATGTCGACTATATCAATATCCACGGTACTTCCACCCCGAATGGCGACCCATCGGAGATTAAAGCCATCAAGGCAGTCTTCGGCGAGGCGGCTAAACGGCTGAACATCAGTTCCACCAAGTCGATGACGGGACACCTTATGGGCGCAACCGGCGCCGTAGAGGCTATCGCATCTGTGCTTGCCGTGCAGAACGATGTGGTGCCGCCAACCATCAACCATGCGGAGGATGACGAGGACCCAGAGATAGACTACTCACTCAATTACACTTTCAACAAGCCGCAGAAACGGCTCGTGAGGGCTGCATTGTCCAACACTTTCGGGTTTGGCGGCCATAACGCCTCCATCCTGTTCAAAAAATTCCTGTCTTAGTGTTTTTAAGGAGTTTAGCGGAGCGTCTGGGGCTGACGGGAAAGAAATCTTGTCCCGCCGTCGACCCTTTGCGTACCTCCCTTGAAAAACTGCTCGGGTTCAGTCCCAACCACATCGAAACCTACAAATTGGCGTTCTTGCACAAGTCGGTCGTCACAACCGACGGCGAGGGCCACAGGCTGAACAACGAGCGGTTGGAGTATCTTGGCGACGCCGTCCTCGAGGCTGCCGTCTCCGACATCCTTTATAATATGTTCCCGACGAAGGGTGAGGGTTACCTCACCGGCTTGCGCTCGAAGATTGTGCAGCGCGAGACGCTCAACCAGCTGTCGGTCGATATGGGTATCAAGGAGGTGATGAATGTCCCGCTCGTGTCGCACTCCCACAACGTGAACGTCTTCGGCAATGCCTTCGAAGCGTTGATAGGGGCGATTTACATTGATAAGGGCTACCCTTATGTGATGTCGTTCTTGAACGACAATGTCTTCAAGACGTATTTAGACATCAAATCACTCTCGCAGGTGGAGCAGAACTTCAAGTCGCGCCTCCTCGAGTGGGGGCACCGTTACCGTGTGTCCGTCGTATTCGACACGCAAAGTGTGAAGAAGGATAAATATAATATGATGTTCCATTCGAGCGTTCTGCTCAATGGTGTCTCTGTGGCGGACGGCGAGGGCTATACGAAGCGCAGTTCGCACCAGGAGGCTGCCCACAAGGCTCTGAACCTCATTAGAGGCGACAAAGATCTTGTGGACAGGATTAGAAATAAAGAAAAACATTAACCGGCGGTTCCCCCGTTGTGGAGAGCCGCAAAAAATCGTCGCTTATGTATTGCACGCATTTTGGAGAAATGGTCTTCGAGAAGGCCGCGAAATCTGCCAGTCGCACAGCGTTGAAATTTAGGGATGATGAGAAAGGTGTGTGGAAAGACCTTTCGTGGGGCGAATTGGCGCACGAGGTGCAGCTGATCGCAAAATCCCTCATCGAGTTTGGAGTAAAGGAGGAAGACCGCATCGCGCTCTTCTCTCAAAATATGGTGGACATCATTGCCGTAGACCTCGCCTGCCAGGCGGTGCGTGCCACGGCTGTGCCTTTGTATGCCACATCGTCCGCCTCGCAGGTGGATTACATTGTGAATGATGCCGAGATCAACCTCATCTTCGTCGGCGAGCAGCTGCAGTATGACTGCGCCGTGGAGGTGCTTGCACATTCCAAATTCTTGAAGAAAATCGTCGCCGTAGACCCTTCCATCCAACTCAAAGGGGTGGATGCCGCCATCACGTTCGAAGACTTCAAACGGCACGGCGAAGACGCACGGGATGACGCTGAGCTGGCTGCGCGCCGTTCGCACCTGTCGGACAATGACCTCACGACGCTTATCTACACTTCTGGCACTACCGGCGAGCCTAAGGGCGTCATCATCCGCCAATCCAACTACCAGCAGGCGATGAAGATACACGACGTGCGCCTCACCAACATTACAGACAAGGATCTTTCGCTCTCGTTCCTTCCGCTGACCCACATTTTCGAGCGTGCGTGGACTTACCTTTGCATGCACAAGGATGTTGTGGTGGCAGTGAACAAAGACCCGAAGAAAATCCTCGCCACGCTGAAGGAGGTGCGCCCTACGATGATGTGCGCCGTGCCTCGCTTCTGGGAGAAGATTTTTGTGGGTGTGAACGAGAAGATCGACTCCTTCTCGCCGATGATGCGCAAACTGATGCGTTCCGCCATCAAGGTGGGCAACCGGTATAACATCGATTACAAACGCGTTGGGAAATCGGCGCCGATTCTGCTTTCCCTGCGTTATAAGTTTTTCAATGCCACGCTTTTCCATTTGTTGAAGAAGGTGATTGGCTTAGACCGCGGACGGTTCTTCCCGGCGGCTGGCGCGGCGTTGTCGGACGAGGTGAACGAGTTTCTACACAGCGTGGGCTTCAACATCTGCGTGGGGTATGGCTTGTCGGAGTCTACTGCCACAGTGTCGTGCTACAACCCTTTCAACGAGAAATATGAGATTCACTCCGCCGGCGACATTATGCCCGAGGTGGAGGTGAAAATCGGCGAGAACGACGAGATACTCCTCCGCGGAAAAACCATTTCGGAGGGATATTATAAGAAACCTGAGGTTACGGCAAATAGTTTCGTGGACGGATGGTTCCGCACGGGCGATGCCGGCTACCTCACCGAGGAGGGGCGTTTGGTGATTCGCGAGCGCATCAAGGAACTCTTCAAGACTTCCAACGGAAAATACGTCGCTCCGCAGCAGGTGGAGAGCAAGTTGATTGTGGACAAATACATCGAGCAGGCCGCTATCATCGCCGACCAGCGCAAGTTCGTTTCCGCCCTCATCGTGCCTTCGTTCCCCGCCCTCATCGCATATGCCGAGGCATCGAAGATTAAGTATGAATCGCTCGATGAGTTGCTGCGAAACCCTAAGATCACCGCCTTCTACGAGGGGCGCATCGCACAGGCGCAACGCGAGCTCTCAGCCTACGAGCAGGTGAAGCGTTTCACGCTCCTTGCCAAGCCGTTCTCGTTGGATTGCAACGAACTCACGCCTACACTTAAAATGAAGCGTAAAGTGATTGCCGAACATTACGCCAAGGAGATCGAGGCGATGTATGCCGAATAGTCTGAAAAAATAATCCATTTACCAATATGATAACGATAGACCAACTGAAGAATGTGTTGGAACGCGAGGATGCGTTGAGGAGGTATCTTTGACGTCGACGCGAAGAAAGTTCAGATAGAAGAAGAAGAGCTGCGCACCCAAGCACCGGGATTCTGGGACGACCAGAAGGCTGCCGAGTTGCAGATGCGCAAGGTGCGCGAGCTGAAAAAGTGGGTGGAGGGCTACCAAGAGGTGAAAGCCGCCGCCGACGAGCTGCAACTCTCGTTCGACTTCTTCAAAGAAGAGGCGGTAACGGAAGCCGAGGTGGATGCCGCCTATGCCCACGCCATCGCCCTCATCGAGCAACTCGAGCTGAAGAATATGCTCCGCAAGGAGGAGGACAAGATGGGCGCAGTGCTGAAGATCGTCGCCGGAGCGGGCGGCACCGAGGCGCAAGACTGGGGCGATATGCTGATGCGTATGTACCTCCGCTGGTGCGAGGCGAAAGGCTACAAAACCGAAATCGCCAACCTGTTGGAGGGCGATGAGGCTGGCATCAAGACCGTTACCATCAAGGTGGAGGGCGACTATGCGTATGGCTACCTCAAGAGCGAGAACGGAGTGCACCGCTTGGTGCGCGTGTCGCCGTTCAATGCGCAGGGAAAACGTATGACCTCGTTCACCTCTGTGTTTGTCGTTCCGCTGGTGGACGATACGATTGAGATTTATGTCAACCCGGCGGGCTTGTCGTGGGACACGTTCCGGTCGAGCGGCGCCGGCGGTCAGAACGTTAACAAGGTGGAGTCGGGCGTGCGCCTGCACTACAAATTCCATAATGTGCTGACCGACCAGGACGATGAAATCGTGATTGAGAACACCGAAACGCGCGACCAGCCAAAGAACAAAGAGAACGCTCTGCGACTGCTCCGCTCGCAACTCTACGAGATTGAGTTGGAGAAACGCCGTCAGGAGACAGCCAAGATCGAGGCGGGGAAAAAGAAAATCGAGTGGGGGTCGCAAATACGCAGTTATGTGTTCGACGACCGCCGCGTGAAAGACCACCGCACCGACTACCAGACATCCAACGTGCAAGCCGTGATGGATGGCGATTTGGACGATTTCATCAAAGCCTATTTGATGGAGTTCGGCGGGGCGGAGTAACTTGCTTGCGTTGTCCGAAATAGAAAACTTTATAACCATGGTAAGACGGTTCTTGTGGCTTATTTGCCTGCCGCTGCTCCTACTTGCCTGCGAGAAAGGCGAGGTGAACGGCATTGAGGATAATGACATCCCGAAGTCGCTGATGCTCGGCGGCTGGGGGGTGCAGCGCGTGGAGTTCCAATTGGTGTACGACCATAACAACCCCATCGCCCAAGTGGCAAACTCCCTCAACCTGAAGCAGAAGATGCAGGAGAAGTTGGAGTCGCGCGCCAAAAACAAGTCGCTCTACTTTATGCAAGACACCATTTATTGCATAGAGACGCCGGCGGTCAACGTCTCATACGTCAAGGCGCAGAGTTACTATACCATCAGCAGTTACCCGGCGACAATCCATCCCGAGAACAAAACCTTGTTCTGCGACTCCTACGCCGAGTATTTCTATGCGAAGATGCAGGACGATATGCTCTGCCTCTACCTCACGAAGGGCGAGGTGCTGAAGATGATAAAGGAGGATGGCTCGGTTTCGAGTTCGCACGTGAGCCTGATAGAACGTGTGATTGAAGACGCACAGTTTGAAATCTATTTCTCCCGAAACCACTTGGCGCTCTACGACGAGTTGGAGATTCGGTATGGCGGCGGAGCAACCGATTAGCATTATCAAAGAAGTGGCAAGATGAAGCATTGGACGAAGATACTCTCTACCGAGACGTTTGCGCTCGTCTGGAATCTTTTCTGGGCGATGGCGGTCTTTATGGTCTGCCGTTTCATCTTCTTCTTCGAGAATCACGACCTTTTCTCCGTAATCACTGCCGCGCATTGGGTGGAGTTGCTCAATGGCGGTTGGCGGTTCGACCTCACCGCCGTGCTTTACCTGAACATCCTGTTGGTGTTGCTGCTTTCCCTCCCGTTGCATCTTAAATATACGCTTTCTCCTAATATAGGGAAAATCTACTATCTGATACTTAATGGGTTGGGCATCGTGCTGAACCTTTGCGATTGCGTCTACTACCGTTTTGCGGGGCGGCGCACCACTTGCACGATTTTCCGTGAGTTTTCCGACGAGGGGAACCTCGGGTCTATCATTGGCACGGAGTTGTTGCGCCATTGGTATCTTGTGCTTGCGGCAGTGGCAATGATGGCGTTGCTGTTCTTCGTCTACCGAAAGCCGGTGCTGGAGAAGCCCAAAAACCTTGTCGGTTATTATTTGGTCAGGGTTCCGCTTTTTGCGGTTGTTATCTTCCTCACCGTGAGCGGCATCCGCGGAGGGTTTGGCTATGCCGTGCGCCCCATCACGCTGAGCAACGCCAACCAGTATGCCAATAACGCCATTGAGACTTCGTTAGTGCTGAACACGCCGTTTTCGATGATCCGCACCATCGGCAAGCAGTCGTACCCCGATTGCAAATATTACAGCGAGGCGGAGTTGCCTTCGATTTTCACGCCTGTGCGCGAGCCGCACGATTCCATCCCTTTCCAACCGAAAAACGTGGTGGTCATAATCTGGGAGAGCCTCGGAACCGAGTATGTGGGCGCACTCAACACGGCGGCTGGTCCCGATTATGATGGTTATACGCCATTCGTTGATTCGCTGATTTCTAAGAGTCTGACTTTCAAATATTCGTTCAGCACGGGGCGGAAGAGTATCGACGCTATGCCGTCTATCCTTTCCAGCATTCCGCGTTTCATTGAGCCTTTCATCCTCTCTCCGTATTATTCCGACAGGGTGGGCGGACTGGCTGATGCGTTGGGCAAGAAGGGCTATTACTCCGCTTTCTTCCATGGTGCGCCGAATGGCTCGATGGGCTTTCAGGCGTATGCGCGGCGCACGGGCTTTCAGGATTATTTCGGTATGACGGAGTATAACGATGACAGCCGTTTTGGCGGCAGCGCAGACTATGACGGTACTTGGGCGATTTGGGACGAACAGTTCCTGCAGTTTTTCGCAGCCAAGATGGGCGAGTTCCGGCAACCATTCCTGGCGGGGATTTTCACTGCCAGCTCGCACCACCCGTTTGTCGTTCCGAAGAAGTATGAAGACAAGTTTTCCGACGGAACCCTTGCGATACACAAGCCGATGCAGTATGCGGATTATTCGCTCCGCAGATTCTTCGAGGAGGCGGAGCAACAGGATTGGTTCGAAAACACGATATTCGTGATTACGGGCGACCATACCAACCTTTCGTCACACGCCTACTACACCACAGACCTTGGGGCGTTCAGCGTGCCGGTCATCATCTTCGACCCCTCGGGCGAAACACCCACGGGCATCCAAGACAAAATCGCACAACAGACAGACATTATGCCCACCATCCTCGGTATGTTGCACTACGACGAGCCTTACCTCGCTTTCGGTTTCGACCTCGTCAACACGCCTTCGGAGGGGCTTTCGGCCATCAACCATAACAATGGCGTCTACCGCTTTGTGAAGAATGGATACTATTTGCAGTTCGACGGTGCGAAGACCACCGCACTCTACGCCCTATCCGACTCCACCCAGCAGCACAACCTGGTTGGCAAAACAACCGTTCAGGCGGAGATGGAACGCGAGATGAAAGCCATCATACAGCAGTATATGGAGCGGATTAAGACAGACAGACTTGTAGTGGAGTAGGGCAGCGGAAACATTCCTATCTGAAATTTCTGGCACAAGTGCCACTTTTTTCAGATG
>CAVGRN010000062.1:0-13371 GCA_963631545.1 Paludibacteraceae bacterium | reverse complement strand
GGGTGGAAGAAGCGGTAGCGGTCTGACAGACGTTTCACAATGGCAAAGCGTTCCGAGTCGTCGAAGAAGGAGCGGTTGTCGCCCTTCACCTTTGTCAAAATGTCCTCCTTAGACAGGCGTATCACGTTGCTCTTCTCGTCGCCCTGCAATCCGTCGCCCTTTTCCAAGGCGCGGAGGGTGCGTGCGTCCAACTGCTCGTCGCTCACGTCGAGCATTTTTTCAATGTCTGCCCAATAGTCGTCGCGTTCAGGGAGCGATGTTGCGTCATCATACTCCCAGAACCAGAGGGCGCACCAGTAGTCCATCACCATTTTGAGGCGGAAGTAGGCGTTGTCATGCCGGTAGCGCGTGTCGAAGAGTTCCTGCTTGCGGGCGTAGGTCTCCATCTGCTCTTTGTCTTGCAGGAAGTTGCCGGTTTCGGTGTGGGTGGAGCCGTCCCACACCTCGCGGCGGTTGTTGGTGTATTGGTCGATAGAGAGTTGGTTGGTGAAGTACTCCTTCAGCAAAAGATCTATTTTGGCAGAGAGGCGTTGGAGCGTCTTAAACGCATAGTCGCCGATGCTCGCGGTCCACCCTTTCAAGGTCTTCGCCATTTGGGCGTCTGCCGTTTTGTTGTTTTTTTTCTGCTCGGCGATGTTTCGCACCCCAAGCATTGCGGGGTCGGGCAAGAGGAAATGGTAGATCTCGCCAGCGGAGCGGTTGACGCGGTTGGAGAAGAATTTCACCTTGTGGGGCGACTTCTCCCACCATTTGTTGGCAATCAATACTGTACCTTTGGTAGGTTTGATGCCATACACCTCATCGCGGCTATACACCTTGAGCCAAGCCCCGATGACGGCGTTGCCCACTGTGAGGCGGTTGGCAAAGAATGGCGTCTCCATGTCCTTGTGTATGACGTTGAGCCAGAGCGACAGTTTGCCCAGCTCGATGGCCGTGGGGTTGAGGTCTACGCCATAGACGTTGTGTGTGGCGATGTAGGCCTTCACCTTCTGCAGTTCGTCGCGGTATTTGTCGGGATCGATGCGCCAGTTCAGCCGTCCCTTCTCGCGCAGCTGTTGTTGCTGGTAGGTGAGGTAAGCCTCAGCCACTTGGTTGATTACCTCGTTCTGGAAGGCGGCGGCACCCATGGCAGGCTCTAAGATTTTGAGTTCGAGCAGGTCGGTGGCAGGACGGCGGCCGGCAGCCACCTCGTCGATGATGCTTTTGAGCGTGTATTTCACGGTGCTGCGGGTAAGCACCTCGGGGGTGTAATAGGAAGCGGACTTCTGACGGTCGCGACCGTTCAGGCGGTAGACGAATGTGCCTTTGGGCAGAATCTGGGGGTCGCCCGTCTCGGGGTCGCAAAGCACCTCGTTCATATTGAAGTCGCCCATGCGGCTGTAAGGCACAAGGAACGTGCCATCCTCGGGAGTGCCGGCTTTATGCACCTCGATGTAATCCTCCTCGGCATAGAAACCGCGGAAAGCGAGCAGACTCTCGTAGACGCTACCCAGCTGGTTGACGCCCAAGTTGGCGTAACTGATGCGCCCGCAGTAGTTTTTCTTCTTCGAGAGAGACAATGCGCGGATAATCTCCTGCCACTTGACGTTGCGGAGGCGCACGGAGGCGAGGTGGTGTAGGTTATTATCGTTGAAGAGTGGCGAGTCGATGGGGCGAACGTTGAAGCCCTTTCCAGTGCCAGTCTTGCTATACCCAGTATGTCCGTCGGAGAGGAGGGAGAACAGATGGCGCATGCTACTGTCGAAGAAATAGCCGTTACGGCTCTCTTCGCTGTTGAGGCGCACCATCTCGAGGTCGCGGAGGGCTTCGAGCGAATAGCCACGGCGATAGGTTTCATCGTTCAACGGCAGGATTTCCAACTCCTCGCGGCTCTCGGCATAAAAGAGGAAGAGTAACCTATATATAATGGTGAGGCAGTCGTCCTTCACCTGTTGCTCGAAAGTGTCGTCGGTATAGTCTGGCACGGGCAGTGAGTTCTGATGGTTCCACCAATAGAGAGCCTCGTTGGCGAGAGTCTCCACGGCAAGGATGACGCCCTCTTTGAGGTCTTTCGTCACCTCGTAGGCGTTTTTATAACTCTCTTCGATGATGCTGTCCATCAGGTCGATATCGCCATCGGCAGCCAATGTCTGTTTCGAGCAAAGGATATGGAAGAGCGCGTAATAGTTGCGGAAAGCGGTAAGATGTGCTTGTGCGAAAAGTTCATCGAGAGAAAACTCCAAGTAGGCGCCCTTCGCCCATTTATCCTTGTCGAAGAGGAATACCTTGTTGCCAGCCATCATCAAGATAAAATGAGGGCGGCGTTCCTCGGGGAGCAGAAAGATAGCGGTAACAGCCTTGTTGATGATGGAAGGAGAAATCTTGTATTTCTCCCGGTCGAGGTTGAAGACGAATCGCCACTGCCCCGCGTAATATTTCTGCTGATTGGTGGTGCGTTCAGGCTCGCTCTCATACTGTTGTTCGAAGAGGCCGGCGGGTTCTTTCTCGTCGATGGAGATGAGGTGCTGCATCTCCATGATGAGCATTCGGGTTTGGCTGCCATGTCGCAGGATGTGGCGCACGGGGATAATCTCCACGGGGTCGCCGTCGTCTTTCACCACGATAGGCTCAGCATACGCATTGTCGGTTGGGTAGCCCAGAATCTTCAACAAGCGCGTGTTGAAGTCGTGCGTGCGCTTGATGGCATCCTCGGTGCGCGGGTGCAAGTTGACGATGAAGTTCTTATAGTCGTCATATTCCTTTTGCAGGGCGACAAACGGTGCGTTGAGTTGCTTCATCTCGTCGGTCGACACGCCGGCGCATTTTTGCACCTTCTCTAAGAAGTCGTCGCTGAAATAGCCAGAAGGGAAATAGTCTCCCACATTCTGTATGAAACGGTATTTTATATTGTCTGCCATAGAAGTCCATTGATTTAGTCATTATCCTGCTCACTGAATTTGTAATTTGCTCGCCGTGGGCGAGCAAATTAGATATTGCGCCCAATAGTCATAGAAAGCTACTGCTTGAGTATGTGCCTGTATGCTATTTCCCATATAAATCACGTATTAAAAATTGTAGAACACAGCGAGCAGACGCAAATACGGGTCTGCTTTGTCGAGTACACATATATCTTGATAGAACTGGCTCGACTCATCGCTTATCTTCTGAATCTCCTCTTGCTCTTTCTTGTAATTTTGGCGAGTTATCTGCACTTTTTCGTCCTCTGCTTGAGAGAGTGATTGCTGCGCATTGTCTGCCCAGAGTTTCAGTTTTTCCTTATAGACAGTAAGTTGACGATCCATCTTTGAAGCAACTTCGTTTTGTTTCGGAGCCATGTATAGGCTCAAACCATAGTTGATGGCAGACTCCAAATTTCCCTGCAAAACCGCAATGTCGCTCTTCTGCACTCCTTGAAGGAAACTATCGTTGAGGTGGTATTTCTCAAGGAAATCGAAAAGAGACATAGGCTTTTCACGCATAGCCCCCTCCTTGTTGAGCGGAATAAGGAAAAACTCGCTCAGCAAGTTCTGACCCAATCCGTTGGCTTGACTGCCATAGAAGAGGTAGTAACTCATGCCCTCCGTCAACTGTTGCCCCTTCACCACAAAGGCTTGGCTCTTGGGGATAGAGGCGGTGAACTTGGTGAGCAGATACTGGATGATGGGATGCAGGTCGTAGAGGGGAAGGAATTTGCTCCACTCGCCCCCTTTCTGCTTGCGCGAGTCGGCGATACTACGGTTCAACACGCCCTTGTCGGCACATAGGCGGAAGATATTGTCCGCCGGAATCGCCTCTTTTGGCATGTCGAAAAGCACATCCGTGAGTTCCTCGTTGTTTTTCACTTCAACATACGGCACACTCGCCTCTTTCCACGCCACATCTCCAGAACGGAGAGAGCCAATATCCTCCAATTGGCTGAAAAGGTCGCGATAGAACGCCTCGTCGCTCTTGTAAAGCGAAAGTTTACTCTCAAATATCCTTTCTGACAAATGTTCCTTGGCAGGAGTGGCTTGCACGGTTTCCGCACCACGGAAGCCTCCACGACGACGGCGGCGAGTGGAATTTTCGATAAAGTTCTCGTCACCATTTTTCAAGGCGTTCTTCACCTCGTCCTCCTCCTTCTGGCTGTTATAGAGTTCCAACACACTCATGGCATCTCCTAAGGTGTCGTGCACCTCCTGCTCCTTGTCTTTGAGTTTGTCGAGGATGCGGAAATCTGTGCGCAAATCCTCGTCTTCGCCTTGTGCCACAAGGTAATAGATGACAGGTTCTTTCTTCTGTCCATATCGGTCGATACGGCCGTTGCGCTGTTCCAAGGTGATGAGACTCCACGGTATGTCATAGTTGAACATGATGTGGCAGAAATAGTGGAGGTTGACACCCTGCGAACCCGAATCCGTAGAGATGAACACTCGGATTTTACTGTCCTCTTTGGCAAAATCGCTCACCAACTCCTCCTGCTCCGTGTCGGAAAGCGAACCATCGAAACACTTCACTTGCTCGTCTGTCAACCCAAACTCCCTTTTGATATTCTCTTCAAGATATTTCATCGTAGCAATGCGCTCGGTGAAAATGACGACACGCGCTTCTTTCTCTTCCCCAAAAATCTTGCTCAATTGCTGGCGGAAAGCGGCGTATCGGGTGTCTATCCCCTGCGAGATGTTAGAATTAACAAGGTCGAGCAACTGCCTGACCTCTTCACTGCCATCCTTCTCGCTACGCTTTTCCAAGGAATCTTTCGCCGCTTGCGGAGATGACAAATAACTCTTAAAAAGATTGAGTGCAAAGAGTTGATCTGTAGCATTAGCATTGCTAACCGACTGGAAATGAACATGCTGAACTTTCAAGAACTCCTCTTCCTGAGCCGCCAAATGCACAGGGATGCTCACAACCTTACGGTTTTGAAACTGTCCGCGGATGCGTTCATCCTCAATATCTTTTTTGAAACGACGCACATAGTATGGCGCAATATCCTTTTGCGAATATTCTCCATTATGCGGAATGGAGATAGGGTCGAGCATACGCATAAGATTGGCAAACGACTCCGCATTGCCGTTGTGCGGGGTGGCAGATGTGAGAATCAACGAATCGCACTTCTGGGCGAGGAACTGGGCCAAATCGCCTCGCAGACTTGCATCATTACTCACCTTATGGCACTCATCAATGACGATGATGTCCCAGCGTGTCTTCTCAAGCCAAGCACGGAAACGGCCGTTATTCTTGAGCGTGTCAATAGAGATAATCGTCTTGTCGTAATAGTCGAAGGGGTTCTTGTTGAGCGGTATCTCACTCTGAATCTTCGCAACGCCAACACTGTCGAGGCGAACCAACGGAATGGCAAACCGGTTCCAAATCTCCTCCTGAAACTGGGCAAGAATACTTTTCAACGCACATACAAGAATACGTTTCCCTCGACCGCGGCGAATCATCTCACTCAAAAATATGCCCACTTCAATCGTCTTTCCTAAACCCACACCATCTGCTATAAGCAAACGTGGGCGAGGCAACTCGAGAGCCTTGAGCGTCGGCTCCATCTGATATTCGGCAATGTCATACGCACCATTTTGCGCCACCGTTATCTTCTGCGAATACAAAGCGTTGTTGCGGATGGCTGTCTCAATGAGCAAACGCGTCTTGCGCCACCGGGGATCAGTGTCTGCCACAAGCTGCGTGTTTGATGCACTTACTATCTCAATCTCCGTATCTATACTCGTGTCAAAGATAAAACGGTGGTTCTTGACAAGTTCACTAATGCCCAAAGCATGAAGGAAATAATTTTTAAAGTTCTGGTCATGATCCACTTTGGTGATGAGAAACTCCTCGCCTCGCACTGATATTCTTTGTCCAGAAGAAAAATTTGCCATATTCTATCCTAAATAATACCCAATATCTGGGATTTTCCATAAGATTACTACCTCAACTCAGAATTATCAAAGATACAATTTTCTCAGCAAACATATAAACCATTCACCCCCCTACTCGCCTAAAAATCCTCTTCCGCTTCACAAAAACGCTTCTGCATTTTTTTCTGCCGAACCGAATAATTTCCCCACAACCAAACAGGTGCTGGAAACTCTCACAGACCCTGGTGGACAAAGGG
The DNA here is from genome assembly GCA_963631545.1 of Paludibacteraceae bacterium. Classification (GTDB taxonomy): domain Bacteria; phylum Bacteroidota; class Bacteroidia; order Bacteroidales; family Paludibacteraceae; genus UBA1181. The sequence continues at coordinate 7,292 of CAVGRN010000062.1, read as the reverse complement.
CCGTTTTTTCCTGACTAATAGATTGGCGAAGTATATCTGAAATTTTGAAAAACTATACACCTTGTGTAACTTTGTATGAGGATTTCTGTTGAAACGATAGGAAGATTACCGGGCGGACGGTAGTAAAATGAAATGAATATAATCTGATGTATAAATCATGCTTTCCACCAAACCCAACATACAGCAACTGCTCGCTTTGATGCTTGCCCACAATGTGTGCGACATAGTCATCAGTCCGGGATCGCGGAATATGCCTTTGGCTCAATCATTCGCAAGCCTTAGCAAGTTTCATTGCCACCCCGTAACAGACGAGAGAAGCGCAGGGTTTGTCGCCATCGGATTGGCAGTCGCACTAAACAAGCCTGTGGCAGTGTGCGTTACCTCTGGTTCGGCTTTACTCAATCTGGCATCTGCCGTTTCGGAGGCATTCTACCAACAAGTGCCTCTGCTCGTCATCTCAGCCGACCGCCCCGAGGCTTGGATCGGGCAGATGGATGGTCAAACGCTGCCCCAAGCCAATGTCTTGGGCAACCTTGTTCGCAAGTGTGTAACTTTGCCAGAGCCTAAAGACGAAACGGAGATTTGGCATTGCAACCGCCTAATCAACGAGGCACTTTTAGAACTCAACCATCAAGTCAAAGGTCCCGTTCACATCAATGTTCCCATCACAGAACCTTTCTTCGACTGCTCTGCAACCACACTACCCAACGAGCGTGTCATCCGCAGAAACCAGCCCTATTTAGAAAGGTGGAAAGAGGCAAAAAAGCCCATCATCCTTATTGGACAAACAAACTTTGCAGATGCACAACTCATCAAAGAATTTGCAAATAAAAGCCATTGTCCAGTGTTTTGTGAAACGCTGTCAAACATCATTGACAACGGAACAATAGACGAATTTGATATTACCCTCAACTACTTCAGTCAAGATAAAAAGATTGAAGAGGGACTCAGACCCGACCTTGTCATCTACGCGGGCGGACATATTGTATCAAAACGTTTCAAGAAATGGATTCGTCAGGTGAAACCCGAAGTGTGGCGTGTAGACCCTTCGGGAGAATGTTCTGATGTTTTTCAAAATGTAACAAATATCATTGAGTTACAGATAGTTGACTTTCTAAAATCGCTGCCGGCTTATGAGAATCATCTTTCCTACAAGCAGGTTTGGATGAACTATAACGAGAAAGCGAGGAAGGCACTCAATACGATTTCACTACCATTTTCTTCCCTTCACATCATTCAACAGTTAAGCAGACAACACGCTCATTTTCAGAACATAGTATTAGCCAACAGCAGTACGGTTCGACATGCGCAACTCTTCATGAACGGAGGAAAGGAGATTCATACCAAAGTATTCTGCAACCGAGGCGTAAACGGCATCGACGGCTCTCTCTCAGCCGCAGTCGGCATTGCGCTTGCACATCCCCAAGAACTCACTTTGATGATCATTGGCGACCTCAGTTTCTTCTATGACATGAATGCATTATGGAACACCTATCTTCCTGACAATTTAAGAATTGCGTTGCTCAACAACAGTGGCGGCGAGATTTTCAGAAACCTCCCAGGACTTTCGGCAACCCACGAAACGCTTGAATTCGTCTTTGCTCAACATCACACTTCCGCCCAAGGTTGGGTTGAAAGCTTAGGTGCAAAATACTGTAAATCAAACAATAAAGATGATGTGCAGACGTGCATTGAACAACTCTACTCAGAGCAGAAATGCACAGTCGCAGAGTTTTTCACGGATTCTGAAACAGAGGCTTACAATCTGATTTACCACAATAAAGACATTTTTAATTAATCATAAAATTATATATATAATGAGCAGAAATTGGACTACTCTCAAAGAATACAAAGAGATACTTTTTGATTTTTACAACGGCATTGCTCGCATCACCATCAACCGCGAACGCTACCGCAACGCTTTCACCCCGACGACAACTGCCGAGATGAGCGATGCAATGGCGATTTGCCGAGAAAACCCAGACATCAACGTGATCGTCTTCACGGGTGCGGGCGACAAGGCTTTCTGCAGCGGCGGCGATATGCACGTCAAAGGTCGCGGTGGCTACATCGACGAAAACGGTGCTCCCCGTCTTTCAGTTTTGGACGTGCAGAAGCAGATACGCACCATTCCAAAGCCAGTCATTGCAGCCGTCAACGGGTATGCCATCGGTGGCGGCCATGTGTTGCATGTGGTTTGCGACTTGACCATCGCTTCCGAAAATGCCATTTTCGGTCAGACAGGTCCGAAGGTGGGCAGTTTCGACGCAGGTTTCGGTTCTTCCTACTTGGCACGCATCGTAGGACAAAAAAAGGCACGCGAAATTTGGTTTCTTTGCCGTCAATACAACGCGCAGGAGGCTTTAGATATGGGCTTGGTCAACACCGTCGTTCCCTTAGACAAATTGGAGGACACCTACGTTGAATGGGCTGAAAAGATGATGGAATACTCGCCACTCGCCCTCCGCATGATCAAGCGCGGACTCAATGCCGAATTGGACGGACAGACTGGTATTCAGGAGTTTGCCGGCGACATGACCATGCTTTACTACTGCTTAGATGAGGCTCAAGAAGGCGGAAAAGCATTCTTAGAGAAACGCAAACCTGATTTTCAAAAATATCCAAAATTTCCAGGATGAGAAAAGAAGATTTTTTTGCCCGAAAGATTCAATTTCGAGTCGACCCCTACACGCTGCATTTCAAACAGCCTGCTGGCACATCGCGCGGAGTCTACACCGAGCATAAAATTTGGTTTATCAACATAACCGACCAACAGGGGAATCACGGTATCGGCGAAGTCGCACCACTGCCCAATCTGAGTCAGGAGCTCATCCGACACTCTGAAGAAGATTTTGAGCAAATCATCCAAAAAGTTTGCGACGAGTTCAATGGCGAGATTCCATACGAATCGCTCCGCCCCTATCCTTCCATACTCTTCGGATTGGAAACGGCTTGGCTGAACTACCTAAACGGACAAATCCTGTGGGATTCACCATTCTCTCACGGGGAAGATGGCATCACCATCAATGGTTTGGTTTGGATGGGCACATACGAAGAGATGAAAGTTCGGCTTGAAGAGAAACTGAGGACGGGTTTCCACTGCATCAAAATCAAGATCGGAGCGATTGATTTTGAAAAGGAATTTGAGTTGCTATCACTCATCCGCAAAGACTACTCTGCAGAAAAAATAACACTTCGAGTGGACGCAAACGGCGGATTCACCCCCGAAGACGCACCTTCAATTCTGAAGCGACTCGCCACGTTGGACATTCACTCTATCGAGCAACCCATCAAAGCAAGGCAGATTGATAAAATGGCAAAACTCTGTCGCATCACCCCAATTCCCATTGGGTTGGATGAAGAATTGATCGGCGTAAACACCCTTGAAGAAAAAAAGAATCTTTTGGAGGCAATTCGTCCCCACTACATCATTCTCAAACCATCCTTGCACGGTGGCATCTCTGGTTGCACAGAATGGATCCAAATCGCCCAGTCATTAGGCATCGGCTACTGGATAACCTCCGCATTGGAGTCGAACGTCGGACTGATGGCCATTGCTCAATGGGCTGCCACACTCAACATCACCATTCCTCAAGGGTTAGGCACCGGAGGACTGTACACCAACAACATAGACCGCCCCATGAAACTCATCGGCGACAAACTTTGGGTAAAAATCAAATGACTTTAGAGGAATTTTTAGCAGAATGGGATAGTCCGTCAGGAACAATCCAAGTGCAGACGTCTGGCTCCACAGGAGAACCGAAACTTTTGACGGTGGAGAAAACCAAAATGATGGCAAGTGCCAAGATGACTTGCGATTTCCTGCACATCTCCGCAGGAGCATCAGCACTGCTCTGTATGTCGCTTCAACACATCGGGGCGAAAATGATGGTGGTGCGTTCCCTCGTCGGCAAACTCAGGCTCATCGCAACGGAGCCTTGCGGACACCCACTCGCCAACCTTACTGAAACGCCCGACTTTGCAGCCATGGTGCCGTTGCAAGTCTACAATTCACTACAAAACGCAGAAGAGAAAGAACGGCTCAGAAACATCAAAAATCTAATCATCGGGGGGGGCGGTATACAGCCCCATCTGCAAGCGGCACTGAAAGATTTTCCCTATGCCGTATGGTCAACCTACGGTATGACGGAGACACTCTCGCACATCGCCCTCCGCCGTCTGAACGGTCCGCAAGCCTCACTATGGTACACACCGTTCGAAGGCATCAAACTTAGGTTGGACGGCGAGCAATGCCTTTGCATCAATGCGCCAATGCTCTGCAACGGAGAGCTAAAGACAAACGACGTGGCAGAAATCAACAGCAAAGGACAATTCCGAATCATCGGACGGAAAGACAACACCATCAACAGCGGCGGCATCAAAATACAAGCAGAGGAAGTAGAAAAAGCACTGCAAATACCCTCCGCACCCGACATCGCCATCGGCAAACTCCCCGATGAAAAATTCGGACAAATAGTCGTGCTTCTCGCCACACAAAAAGGCAAAGAACGAATCAACAAACTCATTGACCAAATCCCCAAATACTGGAGACCCAAACGAATCATCCTCACCGACGAAATCCCAACCACTTGCAATGGGAAAATAGACAGGAAAGGCGTGCAAGACATCATTCAAAAAGCGTAGAAATAACTATATTTGCGAATGTTTCCGTTGAACCAGGCTGAAGGCCAAACTTGCCTAACTTTGCCACAGCGAAGAAACAAAAGGTTAAATGAATCATTAAAAAAATCGTACCGCAAGGAGAACCAAAAGTCGTGATAAAAGGATTGGGACGTCTGAAAAAACTTGTCAAACTCGTAGGTTACGCCATCGGGGTTGTGGTTCTCTTGTCCGCATGCTCCCCCACCAAATATGTGCCAGATGGGCAGTATCTGCTCGACAAAGTGGAGTTTGAAACCGAAGGAAACGCAGCGACCAACAACGAACTCTCGCAATACCTGCGTCAATCTCCCAACTTCAAAGCGTTTGGATTCTTCCGCATCTACTTGGGAATGTACAATTTGTCTGGACGAGACTCCTCGAAAAAAATCAACCGAAAACTGCGTGAAGTTGGCGAGCCACCCGTGCTATACGACCCCTACCTTACCTTCCAATCAGAGAAAGAGATTCAAAAATACATGAAGTCGAAAGGCTACATGCAGGCTACGGTCACTTCCGAAGCAACGGAAACACGCAAAAAAAGAATGACTGTAACCTACAAAATCACACCCAACCAACCCTACAGAATCCGCAACGTGGAAAGCAACTTTGAGTCGGACCGGCAAATTGACTCGCTGCTACAACGCCGCGGAGGCTACGCTCAAAGCCTGATAAAACCTGGCAATCTATTCGATGTGAATGTTCTTGACAACGAACGCGAACGCGTCGCCACATTCCTACGCAACCGCGGGTACTTCCACTTCACAAAAGACTACCTAACGTTTGTGGCAGACAGTTCCGTAGGTAACCACAACATCGACCTGAAAATCGTACTCAACCCCTACACCGAATTTTTGGAGAACGGACAAAAAATCGAAACGCCACACAAGCAATACACCATCCGCAACATTAACATTACAACCTACAACGGCTCGTACACCACTGCCACCAACGCCGGCAAAATGGACACGCTAAAATACAACGACCATTTCACCATCTACTCAAACGGACGTCCGTTGCTCGCCCCACGAATTTTGGAAGAAGACCTAAGGATAACCCCCAACTCAAAATACCGGGACTTCCTGGTGGAACGAACCTACGCCAGATTCAACACCTTAGGCATACTCAGACAATCCAACATCCGATTTGATGATCTGCACAACGGAAAAAACGAGTTAGATTGCGACATCACACTCTACTCTGCCAAACCTCAATCACTTTCATTCGACATTGAGGGGACTAACTCCAACGGCGACCTCGGTTTCGCCGGCAACATCGGGTATGCACACAAAAACATTTTCCGTGGGTCCGAAACACTCGGAATCAAGGCAAAATACGCACAGGAGGCATATTCCGGACTCTCCGACATTCTCCACAAATACGTCTTAGACTTAGGCGGAGAGGTATCTCTCAATTTTCCACGCTTCATCTTCCCTTTCCTCTCCAAACCTTTCAAACGACGCATCGACGCAAACACCGAATTCAAGGCGAGCTACAACTACCAAATCCGCCCCAATACCTACGACCGAACCACCATCTCAACCGGTATGAAATACCTGCTGACGAGCCGTAGATTCTACAAATACACCATCGACCTCATCGACCTCAATTACATCAACATTTCCACCTCCGCCCTCTTCGACTCTGTGTATAGCGCAGACAGATACTCCGTACTGAGGGAGAGTTACTCCGACCACTTCGTGATGAGCACTGGGTTCTCTTTCACCTTCAACAACCAAGCGGCAAACAGCAAGTTAAACAAAACATACTACAAAGCGTCCATCGAAACTGGCGGAAACATTCTCTACGCTATCAGCAAACTGTCCGGACATAAGAAAAACGAAGACGGACTATACGAAATCGCCAACATACCCTACGCCCAATATGTAAAGGGCGAGTTCGACTATGCCTACAATCAGGAATTCAACAAAAAGAACCATATCGTCTACCATATCGCCTTAGGCATCGCATACCCTTACGGGAATGGCTCTGTCATCCCTTTTGAGAAACGATTTTTCGGCGGAGGAGCCAACGGCGTGAGAGGCTGGTCTGTGCGGACGCTCGGTCCCGGCAACTACTCCTCGGAAAACCTGAACGACTTTGTGAAGCAATCTGGCGACGTCAAACTCCTAATGAACCTTGAATACCGCACGAAACTGTTTTGGAAACTGGAGTCTGCCGTCTTCATTGACGCTGGCAACATCTGGACGATAAAAAAATACGACTCGCAACCTAACGGGCAGTTTCAATTCAATAGCTTTATCCGCCAAATAGCACTCGCCTACGGATTGGGACTAAGGTTCGACTTCTCCTACTTTCTCATTCGCTTTGACCTCGGTGTCAAAGCATTCAATCCAACAAACACAAAAAACAAATGGCGCTTTAACGGTCTAAATTGGAACGACGACTGCGCGTTTCACTTCGCCATAGGCTATCCATTCTAAAAAAAAGAGCGGCAGAAATCCACCGCTCCTTCCCGACTTCATCAATGCGTCACCCCTAAAGAACAACTTGCCGCCCACCCAACTCCTCTAATTCAGCAAGTTGGGTGATGGATTGTATTGTTTTAGCAAATAATAATGGATTCAAACAAAACGAATCGGTAATTCAATCAAAACGAATCGGCGATTCAA
>CAVGRN010000061.1:0-13394 GCA_963631545.1 Paludibacteraceae bacterium | reverse complement strand
TGTCTATCAAGATGAGTATGTCCCAATCGCTGTCCTTGCGCTCTGTTCCTCTGGCTCGTGAACCGAACAGAATGGCTTTTGCATGTGGATCAACCTCATGCAACGTGTTATGTATTGCCTCTATGACGCGTTCTTTCTCCATCGGAAACTGTTTTCTCCAAATTTACTCAATTTCTCTAATATTTCCGTATCGTACCCCACAAAAAAAGGGAAGACCCGCAAGCCTTCCCTTTATATTCGTAAATCTTACTCCTACATTCCGAAACTGATGCCGTTGATGTATTCGTAGATTGGACTGATCAAGCCTAAGACAATCATGCCGACTGTGCAGATCACTAAACCAACGCGGGCTGCGCAATCGCTCTTGAAAGTGGCAATCGGTGCGTCAGACTTCTTGATGAACATCGCCTTCACTACTAACAAATAGTAGAAGAGGGAGATGATGGTGTTCAACAAGGCGAGGAATACCAAAAGCACTTCTCCTTGCTGGATCGCTGATGCGAAGATGAAGAACTTGCTGAAGAATCCTGCGAAGATTGGAATACCTCCGAGGGAGAACATCGCCAACATCATTACCAACGCCAACTTAGGGTTGGTCTCGTAGAGTCCGTCGTAATCGTCCATCATGACCTTGCCTGTCTTGTTCTCGATCGTTGCAATCACACCGAAGGCTGCCAAGTTGGTGAACATGTAGATGAACAAGTAGAACACCATTGATGCCATACCTTGTGCAGTGCCAGCGTAAACTCCCAACATCAAATATCCTGCTTGTGAGATTGATGAGAACGCCAAGAATCTCTTCAAGTTCTTTTGACGGATAGCGAAGAGGTTACCGACAGTGATCGTGATGACGATGATCCACCAGAAGAACTGTTTCCAAACTTCTGGGTAGTTCGAGAACGCCTTGATCAAAATGCACATCAACGTGAAGGCTGCTGCTCCCTTAGAGATAACTGAAAGGTAAGCGGTAACTGCTGTTGGCGCACCTTGGTAGGTGTCGGCTGTCCACAAGTGGAATGGCACGAGTGAGATCTTGAAGCCCAAACCTGCCAAGAAGAAGATGGCTGCCATGACGTGGAGTGGGGTTGCGGTGAAGTTGGTTGCTACCTCGCTGAAGTAGAGCGAACCGCAAGTGCCGTAGATCAATGAGATACCGAAGAGCATCACACCTGATGAGAAGGCTGCTGTCAAGATATACTTGGCTGCTGCCTCTGCCGATACATTCTCTTTCTTGTTGAAGGCTACCAATGTTGCCATTGGGATAGAAGCGGTCTCCAAACCGATGTAGAACAAGAGGAAGTCGCCCGATGAGATCATCAAGTACATTCCGAAGAGTGTCGCAAGGGTCAAGAAATAGAACTCGCCAACATATTTGTAGTTGGTCGTCTTATTCCACTCATATCCGAAGAGGAACACGAAGAGCGTACCGATATTCAAGATGTTCTTCACAAACACATGAATAGGAGAGGTTACATACATACCTCCGAACGACTCAGCGTCGCCAATGTTCCATGCGAAGAAACCTAACGCCGTATGGATGGCAAAGAGAGCAATGGTGAAGAGTTGGAATCCCTTCTTCTCTTTTCCCCACAGCAAATCTGCCAACAAGGTCAATATCAAAACCACTACCAATGATAGTTCGTGGTTCATAATTAGGAAATTACTATAATCCATATTCTATAGTTTTATCAAATTCGAGTCGTTCAACTCATTAGAATATTTTAACCAAGTTTTCGATACCGCCTCCAATCATGTTCGACAACCAGAGTGGTGCGAGACCGATAGCGGCAATGGCGAAAATCAAACCAAACACTGCTATTTTCTCATACCAGATAGCATCTGTCAACGTCTCGTGGTGTGGGTCTTGCATTGGTCCGAAGAGGATCTTGCCGACCACACGGAGAATGTAAACCGCCGTGATGACGATTGAGGTACATGTCAAAATCACGAACACTCTGTGGAACAAGTCTGGGTGTTGGAACGCTCCGACGAAGATGGTCATCTCAGCGACGAATCCGCTCAAACCTGGCAATCCGAGAGAAGCCATACCTGCAATCACATAGCAAACGCAAAGCACTGGCATCACCTTCATCAAACCGCCCATCTCGCGAATATCACGGGTGTGGGTTCTTCCGTAGATCATACCAATCAAGGCGAAGAACAAGGCTGTCATCAAACCGTGAGACACCATCTGAAGGATGGCTCCTGTCATCGCTGTCTTGTTCATCATCAAAAGGGCGAACAACACCAAACCACAGTGGCTCACTGATGAGTAGGCGTTGATGTACTTCAAATCGTTCTGTACGCATGCGCTGAACGCTCCGTAGACAACACTGATACCTGTCAGGATGATGAAAATCCAAGCCAAGTCGTTAGCGGCTTGTGGCATCAAATACATTGCCACGCGGAAACATCCGTAACCTCCCAATTTCATCAACACTCCGGCGTGCAACATTGACACTGCAGTAGGGGCGCAGGCGTGACCATCAGGCGACCAAGTGTGGAATGGGAACATAGCACCCAAAACACCGAATCCGATGAAGGTGAGAGGGAAGAAGATGTACTGCCAATGCATGTCTGCTCCTGCTGCTGCAGAGGCTGCCACATTGCGCGAAATCTCTTGAATGTTGAATGTTGCAACTCCTCCTTCTGGAATAGAGTAGTAGTAGATACCCAAGATGCCGACCATCAAGAAGGCTGAACCTCCCATCAACATCAAGGTCAACTTCATGGCTGAGTACTCTTTGTTTCCACTTCCCCAAAGTCCGATGAGGAGGTACATTGGGATCAATGCAACCTCGTAGAAGAGGAACATGGTGAAGAGGTCTAACGAGATGAAGAATCCGTAAACACCGATTGAAAGCATCAAGAACCACAAGAAATATTCCTTTGTTTTATTCTCGATAGCGTATGAAACGAATGTTCCTGTGATAACGACGATAGAAGAAAGCAGCAACATTGCTACAGACACACCGTCGACTCCAACAGAGTAGTGAATGTTCAAAGCCTCATACCACATAACGGATTGCGTGAATACGAACTCGTCTGTGACGCCGCTCTCTCTCATTCCTAAGTAGGTGATTGTCAAGTAGGCTGAGGTCGCCAACAAAGCAAATCCTCCAATAGCCATGACAGTCCTAATCAAACTCTTCTTTTCCCCAGGGATACAGAAAAGTATCACCATCATGACGAGGGGAATGATTACAAATAATGATAAAATATTCATTGTCGTACTATTTTTCTATTAGAGATACAACGATAATGCTGTTATGACAATGACGCCCATGATGAAGAACCAAGCATAACTCTGAACATATCCGCTCTGAATTTCTTTCGTCTCTTCAGAAGTCTTGTTAGTTATCCATGACAACAAATTCATGAATCCGTCGATGACGTGTCTGTCGAACCAAGCGATAGGTTGGCAAATACGTTGGAAGATGATGTTGTTGGTAACGAACAAGTAAACCTCGTCGATATAGAAACGATGGCATGCTGCTGTGTAGAAGCCTTTGACTGCGTTTGCAATGCGGTCTGGCTTCTCATTCTTCTTGTAGTAGAGGAATGCTGCAATCGCAATACCGATGGCTGCTACGCACAAACTTGGAATTGCTACGTTCCAGTGTGTGTGGATCTCATATCCGACATAGTCTGATGAAATCATCTTGCTGAATGGGAACCATCCACTGGTCAACGTGTAGACTGTCAAGACAACCAATGGGAACCACATGTTGGTTGGTGCCTCGTGTGGTGTGTGGTGGCTGTAGTCTGGTGTGTCGTACCAGAAGATGCGGAAGTAGAGACGGAACATGTAGAAGGCGGTGAGGCCGGCTACAAAGGTCTGACACCAGTAAAGAACAGGTGCAGACTCGTGTGCTGCTACCAAAATCTCATCCTTAGAGAAGAATCCTGAGAATGGGAAGATACCTGCAATGGCAAGACATGCGATGAGGAACGTGATGTGCGTGATCTTCAAGTATTTCCAAAGTCCGCCCATAGCGTCCATCTCGTTGCTGTGAACTGCGTGGATGATACAACCTGCAGCCAAGAACAAGGTGGCTTTGAACATTGCGTGTGTGAACAAGTGCCACATTGAAGCGGTGTAACCCAAACCTTCTTGTGCGCCATATCCTGAAACACCCAAGGCAACCATCATATAGGCAATCTGCGAGATGGTAGAGAATGCAAGCACTCTCTTGATATCTGTCTGCGTGCAAGCAATGACCGCTGCGAAGAGGGAAGTGAACGCACCGATGTAGGCGATGACCTCCAACACGAATGGTGCTTCGAAGCAGTAGATAGGGAACAAACGTGCCACCAAGTAAACTCCTGCTACAACCATTGTTGCGGCGTGGATCAAGGCAGAGGCAGGTGTTGGACCTTCCATTGCGTCTGGCAACCAAATATGGAATGGGAACATGGCTGATTTACCAGCACCTCCCAAGAAAATCAAGAACACTGCAATCGAGATGATTGAGAATCCTCCGAGGGTAACTCCACCCATTGTGCTGTTGACAATAGCAACGTGATTGTCAGTAACGCTTGTCAACGGACCGAAGTCGAATGTCTGAGTGTAGTAGGAGATAATCAAGATACCAATCAAGAAGAACATATCGGCGAAACGTGTTACGATGAACGCCTTCTTTGCTGCTCTTACGGCAGATGGCTTCTTGAAGTAGAAACTGATGAGCAAGAATGATGAAACACCCACCAACTCCCAGAAGATATACATCTGGAAAATGTTTGTGGCAACAACCAATCCCAACATTGCGAACGAGAAGAGGGAGAGAACGGCGTAGTAACGCTGGAATCCTTCTTCACCGTGCATATAGCCCATACTGTAGATATGAACCATAAAAGAAACGGTCGAAATAACCACCAACATCATTGCTGAGATTGGGTCTAACAAGAATCCTATGCTGATGACCAACGAGTCGGTCATTCGCAACCAGTCCATGTTGAAAAGTACCTCTTTAGGATATTCGGCACCGCCATAGTTGGCCATAAAGTATTGAATAGCAATACCGTAGCAGATGACAGTGGTGATACCAAAAACCGTAGTTCCTAATAAACCTGCGCACTTAGGGCAGAGCTTATAGCCCAACAATCCTAAGATGAGGAACATCGCAAATGGCAGGGCCAATACAAAAGGAGCTAAAACTGTAAAATCCATGCCATTAGTATTTTAAATCGTTAATATTCTTCGCATCAATGTTTCTATTCTTACGATATACATTGATGATGATTGAAATTGCAACTGCCGTCTCTGCTGCTGCAACGACGATGACGAACAGACTGTAGATGAATCCTTCCATCTGGTCAGGATACAAAAATCTGTTGAACGCAACGAAATTGATGTTCACTGCGTTGAGAATCAACTCAATAGACATCAAAATACTAATGAGGTTCTTACGTACAATAAAGCCGAACACGCCAATGAAGAAAAGTAGCGTGCTGACTACAATGTAACATTCTAATGGCATACTCATCTCTTCTCCTCCTTATTGATTTGTGCCACAACTAAACTTCCGATAATGCACGCAAGCAACAAGATACTGGATGCCTCAAATGGCAACAGATATTGAAACTGGTTTGTTCCCATCAGCGTATCGCCAAGCTGGTGCATGTCCAAATTGTTGGCAATCTCCTCTGCGCGGGCATAATCGGTAGTGACGAATTTGTACTTGAAAACTGTGATGAGCGTGAGTGCCAATCCACTGAGGGCTGCCACCGCTCCCATAATCGACTTGATCTTAGACATCTTCTCTTTCTGGTCACCCAAACTCTTGACGAGAACAATGGCAAAAATGAAGAGAATGACAATACCTCCCGCATATACGGAAAGTTGCACCGCAGCCAAGAATTCGTAGTTCATCTGAAGGTATAGTCCTGCAATACCAAACAATACGAAGAACAAATAGGTGGCAGCGCGTAAGATTCTCGTAGTCGTTACCGTCAACGCTGCGAACAAAAGCACGCATGCCGACAGTATGACAAAAATGATATTACTTGCTGTTAAATATTCCATATCAGTTTATTGTTGAGGGTTATTTTTCTTCTCCTCTAATTTTGAACCTTCTTGGTTCAACTGCTTGATCAACGAATCTCTCGTGAAGGTTGAATGCTCGAAGTTGTTGCTCCAAACAATCGCCTTCTGCGGACAGTTCGTTGTGCAAAGTCCACAGAACGTGCAACTTCCAATGTCATACAAATATTGTCCTAAGACTTTCTTTGTCTTGCCATCTTCTGTCGTAATGTCTTTCTTGATGACCTTGATCGTTCCGTTCGGACAGTTCATCTGACAAAGTCCACACGCCGTACACTTATGCTCGTTGTCGGCATTGTGAGGCATTGTCAACTCTCCACGAAAACGCTCCGCATACACTTTCTTACCGCGGTTCTCTGGATACTCCTCGGTAATTGGCTTTCGGATGAAATTTATCATGGAGATGCGCATTCCCTGCAATAAATTCCAAATGCCGGAAAATAAGTCTTTTATATATTGTATCATCTCTCTACTTTATTTAAAAAATTATCACCCATACGGCCATCACCAATAAGTTCAATAAACTGATTGGCATCAAAATCTTCCACTCAAGGTGCAACAACTGGTCAATTCTAAGTCTTGGGAACGTCCATCTTACCCACAAACTGAGCAATACCAACGCAAAGACTTTTCCGAAGAACCACAACCATGATGGAATCACATCCATCGCACTGTTGAAGCCTGCTGCCCACTCTGCATTGATGTGGAATGGCTGCCATCCGCCTAAGAACACGGTTGCTGCGATTCCTGCAATAATGAACATGTTCAAGTACTCTGCCAAGTAGAAGAATCCGAACTGAATACCTGAATACTCTGTGTGGTATCCTGCGGTCAACTCAGACTCAGCCTCTGGCAAGTCGAATGGGCCACGATTGGTCTCCGCATGTCCTGCTATCAAATAGATGATGAAGGCTACGAGTGCAGGTAATGGTGCCTGGAAGATGTACCACGCACTTTCTTGACCGGCAATGATGTCTGAAATCTGAAGTGAACCAGACAAAAGCACCATAGCCATCAATGAAAGTCCCGCAGACAACTCGTAACTGATGAGCTGCGCACCACTACGCATCGCTCCAATCAAGGTGTACTTGTTGTTACTTGACCATCCTGCCAACAAAATACCAATCACTCCTAATGATGAAATGGCTAACAAATAGAACACTCCGACATTGAAATCGATGCATACCAAGTCTTTGCCAAACTGCAACGCTCCAAACGTACAGAACGAACCTGCTAACGCAAAGAACAACGCTGCCTTAAACAATATCTGGTCTACATTATTGATGTGGATAAGTTCCTTTATCAAAATCTTGATCATATCGGCTATACTCTGGAAAATTCCGAAAGGTCCGACACGATTAGGTCCTAAACGACATTGGAATCGCGCACATATCTTACGCTCCAAATAAATGAGTATCAGTGCCAACACCGCATAGAGTGCTAACAATACTGCACCGATGATAACCCACTCAATCAAACTCGTTGCCCATCCTGGCAATGAACTTGATAGCGCTTGGTGTATCATCGCTACTATGTTTCCTAACTCTAAAACTAACATCTTTTTATTTTCTTTGATTTAATGTTTCGAAAATCTGCTTCTCTCATTAACGATCTGCACATGGAATCACATAGTCAAGAGATGCTCCGATCATAATCAAATCGGCAATCTTCTCATTCTGACACAATGGATCTAATGCTGAAATCAAGGTCATACATGGAGAGCGGAATTTCACACGGTATGGATTCTTACCTCCTGTACTGTTGATGTAAACGCCGAAGTCTCCTCTGGCATTCTCAACTCGCTGGTAGTATTCTCCTTCTGGCAACTTGATCAACGCTGGCACTTTCGCCTTGAATCCGTCGTCTGGCAAGTTGTTGATGAGTTGCTCGATGATGCGAAGCGACTGCTCAATCTCATCCAAACGGATAAGGTAACGGTCGAATGTTCCACCGCCTTGTCTGATCACCTCTTCAAAATCCAAATTCTCATATCCTGCGTATGGCGCAATCTTTCTGACGTCGCACGCCCATCCTGATGCTCTTCCTGAAGGTCCGGTAACACCTAATGCTGCTGCTTTCTCCTTCGTCAAGAATCCAATGTTCTCCATACGTCCCTTTGCGATAGGGTTGTTGGTGAAGAGAATATGATACTCTTTGATCATCTTACGCATGTATGGAATGAACTCCTTGACTTGGTCTACAAACTTCGGACTTACCTCGTTGGCAACTCCTCCGATGACGTTGTAGCCCACCATCAAACGACCTCCTCCTGTCTCCTCAAAAATATCCATGATCTTCTCACGATCACGCATACCGTAGATGAAGGCAGTGATAGATCCCATATCCATACACATACATCCCCATCCCAACAAGTGAGATGCGATACGGGTCAACTCATCAAAGATGATACGAATGGCTTGCGCTCTCTTTGGAACTTCAATGCCCATCGCATTCTCTACGCAAAGACAGAAACCGTGGCGGTTGATTGCTCCTGAAAGATAGTCAAGACGCTCTGTCAAATGCAAAATCTGAGGGTAGGTGCGTGTCTCACACATCTTTTCGATTCCACGGTGGATGTATCCGAAGTTAGGGTCAACTTTCTTGACGATCTCACCATCCAACGATACACGAAGGTGCAATACTCCGTGGGTGGCAGGGTGCTGAGGACCGATATTCACCACATAGTCGTGCTTGCCAAACAACTCGTTTGTCTTCGTAACCAAATTTCCATCCTTGTCGAATGTGATGGTCTTCGAATCCTCCATGTTCTCGACAGATTCATTTTCTACCGAAACAGGGTTGAGTTCTGGGTTCGCATCGTAGTCTTTTCTCAATGGGTAGCCATTCCAGTTGTGACGCAAGAAGATGCGGCGCATGTCTGGGTGGTCGATGAAGCGGAATCCGAAGAAATCGTATGCTTCACGCTCGTACAGATTGGCTGATTCCCAAATATCGCTTACGGTTGGAATCTCGAGTTGCTCGCGGTTAGGCGTAACAACTTTCAAAACCGCAAAAGCATGTTTATCAACGGTGGAAGTCAAATGGTAGACAACTTCCATATTCTCCTTCTTGTCGACTCCCGTGAGGTTCAACAAAACATCGAAACCTTCCGCCTTCAATTTCTCTGCTACCTTGCGGAGTTGAGCAGGCGAAACGCTGACAGTAGGGTATTGTTTCTCCTCTACAGCGAGAGAAGAGTCAACTGATGCAATTATATCTTGAATAGTTTTCATATCCTACTTCTTCTCTTCCGTTTGATTGTTTGATGAAGACATATCCACAACTGGCTTCTCTGGCAGTTTGAAGAAATTCTCCACTTTGATTTTTCTCTGAAGTTGCATCATACCATAAAGCATGGCATCTGGTCTTGGTGGACATCCTGGTACGTACACGTCAACTGGAATGATCTCGTTGACTCCCTTCACAACATGGTAGGAATCCTGGAAAGGTCCTCCTCCAATCGCACATCCGCCGACTGCAATGACATACTTTGGTTCTGCCATCTGGTCGTACAAACGTTTCAACACTGGAGCCATCTTGTGTACAATCGTACCTGCTACAAAGATAACGTCTGCCTGACGAGGCGAGTTACGCGTTACCTCCCAACCGAAACGTGCAAAGTCGGTACGCGCCGCACCGACACACATGAACTCAATACCACAACAGCTTGTGGCGAAGGTGAGTGGCCAAACTGAATTGGAACGCCCCCAGTTAATGATGTCGTCTAAAACACCAACAACTACATTGACTCCGCCCTTCTGAAGCTCCTCAACGTAT
Organism: Paludibacteraceae bacterium; assembly: GCA_963631545.1. Classification (GTDB taxonomy): domain Bacteria; phylum Bacteroidota; class Bacteroidia; order Bacteroidales; family Paludibacteraceae; genus UBA1181. The sequence goes on along the minus strand of CAVGRN010000061.1, from coordinate 3,574 downwards.
TTCTCCAAGTACGCATTGTCCTTGAAGTCCTCCGTCTTCATGTTTTTAATCTTGATGTCTTTTACTTCCATTCTAACGCTCCTTTCTTCCATGCGTATGCTAATCCGAGAACGAGAATGAAGAGGAAGAACAGCACACTAACCAATCCTACCGCTCCTAATGACTGCATAATCGTCGCCCATGGAAACAACAAAACCGTCTCCACGTCGAACATCAGAAAGAGGATGGCGAATAGGTAGTAGCCAATTCTGAACTGCATCCATGATGTACCCCTCGTCAGGATACCACACTCGTACGGTTCTCCTTTTTGGGCGTTGGTTGATTTCGGAGACAATAGCCAGCCGATAAGCAAAGCGCCCGTCACCATGACGATCGCTGTCACCAACACTACAATAAAAATCTCACCTGAACTCATTACTGTTGGTTATTATTTGATTATTAATATTCTTCTTAAATGTGAGATACATAAAAAAATTAGGCAGAAAAAAAACTGTATTCCTTGCGAAATACAGTCGTCCAAATTTCCTTAGCCACAGACTATAAACCAAGATAGAAGGGCGCATGCGCTCTCCAAACCTCCACGGAAAATTTGCAATGATGCCATTTTCTTAGTCCTGTTTAAGTCTTAATTTTTTATAAAATCTCTTACGCAAAGGTGAAAAAGTTATTTCATTTCGCCAAATAAAACTCGGCGAATTTTCCGATTTTTTCTGACAATTTGAAAGGGTTTTCTTTGTTTTTGATGTTGTTTTTTGTTAATCTCTTTCTTTTTGCTTTATAATTTTGGATTTTTAAATCAAAAAGATAGTTGTATCTTTTTAATGCGTGCATTTTGAATTGATGGTGGGGTGGGGCGTGTCTTTTTTGATTGGGTATTTACATCTTATATACGTTCGGATTTTCCGTCAGTTTTATCTATTTTTGCAATCTGAAAAATTCCAATAATCAGTCTCGAAGATATGCTAACAGTAGAGAAAATCGGAGGAACCTCCATGTCGCAGTTCAAGGATGTCTTGAACAACATTGTCATTGGTAATCATACCAGCGAAAATATGTATAATCGTATTTTCGTCGTTTCTGCGTATAATAATGTGACAAACTGGTTGCTCGAACATAAGAAAACTGGAGAACCAGGTATCTATGTAAAATTCCTTAATGACGATAATTATGAGGGCGCATTAGACGAACTTTGCCAAAAGTTGATTGCCATCAACAGAAATTACGAGGAGATCAAACTCGACCAGAAGGTGGCAGACGAGTTTATCATCAACCGTATCGAGCGTGCAAAGAATTACTTGAAGGCTATGCATAGTGTTGTCGCTTCTGGCTATGTCGACAGAAAAGACCTCTATTTGGCAGCTCGTGAAATCCTCTCTTCTATCGGTGAGGCTCACTCGGCTTTCAATTCGGTAAACATCATTAAAAATAATGGTATAAACGCTACGTTCATTGACCTCTGCGGTTTTGATGATTCTGAGGCATTGACCATTGATGAGCGTATCCACAAGGCTTTCAAGGACGTTGACTTCTCAAAAACGCTTTGTGTGGCTACTGGTTACACGAAAGGTACAGAGGGTATCATGCGTGCATTCGATCGTGGTTATTCTGAGGTTACCTTCTCAAAGATCGCAGTTGACGTTCACGCTGATGAGGCAGTGATCCACAAGGAGTTCCACTTGTCTTCTGCTGACCCTAAGTTAGTGGGTAAGGAAAACTCTATTATCGTGGGTATGACCAACTTTATGGTGGCAGACCAATTGGCAGATGTTGGTATGGAGGCTATCCACCCTAAGGCTTCTAAACCTTTGGAGATGGCTGGTATCAACATTCGTATTAAGAATACTTTCGAGCCTAACCACCCGGGAACTTTGATTTCAAAGAACTATGTGGCAGAAAAACCGCGTATCGAAATTATCTCTGGAACGGATAAGGTTTTGGCAGTCGAGGTGCACGACCCAATGATGGTTGGTGAGGTTGGTTTTGACCTTCGCATTATGCAAGTGTTCGAGAAACATGGTGTCAGCTACATCTTGAAGTCAACTAATGCTAACAGCATTACAATGGTTATCTGGGATAAGCCTAAAGCAAAGGACTTGATTGCTGAATTGAGCGAGAAGTTCTATCAAGTGGAGGTGAAAGAGGTGGCTATCGTATGCTGTATGGGTACGAATATCGCTCACCCAGGCTTCTTGTATAAAGCAGCTAAGACGTTGTGCGACAACAATATTAACATTGAGTGTTTCGCACAGTCTTTGCGTCAAGTCAACATGCAGTTCGTCATCGAGCGTAAAGACTACTCTGCTGCAATCGTGGCATTGAACAATGCGTTATGTGTTGAGAAATAACAATTTGATATGAAATAGGAGAAACCGAGGTGAGGCTGAATGGTCGCACTTCGGTTTTTTCGCTTTATGTGTTTTTACATTAAACCCATTTGAACAATGATAGACTATTCAAAAGTGCCCACCCCAGCGTATGTGGTTGACGAGGTGCGACTTCGTAGAAATCTTAGTTTGATAAAATCTGTGAAAGAGAGAGCAGGAGTGGAAATAATCATGGCTTTCAAGGCTTTCGCATTGTGGAAAGTTTTCCCGATTGTGAAGGAATATATTTCGTATTCCACGGCGAGTTCACTTTCCGAGGCTCGTCTGGCGTATGAAAAGATGGGCAACTTGGCACATACCTATTCTCCCGCTTATACAGACGAGGAGTTCCCTACCATTGCAGCGTGCAGTAGCCATATCACTTTCAATTCTCTGACTCAGTTTGCGCACTTCTATGAGCAGACGAAAACGTTCGATCATCACATCTCGTGTGGTTTGCGAGTGAATCCAGAATTTTCTGATGTTGAGACGGATTTGTACAATCCGTGTGCGCCAGGTTCCCGTCTGGGCGTTACTGTAGATAAGTTGGATGAATATTTGCCAGAAGGAGTGGAAGGATTACATTTCCATACTTTGTGCGAATCAAGTTCGTATGATTTGGAAAAAACATTGAAAGTGGTTGAAGAAAAGTTCTCAAAATACTTCAAACAAATTAAGTGGATCAACTTTGGCGGTGGTCATTTAATGACTCGAGCAGATTACGACACGGAGCATTTAATTTCTGTATTGAAAGCGTTTCGTAGTCGTTATCCATGGCTGAAAGTGATTATGGAGCCAGGTAGTGCCTTCGCTTGGCAGACGGGAGAATTGGTGGCGAAAATTGTGGATATCGTTGAGAATCACGGAATTAAGACAGCCATCCTGAATGTTTCGTTTGCATGCCACATGCCCGATTGCTTGGAAATGCCTTATCAACCTGCAATCCTTACTGCCAAAGAAGATGGTGCGTTTACCTATCGTATGGGTGGAAATAGTTGCCTTTCTGGCGATTATATTGGTGATTGGCACTTCGATCACGAACTGCAAGTAGGTGAGCAAATCGTGTTGATGGACATGATTCATTATACCACGGTAAAGACGACAATGTTCAATGGCGTAACCCATCCGTCCCTGATGCTTTGGACGAAAGACAACAATCTAATTGAGTTAAGACGATTCGGATATGAAGATTATTTGAATCGGATGGCATA
>CAVGRN010000060.1:0-13471 GCA_963631545.1 Paludibacteraceae bacterium | reverse complement strand
TTTGTCGCTGGCATACCTATTATAATAACGGAGTGGCAGTATGCGCATGAGTTCATCCAAGATGGGGTGAACGGCTTCATCATTCCGTTTGGCGATTGTTTAGATGCGCTAAAAGACAAAATCATTTATCTTTTAGAACACGAGAATGAATTGTCGCAGATGAAACGTTCGGCGTTTGAGAGTAGGAGTCGTTTTTCTGCAGAGGAGGCACGAAAAAAGTTTGCGGAAATAGTGGGGGTATCAGACTATTAAATTGAAAAATTCGTTTTATATTGTATTTCGTAACTGAATTTGATTGCTTTTGAACTGAAATGCAAAAAAAACTCGCCATTATAGGCTTAGGCTATGTGGGTCTCCCTTTAGCCCGCCTTTTTTCTACTAAATATGAGACGGTTGGCTATGATATGAATAGCCAACGGGTGAATGCGTTGATGCAAGGCAAGGATGCTACTTGCGAGGTGTCCGACGAACTGCTGATGGACGCGATTCGTAATCATGGGTTCCGCTGCACTTCCAACTTGGAGGATATTCGGGATTGTAATGTTTATATTGTTGCCGTTCCGACACCTGTGGATAGGAACAATCGTCCGGATCTTCGTCCGCTGATTTCGGCAAGCGAAACGGTGGGAAAGGTTATCTCGAAGGGCGACATCGTCATTTATGAGTCAACTGTCTACCCCGGCGTTACAGAGGAGGAGTGTCTGCCGGTGGTGGAACGTGTCAGCGGACTGAAATACAATGTGGATTTTTTCGCTGGCTACTCTCCTGAGCGAATCAATCCCGGTGATAAGGAACATACGGTAGAGAAAATCAAAAAAGTAACAAGTGGCTCGACCCCCGAAATTGCGGAGGTGGTGGATCAACTCTACAACTCGGTTTTGGTGAATGGAACGTTCAAGGCCACTTCTATTCGTGTGGCAGAGGCCTCAAAAATCATTGAGAACTCTCAACGAGATGTCAATATCGCCTTTATGAATGAGTTGGCAAAAATCTTCAATGCGATGGGTATTGACACACACGATGTGATTGAGGCGGCTTCGACAAAATGGAATTTCATAAAAATGTCGCCAGGATTGGTGGGCGGACACTGCATCTCTGTTGACCCATATTACTTGATTCAGAAGGCGCAGGTGTATGGCGTTCTGCCTCGCATTATGTCGTCTGCTCGTCGCCTCAACGACGGTATGGGCGACTATGTGGCGAACCAGACCATCAAATGTATGAACAAAAAAGGCATTTTGGTGAAAGATGCTAAAATCCTGATTTTGGGTGTTACATTCAAAGAAAACTGCCCTGATATTCGAAATACAAAGGTGGTGGACATTTACCATACTTTGCGAGAGTATACCCAGAACATCACAGTGTGCGACCCATGGGCAAATGTAGAAGCCGTGATGTGCGAATATGGTGTGAAAGTTCAAAAAGAGATTCCGAATGAGCAGTTTGATGCGATTATCTTGGCAGTTCCGCATAAACTTTTCTTAGATATCGACATTCGATCTTTAATGAAAGCGAATGCTGTGGTTTATGATGTGAAAGGATTTTTGGATAGAAGTCTTGTTGATATGCGACTCTAAACTGCGGAAAATGATTTCGATAATTTGTCCGATTTACAATGAAGAATCGTGCATTGAGCAGTGCATCGACTCCATTCTTCAGCAGGATGTGAGCGAGTCGTTTGAACTTTTGCTTGTGGACGGAGGAAGTACCGACCGCACGCGTGAATTGATTCTACCATATCTCAAAAAATATGATTTCATCCGTTTGCTTCACAACACGAAACGGACGGCTCCCTGTGCGATGAATATCGGCATACAAGCGGCAATGGGCGAAATCATCATCCGCATTGATGCGCATAGTGAATATCCGAATGATTATTGCAGCCGGTTGGTTGCTGCTCTCCGAACGCTGAATGGAGCCGAAAATGTGGGGGGGGGGGTTTTCTGCGTTCCTAAGGATAAATCAAAAACGGCAGAGTCTATCTGCGCCGTTCTTTCCCATCCCTTAGGTGTTGGCAATGGATTGTTCCGCATAGGTGCAAAAGAGATTCAGGAAGTTGACACGGTTCCCTTCGGTTGCTTCCGAAAATCCATTTTTGAGAAAGTCGGACTCTATAATGAAAAACTCACACGCAATCAGGACATTGAACTGAATGAGCGAATCCGAAAGTCGGGTGGCAAGATCTATCTTCTGCCCGACTTGCAAATAAAGTACAAGGCACGCTCCACTTATTCTGCATTGGCTAAGAACAATTTTGACAATGGACTTTGGAACATTCTTACCTTATATTATACGCGGAATCTTTCAGCATTGTCTTTCCGCCATTTTGTTCCGTTGCTGTTTGTGCTGTCATTAATTATCCCGACATTGATGATGTTGGTAAATCCACTCTTCGGAATTTTGACGGCTGTTTCTCTTTGTGCATACCTTATATTAATAATAGGTGTGAGTGTAAATTTGAACCGTTCAAAAAAATGTGGTGTCTTTCATCTCATTTTTGCATTCTCCGTTCTGCATTTCTCTTACGGGTGGGGCGGCCTTGTCGGAATGTTGAAGGTTCTCGGGAAATGCTTTTCGAGAGGTTGACCTTAAGCGTGAGTGTGGATAATCGGAGAGAAAATATTATCTTTGTTAGAAAATAGAAATTATATGGATCAGATATTGAAATATTTCCCCAATTTGACGGATCGCCAGAAGGAGCAGTTTGCCGCCCTTTACGATTTATATACCGATTGGAACAGCAAGATCAATGTGATTTCTCGTAAGGACATAGAGAATCTTTATGAGCATCACGTGCTTCACTCGTTGGCGATTGCCAAGATACTGACGTTCCAACCCGGCACGCAACTTATGGATGTGGGTACAGGCGGCGGTTTCCCAGGCGTTCCGTTGGCGATTTATTTCCCTGAATGTCAGTTCCATTTGGTGGATTCCATAGGCAAGAAGGTGAAGGTGGCAACCGAGGTGGCAACTGCCATAGGGTTGGAAAACGTCACGTTTGCCCACGAAAGGGTGGAGGACGAGAAGGGCAAGTTCGATTTTGTGCTGAGCCGTGCCGTGATGCCACTTTCAGACCTCGTGCGAATGACGCGGAAAAACATCGATGTGAAAAAACAGCATAACGCTTTGCCAAACGGCATTTTATGCTTGAAGGGCGGAGAATTGCAGCACGAGGTTCAGCCGTTCAAAAACATCGCAGAGGTGTTCGAGGTGTCCGATTTCTTCACCGAAGAGTATTTTAAAACCAAAAAGGCAGTCTATCTACCCGTGCGTTGAGTATGCTGACGGATAACCATAAATTCGTGGCTCGGCGTCGGGCGTTGGTGGCATACCTGCGGCAGCAGGGCATAGCGTCGGAGCGCGTGCTGGCGGCTATCGGAACTGTTCCGAGGGAGTGTTTCGTTAGTCCCACATTGGCAGAACTCGCCTACGAGGACAGAGCCTTCCCGATAGGTTCAGACCAGACCATCTCGCAGCCCTACACGGTGGCGCGGCAGACAGACTTGCTTTGCCTTGCCGGCGGCGAGAAGGTGCTGGAAGTCGGGACAGGCTCTGGCTATCAGACGGCGGTGTTGGTGGCGTGCGGCTGCCAAGTCTACTCGTTGGAGCGAATCGCCGCCTTGCATGAGCAGACGAGGCGACGGCTGAGCCAGCTTGGCTACACTGCGCAACTGCGGGTGGGCGATGGCTACGAGGGGTGGGCGAGTGCCGCACCGTTCGACCGGGTGATCATCACCGCCGGTACGCGGAAGATGCCCGAGCAGATGTTGGGGCAGATGGCTGTCGGGGGAATTATGGTGCTGCCCCTTATGCTTGAAGGCGAGTTGAGGCTGTGCCGCATTGTGCGGAAAAGTGAATCGGACTACCACTCCGAGATATTTGAGAAATGCGCATTCGTCCCAATGCTCGAGGGCGTGGTGCGTTGATAGAGAGATTGTGAACGCGCGTTTACGACAAATTTTTTAGGAATGTCTGCTGGCGTTTTGTCATTAGAAAATCTGACAGTGGGGTATAGCGGCCGAGCGTTGGTGGAATCCATCAGTGCGGAGGTGGCGTTGGGGCGTTTCATTGCGGTTTTGGGTGCGAATGGAGTGGGGAAGTCAACGCTGTTGCGAACGCTTACCGGTGCGATTCCGCCCTTGTCTGGAAATCTCTTTTTTATTGAGGATGGAAGAAAATCGTCGTTCCACGCACTGACGGTGCGGCAACAGTCGGCAGTGGTGAGTGCCGTTTACCCGCTGAGGGGAGAGTTGCCGGTGTTGCCGGTAACGGCGTATGTGGCGATGGGGCAGTATCGTTTTTCCGATTGGTTGGGGCGAACGAGTGCCGCTGAGGACGAACAGACAAGGCAGATACTCGCGGATATGAAAATCCTTGAGTTGGCAGACCGCAATGTGTGCGAGCTCTCTGATGGCGAGTTTCAACGGGTGGAGATTGCAAGGGCGTTGGCGCAAAAAACACCAGTGATGGTGCTGGACGAACCTACCTCGCATTTAGACTATTGGGCAAGACGGGAAATTATGGAGCTGCTGCGACAAATTGCTCATACTGAGAATGTTGCGATTGTCGTTTGCACCCACGAAATAGATTTAGCCACCCAATATTGCGACGAGTTCTGGCTGATGAAGCGAGGCGGAACATTCGAGCATACGGAGAAGTTGGAAGAAGAAAAGATTGGGGATTTGTTTGTAACCCAAATCATAAATTCATAAGCAAGAACCGATTCCCGGTTAGACGTTACGTCCGTTCCCGAAAATCGGTTCTGAATCATTGTATGTCAACAGGGGTTACCACGCTGGGAAGTAGAAGCGGCAGGCTCCCACTCCGACGGTCGATGCGGTGAGTTGCTTGGTAGCATCTGCCTCCTCGTAGATGTAGAGGATGCTGTTGGTGGCAAAGCCTTCGGCGTTGGCAGTGTAGACTTGTTTGGTCTTAGGATTGATGCCAAAGCCGTAGAAGCCGAAGCCTTTCGCCTCGTCGGTGTAGTTTGTTCCGCCTAAGGCGTACGAAACAACTGTGGTTTCCTCGTCGGCAGCACCATTCCCGGCACTTGCCGCAAGGTAGTAGACCAATCCGCCGACATAGTAGATGTGTCCTGTGGATGCCATCTTAGGAAGTTGCTGAAGTTTCTCCACCTTTTGGGTTGTGGTGTTGACTGCTGCGATGCCGTTCTGCTCGCCTGCGTATGCAGCGAGGGATACGTAGACGTTCCCGTCCTGCGCTTTCATAAGGTGTTTGGCTACACGCGAGTTAGACTCGTCGAACACGCAGTACGTTGGGTTTTGGAATGCGACATCTGTCACCAAAACACCGGTAGAGTCTGACGACCAAGTGTTGGCGTTGTAACTCCAACCTGTTGCTACGAATAGTTTGTTGCCGTCGATGAGGATCCCCTCTGGCGTTCCTTTCACTACGATTGAAGTATCCACTTGCTTGGTAGAAAGGTCTATTTTGTAAACGCGGCCGTCGCTTCCGTACCAATCCGTAACGGAGGTAACGTAAAGAAATCCGTCGCTTACCGCACCGTACCGCGGAGTCGTGATGTTTTTCAGCACGCCTACGCTCTTGAACGTCTCCTTGTCCACCCACTCGATTTTGTCCTCGTTGTTGCAAATCAACGCCCACGATGAGCCGCAGTCGACTGCCGACTCGATGATCGACGCCAATTTCTGCTGGTTGGCTGTTTCGTACACTTGGTTTTGCAATGTGCCGTTTTTGTAGTAGAGCGACAGCTCGCCGTTGGCTTCACTGTAATTTCCTTGGTTCACAATCAGGCACTCGTAACGGTCTTGCGACAGCGACTCCTCCTCCTTCTCGTCTTTACAGGAAAAAGTTGATAAGGCCAATAACGCCACTGCGATAAGCCTCAATACATAAAAAGGTTTCTTCTCCATTTTTCTGATTTGGGTTTAATGAATACTAGGTTGATTATCAATATTGTACAAAGTTATCGTTTAGGTTAGTCAGATGAGTTTTTTCTTTTCCATGGGACAACGACTGTCCAATTGAATACTTTGCAAAGATAAGAAAATTACGCGATGGCATAGCGCGAAAGGGCATCACTTGATAGTACGCATCTAAAAGATTGTTAAAACGGACGCCGATATCCCAGCCGTGTGTGGGTCGCCCATTCCCGCCCTTGTGGACTCTCCCGTAGCCCAATTCGGCATCCATCAGAAGATAGGGTTGCAGAATGTCGAACACGTCGGATGTGTGCCGCTCGCCCACGCCTTTCAGCGTAACCGAGTAGTGCCAGTGCCTCACTTTGCCGCCCACCACTGCCGAGAAGGAATACTCTGGCAGCAATGGCAACTGCCGCCCTACGAATGGTTGCATCTCTTTGAATCCCTCCATCACCTCCGAGTGGTTGTATTGGAACGAGAGTGTCAGCCAGTGCTGGGAGGCGGCGCACGCTATTGTCTGCTCTGCCGTCGCCTCGATGCCGCGAGCCAACACGCGAGCCACATTCATCGGTTTCCAGACATTGCCGCGGGGTAGCCAAAGAATCCAGTTCTCTACATCATTCCGATAGGCTGCCGCACGGAGCGTTGCTGCATATCGGTCTATCTTCAATGCGTATTTTGCGCTTGCCTCCACGTTCAGTCCGCACTCCGTCAGTAGGTCTTTGCTACTGCGCCGCCCCCAGTATTTGTCGTTGAGCGACGGCACGTTGACATTGCGCGACACCCCGGCACCCAACGCTACATTTTGTCGCTTCTCGTTAAAAATGTTGACAACTCCGTTGAACGAAAATGGGGTCGGCACGTCCGCATCCGTCACCCACATCTTGCGGAGGTTGGCTGTGAGCGTGAATCGTTTGCCGAAAATCCACTTTGTGAGCAATGAGCAATCGGTGCGGAACTCCGTCGCCGTGTCGGCGTAGGCGTAAACTTCGGGGATGGTGGATGTGAGGTCGCAGCCCAAGCGTGCAGACCACCTCACCTTGCCCACACGCCAAGCGCGGCGCACGGAGGCGAGGCAAAGCAGTTGGTCTGTCGCGATAAGGTCGTCCTCATACCGCTGGTCGTCAGCCATCCATCCTGCTTTTACCTGCCAAGTGAACGGGGTCTGGCAGGCATAGCCTAACAGGATGCGCGATGTGCGGTTGGAGATGGACTCATACTTCGTGCGGTCGTCATTGTTCTGCATCATCGGTTGGATGTCCCTGTCGTAGAACGTATGCCAAAGGTGGAGGTTGAGTTGCGACTTCTCTGAAGTGCGGAAAGATAGATTCTCAAGCATTCCATAATCGTAAAACGAGGCGTTGCGCTGCCGTTTCTCCTCGCCACGGAAGGAGAATTTGAAATCATTGTCCGAACGGCGGAAGAAGAGAGCCGTCTGCGACGATATGCGTTTCTTCGCCACGGAGAGTTTCATTCCATCATACACAAAATCGTATGAGCCATATGCTGTTTGATTCTGGAAAGAGAGCGTATCGGAGGTTGGGCGACTGCCTGAGAGGGTTATCGCACCGCCAATGGCACCATTGCCGTAAACAGCACCCTCGCCGCCAGGGTAGATATGCACGTCATCGAAAAACAGGACGGGCAGCAGGCTGAAATCGACTTGCCCCATCGTCTTGGAGTTGATTGGAACGCCTTCCCAACAGACGCTTGTATGCGATGCCGAGGTGCCGCGCAGCGAGATGGTGGAGAGCATACCGCTACCATTTTCTTTGAAAAAGATCGGGGTGGAACGTGAGAGATGATCGGAGAGCGACCCTCCGTCGGCGTGCGTGCGGAGCGAGTCGGACGGGAGCGACCATTCAAAACTCTCGGAGAACTGAGATACATCTGCGGCAGGATGTTCCGCCTCGACTTGCACTTCCGACAGTCTGTGCGTCGGCGTTTCTTCGGCAGAATTTGCAAGTTGAGGCGACAGGCAGAAAAACAATGATATGTAGACGAAAACTCGTGTAACTTGCATAAAGTGGGGAAAAAGGGTGGGGCAACTCCAACACTGATGTCGGAATCATTTGAAGAGTTGCTTCCGCTCGTCGTCTGTGAGCGATTCGTATCCGCCTTTTTTGATTTTTTCGAGGATGCGGTCGATATTGTCGCTTTCGCGTTTTTTCCGTTCGTTATACTGCTGGTCGGTTTCGTTACGAGCCTCCTCCGCACCGTATGAGACATCCATTTTAGGTTTCCGTCGGAAGAGGTTGATGATCCAACTGATAGGTTTTTCTGTCCACGAAACGATGTTCTGCCCCTTCTTGTAGAAAACGGCGAAAAGCACGCCTGCCAATGCACCGCCCAAATGCGAGAGCTCACCGCCCGCATTGCTCGATGCTATGCCTAAGATGCTGAGTAGCACGTAAACGGCAGCAATCCATTCTATCTTCACATTGCCCACAAGGAAAAGCCTGACACGGAAGCCGGGAGAGTAGACCGCGGGTGCCAGCACAATTGCCATAATAGAGGCGGACGCACCTTCAAGCACGCCATACACGCCATCAAAAAGTGGAAAGATGTTGAAAGCGAGAATGTAGACCGCACCGCCCACCAATCCGCCGAGGATATAGACACCCACCAAATCTTTCTGCGAGAAGAACATCAGAAACAACTGCCCTAACCAATAGAGCGATAACACGTTGAAAATGAGATGTGTGATGCCCTCGTGCAGAAACATATAAGTGATGATGGTCCACGGACGGTGGAGCAATCCGTCTAAGTCGGACGGCAATTGGAGGTAAGAAACCCAGTTGGAATAATGTCCGAACAAGGTCATAAACACTTGGGTGAGGCACACCACAAGGAACACCCCCAAGTTGATGTAAATCAGTTTCGTCAGCAGAGTCCCCTGCTGGAACGAGGTTTTTATATCATCTTTTATCGACATGATTCTCCTTAATTTTCAAAATGACGTACGGCTACGTTTCCAAAGCAAAACCAACACGCATCCCACCACGGCGCCGCCTAAGTGGGCGAAGTGAGCCACATTGTCGCCCGTGAAACTCTGCACACCTAAGAACAACTCCAACACCGCATAGCCCAGCATCATATATTTAGCCTTGATAGGTATGGGAATGAACATTATATACATCGGTTGGTTGGGAAACAACATTGCGAAAGCGGCAAGCAACCCGAACACAGCCCCCGACGCACCCACGGTGATCAGCCTGTTGTAGTAGACTGAGTGCAGCCAGGAGAAAAGCTCGTCGACGGAGTAGATGATACGGTCGCCCACATTCACGCCGTTGGGAATGCCCGAATTGGCAAGCCTCAGCACCTCAGCCTCGATGCCTCGCATATCGTACATCCAAGCCAATTCCTGACATAGTCCCGCCCCGATGCCCGTTGCGAAATAGAATAGGACGAAGAATTTCGTACCCCAGTAGCGTTCTATCACCATACCAAACATCCACAAGGCGAACATATTGAAGAAGAGGTGGGAGAAATCCATACTGTGCAGGAACATATACGTTGCCAACTGGTAGATGTGAAAGTCCGTTCCTTTCCAGTAGTGCAAGCCGAAAAGCTCTTGCAAGTCTATCCCGATTCCCGACTTATTGAAAGCGAACGTGGCCAACCAACACAACACATTGATGATTAATAAATGTTTGGTGGCAGCCGGTAGCGACGAAGACCCGTCATTGAATGAGAAGTTTGACATAATCGGATTTTTTAGGCAAAGATAAGGGAAAGGATTCTAAATAGCGTGAAATGAGGCAAGAACCCTTGAATTTTAATGCCAACCAACATAAAGCGTAAAGAAAACGCCTATTTCTAACATAAAAACGCTAAAACAATTTGTTTTTCAAAAAAATCAAAATACATTTGCCGCAATACGTTAAGCATTTTCAAAAACTTTTACACAAAAGCTCATGAACAAAACAGAATTCATTAATGCCATTTCCGAGAAAGCCGGATTGAGCAAGGTTGACAGCAAGAAAGCTGTTGACGCGTTCGCTGAGGTGGTTACCGAAGCATTGAAGAGTGGCGACAAAGTCGCTTTAATCGGTTTCGGCACTTTCTCCGTGAAGGAAACCAAGGAGCGTGAGGGAATCAACCCAGCAACTAAGGCAAAAATCACCATTGCAGCTAAGAAAGTGGCTAAATTCAAGGCAGGTTCCGAGTTGGATAACGCCATCAAATGATTTTCGCCCGCTCATAACTTGGGTGGCACAGAAAAAACAGGGGGGAGGTTTTGCGGCCTTTCCCCTATTTTATTGTAATTTCGCGTTGTGATTGCGTTTTTATATTTTTCACTTAAAAGATTACGATGAACGTAGAAGAGATAGTGTCCAAGGCGGTCAAGCAGGCCATCGCCCAACTCTATGGCGTAGAGGTGGACGACAAACTGGTCCAACTGCAGACCACTAAGAAGGAGTTCGAAGGCGACCTCACCCTCGTGGTGTTCCCCTTCGTGAAAATGTCGAAGAAAAAGCCCGAAGAGACTGCCGAGGAAATCGGTAACGCTCTCGTCGCCGCTACCCCTGCTATAGAGAAATTCAATGTCATCAAAGGTTTCCTCAACCTCGTCATCGCCCAGAATGCTTGGGTCGACGCACTCAACGTCATCTTGGCAAACGACCATTTTGGTTTGAAAGAGGTGAAACCAGACGCGCCCCTCTATATGGTGGAATACTCTTCGCCTAATACTAACAAACCACTCCACTTAGGTCACGTCCGCAACAACCTGCTTGGTTACAGTCTCTGCCGCATTCTCGAAGCAAACGGTCTGCGCGTCATCAAGACAAACATCGTCAACGACCGTGGTATCCACATCTGCAAATCAATGCTTGCTTGGCAGAAATTCGGTAAGGGTGAGACTCCTGCTTCTTCAGGCAAGAAAGGCGACCACCTCGTAGGCGACTACTACGTTGCATTTGACAAGGCTTACAAGGCAGAGGTCAGCGAACTGATGGAGAAAGGCCTTTCCGAAGAGGAGGCGAAGAAACAAGCCCCTATCCTTCAAGAAGCTCAAGCCATGTTGAAGAAATGGGAAGACGGCGACCCTGAAGTACGCAAACTCTGGGCTGAGATGAACAGTTGGGTGTACGCAGGATTCGACGAGACTTACAAACGCCTCGGCGTTTCTTTCGACAAAATCTATTACGAATCAACTACTTATATAGATGGTAAAGCAAAAGTGAACGAGGGACTCGAGAAGGGTCTTTTCTACCGTCGCGAAGATGGCTCCGTTTGGGCAGACTTGGCAAAAGACGGATTGGATGAGAAACTCTTGCTTCGTGCCGATGGAACTTCCGTCTATATGACACAAGATATTGGAACTGCCACACAGCGTTTCAAAGAGTTCGACATCACCAAGATGATCTATGTAGTGGGTAACGAACAAAACTACCACTTCCAGGTATTGTCAATCCTCCTCGATCGACTCGGATTCTCATGGGGAAAAGACTTGGTTCACTTCTCTTACGGAATGGTGGAATTGCCTGAGGGTAAGATGAAATCGCGAGAAGGAACCGTAGTCGATGCCGACGATTTGATGGACGAGATGATCAACACCGCCAAGGAGGTATCTTCTGAATTAGGCAAGATGGACAACATTTCGGAGGAAGAAGCCAACGAGATCGCTCGCATCTGCGGATTAGGCGCTTTGAAATACTTCATCTTAAAGGTTGACCCACGCAAGAATATGCTCTTCAATCCAAAAGAGTCTATCGACTTCAACGGAAATACAGGACCATTCATTCAATACACCCACGCACGTATCTGTTCCGTACTCCGCAAGGCAGTAGAGCAAGGCATCCAGTTGGGTGACAAGGTTGACACCAGCATCAAACTTTCTGATACAGAGGCAAATCTGATTCAATTCGTAGCCACATTTCCAAGCGTTGTCGAGCAAGCAGGAAAAGAATACAGTCCGGCACTCATCGCCAACTATGTTTACGAGTTAGTAAAACAATACAACTCATTCTACCACGATTTCTCAATCTTGAAAGAAGAGAACGAGGCATTGCGTAACTTCCGTTTACTCCTCTCAAAGAAGATCGCAGCAGTTGTTAAGACCGGAATGGGATTGTTAGGAATTGAAGTTCCAGAGAGAATGTAAACACATAGAAATCAACTGAATAGAAGAAAATAAAAAGAAGATAAAATTATGGCAATTCGTAGAACAAGAGTTGTGGACGCATTGAAATCCACAGCATACGGAGAAGACATCAATGTAAAAGGTTGGGTACGAACCAAACGAGGTAATAAAAGTGTCAATTTCATCGCCTTGAACGACGGTTCGACCATCAATAATATTCAGATTGTAGCCGACGTTACCAAATTCGACGATGAACTGATGAAGACCATCACGACAGGCGCATGTTTGAGCGTAGTCGGCAAGTTGGTTGAGTCAATGGGTGGCGGACAAGCCGTTGAGATCCAAGCCACTTCCATCGAGGTGTATGGAACGGCAGACAACACCTATCCATTGCAGAAGAAAGGACACACGATGGAGTTCTTGCGCGAGATCGCTCACTTGCGTCCACGCACCAACACCTTCAGCGCAGTGCTTCGTCTTCGCCACAACATGGCGATTGCCATCCACACCTTCTTCCACCAGAAAGGATATTACTACTTCCACACCCCTATCATCACAGCATCCGACTGTGAGGGTGCAGGTCAGATGTTCCAAGTAACCACGCAGAATCTCTATAACCTCAAGAAAGACGAGAACGGCAGCATCCGTTACGACGACGATTTCTTCGGTAAGCCAACCAGTTTGACCGTATCAGGACAGTTGGAAGGAGAATTGGGTGCAACCGCCTTGGGAGCCATCTACACTTTCGGACCAACTTTCCGTGCAGAGAATTCCAACACACCACGCCACTTGGCAGAGTTTTGGATGATCGAGCCAGAAATCGCCTTTATGGACCTTCCAGAGTTGATGGATTTGGAGGAAGAGTTCATCAAGTTCTGTGTCAACTGGGCGTTAGAGCATTGCCAAGACGACCTTCAGTTCTTGAACAAGATGATCGACAACGGATTGATTGAGCGTTTGCAAGCAGTTGCAAAGTCTGAGTTCGTTCGTTTGCCATATACCGAGGGTATCAAGATTTTGGAAGAAGCCATTAAGAACGGCAAGAAATTCGAGTTCCCAGTATATTGGGGTTGCGACCTTGCCAGCGAGCATGAGCGTTACTTGGTAGAAGAGCATTTCAAACGTCCAGTCATCATGATCGACTATCCAAAGGAGATCAAGGCGTTCTACATGAAGATCAACGAAGACAACAAGACCGTACAAGGAACAGACGTACTCTTCCCTCAGATTGGAGAGATCATCGGCGGAAGTGTTCGTGAGGAGAACTACGACAAGTTGATGGGTAGAATCACCGAGTTGAACATTCCAATGAAAGATATGTGGTGGTATTTGGACACTCGTAAATACGGAACTTGTCCACACGCCGGCTTCGGCTTAGGCTTCGAGCGTCTGATGTTGTTCGTAACCGGAATGCAGAACATTCGCGACGTCATTCCGTTCCCACGCACACCAAAGACAGCAGATTTCTAATAGAAAG
>CAVGRN010000059.1:0-13579 GCA_963631545.1 Paludibacteraceae bacterium | reverse complement strand
GTGAAGCGCCATCTGATTTTTATTTTTTACAAAGATACGAAAAACGAGTTACGCCCAATCGGTCATTAGGAAAATTAGGATTCATAAGGAAGGGGGATTGGTGAGTATCGGCGCATCGTTCAGAAAATAAACGAGTTATTCTCTAAGTTGTAGGATTATCTATTCGGAAAATAGTCGAACAGAAACAGCGGGAACGCGCTCAGGATGCTGACGCAATCTTCTTTCAGGACAAACTTTTGCAGCTGAGCAGAAAAGATCTCTTTCTGTGAGATTGCATCTTTAGCTTGCGGCGATGACAGGTTGCCTGTGCAGATAAAGTTCGCCTTAATCACATTCTGCTCCTGAATAAGCCTCCAATTCTCCGTACGGGAAGCAATCTCCTTTTCTGTCGGAGTCCGTCTCTCGCTTAATGTCAAAAAGTCCAAGCTCTTGTAATCGGAAAATGAGTCCGCCATGCTTTTGAATGATGTCGTAGCGCAGACCTTTCGGTTCACCGTATAGGTGTAATACGCAGAGTCGGGCAACTGCTTGGTATAGCGGATAGCCTCCACCATCGGATAGTTGATGTACAGTTTTCCGTTATCGGTCTCATTGTCAAACATCTCGAGCATCTCGGCAATCTGCGAGTTCATCTCATCAAGCGAAATGTTCTTGTTCTGAAAGTCGTAGTCGAAGATCAGATATATTTCCGAGAAATCGGAACTTCTGGAGTCTTCCGCAAACGGAGATTCCGGGCTTTCGGCATAGTTTTCCCGCAGGACTGAAACGATATCTCCAGAGTTGTCAAGAGTCTTCATCCGCTGATAAAGTTCATAGATATTGTTTCCGAAAGAGCAGACGATGCGCTGACCGTCCTTGAAGAACAGCCTTTCAATCGCTTTAAAAAGAGCCGGTTCGCGCTTTTCGCCTTCAAAAACAAACAGTATCATATCTGAAATGTATCGCCCCTGAACAATTTTTCGATGTTGTGACCGAACCTGAGTTCCTTGTCCGTGCAGTCGCACAGTGCCTTTATCTTATTGTCGTGGACAATGAAATTGCAATCCGGGCGAAGCAGGTCATTGGTCATCAAATATGTATTGTGAGAGGATGTAAATACTTGACAATCAAGTTTGAACAAGAGCTTACACACCTCGAAGGAGAGTTTGAAATGGTAGAATGCGTCAAATTCGTCAATAAAGACGAAGGTCGCATCCTTCATCCTCTTAATCCAGAAGAACAGTAGTTCCAAAGCCTGAGTTCCAGTGGAAATGATTGGATTGAAAAGAATTTTCTTGCCTCCAACCTCGCAGTACAAGTTCTTGTCTCCAGGAGCAGGAACAGCAAATTTGAACTGCTGGCCACTGACTTCCTTGAGGAAACGCTCAAATTCTCCCACAAGCTTATTTCTGATAATGAATTCGTCCAAAATAGTGCTGTTATTCTCTAATCCGATAAACTCCCGAGTCTCGAGGCAGCGGAACCACAGCATACCATTCACGAATTTGCTCATTCTCAGAAGATAATTATCCTTGGCAAGCGGATAAGAGGTTGTGAGAAAGTTGACAATAGAAACATTGTTGGCATTGTCGGCGAGGTTCTTCTTGACAATATCTCCCATTGGAAATTCTTTCTCGTCAATCTTCAGTTTCCTGTCAGCACGCTTAAAAATCAGGTTGCCATCAACCTTCATCTGCTCATAACGAAGCACGCCCGCCGCATCTTTTCCGTAGTCATATTCTACCGTCTGTCCGTTGAAAATAAAAGTGTATTCAAAATCCACCACAAGATTTCTGTCGCCTGCATAGGTGAAATTGTAGTAATAATCAGGTTTCTTCCATTTCTGGGACAAATGGTTCACGATGTCGAAGATGGCAAGGCTGAAGTTCGTCTTGCCAGAGCCATTTGGACCATATAGGATGCCATTCTTCACAATTCCGTCCTTTATGGCAAAACTGTTGAATGTGTAGTTGCTGTGCTTGGTCAGGTCAATCTCAATCCTGTCCCTGAAACCACGGAAATTCTTTACGGCAAACTTTGCAAGCATATCTCTATCTGTTTATTTCATCCGCAAAGGTACAAAAAGCGGATTATCCGTAAAAAAATTACGGAAGCAAAAGCCCTGACTTTGGCAAAAATTCACAAAAATCAAGAATCGATTCCCAGTTCCTCTAACCCAGATCGGTCATTAGGGAATTTAATGACCGATTTGGCATTACGCCAGTGCCACGTCCAACACCATCATTAGCACAAAGCCAAGCGCCACCCCGATGGTGGCGATGTTGGAGTGCGGCTCTGCCTGCGACTCGGGTATCAACTCCTCCACAACGACGTAGATCATCGCCCCAGCGGCGAATGCCAACAGATACGGCAGAACCGGCAATGTAATGTCTATCAGTAGAATGGTCAGGATGCCGAAGAGTGGCTCTACCAAACCCGACAGCACCCCCAAGCCGAACGACTTCCGACGCGAACAGCCCGACGCGCGTAGCGGCATCGAGATAATCGCCCCCTCGGGGAAATTCTGTATCGCCATACCGATGGCGAGTGCCAACGCCCCACTGAGCGTGATGCCGGCGTCGCCCATCCGCGCCCCGGCCAATGTGACGCCCACTGCCATTCCCTCGGGTATATTGTGGAGCGTTACCGCTAACACAAGCATACTCGATTTTTTCAGTTTCGCCCCTATGCCCTCGGGCTTGTCTGAATTGAGGTGGAGGTGTGGCGTAACGGTGTCTAATATCAGCAGAAAGAACATTCCGGCGAGGAACCCGACGACGGCGGGTAGTACAGCCCACTTGCCGCGGTCGGCACACATCTCGATGCTCGGCATCAGGAGCGACCACACCGAGGCTGCCATCATCACGCCCGACGCAAAGCCCAACAAGGCTTTCTGCCAGGTGTCGGACATACGGTCGCGCAGTGCGAACACCATCGCCGCCCCCAGTGCCGTGCCTACGAACGGCACCGTCAGTCCGATTGCTATGATTGAGTTTGTCATTTCGTTTCCTCCTTATATTCCAAATTTGCAGGCACGCTTGCGCAGTTGCGCGCCACGGAGAGTTGCTCCTCGTCTGCCTCGGTGGCAGTGATGTGGAGGTGGCGTTTCACCAGGGCGGCAAGGAGTGTCCGCTCGCCCCGTCCGCAGTGGCCGACGGTGATTTCGCCCTCGTCTGGCAGGGAGGCAATCCAATCGGCGGTGTCGTCGGCATAGATGATGCGTTTTGCCTCGCGGGCGATGTCTGCGCCTTTGTAGATATAGTTGTGGTAGACCAAATTCCTGAAATAGTCTGGCGTCTCCACTTCTGTGCGCAGCGTTTCGTACGCTGCCTCGTAGTAGTGGCGCACGGCTTGCGCGACGCGGCGTGGCTCCTTGTCGGCGCGCAGTTCGTGTCTTTTCGTCATCGGAGGGAGGATTTTAATGTCCACACGCCCCTTGCGTAGCAGAAATTCCTGCTTCGGGAACACATCGTTCAGTCCGTGTAGCAGAATCGGCACGATGTCCAATCCAAACACGTCTGCCAAGTGGAAAGCCCCTTGGTGGAAGCGCAGAATCGTACCGTCCGCCGAGCGCGTCCCCTCGGGGAAGATCAGAATCGAATAGCCTCGCTCCACTGCCGAGCGCAGCGTGTCTATGCTCGCCTCCACGCCGTTGCTGATGGGGTAGTACTCCGCAAAACGGATGATGCGCCCGTAGAACGGGCAGTTCCACACCCACTTGTTGGTGAGGCAGATGATTTTGGGGTTGAGCATCAGAATGTACATCAAGTCGAGGTGCGACTGGTGGTTGCTGATGAGGATGGACGGTTTCTCGAAATCGTATCCGCCGAGGTTCTGCACGGTGTGTTTCACACCGGGTAACAGTTGGACGAATTTCCGGAAAATCCAACATATCATCTTGTGAAACAGTAGTTTGTGTTTCTCGCTTTTGCCGCCAACCGTCAGCAGGGCGAAGCCAAGGACGGAATAGATGATGCTGCAAATCAAGAAGATGGTGAAACAGCCCACCGTGACGGCGAGGTTGCGCAGCGTGATTGGCATCAGCCGGGGCTTGCCCTTGCTCATCGTCAGCCATTTGAAGAGGAGCGGTGGGAAGAGGTACGCCATAAGTATGACGGAGGACATACCCACGATGGTTACCTGCGCGAGCGATTTCATCGCCGGATGCTTCGCAAACACCAACACGCCAATGCCGATGAACATGATGAGGGCGGAGAGTGCAACGGATTTTTTGTATGCCGCGAGCGTCTTTTTGCGGTGCGTGTACTCGTGCATCAACCCCTCAGTAACAAAGATGGTATAGTCGTCGCCCTGGCCGAAGATGAACGTGGCGAGGATAATGTTGACGATGTTGAATCGGATGTCGAAGAGGTCCATCAGCCCTAAAATCCAAATCCACCCGATGGTGAGCGGAATGAAGGCGATGATGCTCAACTCAATGCGCCCGAACGATGCGCAGAGGAAGGCGAACACTAAGAATGCGCAGAAGAACAATACCTCGTTGAAGTTGTCGGAGAGAGTCCCGACCATCGACGTGAAGAGGGACTTGTCGTCGAACGTATAAATGCCTGGGGCGATGTTGTTGACGATTTCGCGCATCTCCTGGGTGAAGTCGTTGTCGCTCCGCACGATGGTGTAGACGAGGCATTTGCCGTCCGCCTCGTAGATGTACTGGTTGGTGAGGGCTTCGCGCATAGGCGTGAAATCCGCCGTCGGACCGATGATGAGTTTCTGTCCGGTTCTTCCGATGAAAGGGGAGAAAAAGTCTTTGTGGAATCCGAATTCCACGCTCGATTGTGTCAACTGCAAATTCAGCAGGTCATGCCGTTCTGCCCAGAAATCGTTCCATTTCTCAATCCGCTCGTTTTGGTATTTTGCAGATGGGGCGAAGCGCGAAACGCCGTGGCATTTCTCGATGAAACCGGTCTTTTTTAGTGAGTCGACAACCGTTCTCAGGCGGTCGTGTTTGCGCAGTGCCGCCTCGCGGGTGTCCGCTTCGCAGACGATGTAGGTTTTGTCGAGGTCGGACGTGTCGGCTGTTGCGGCGAGCAGCTTTTGCAGTTCCGACTGCTGATCCTCCGTCATATAGTTGATTTTGTGGAGGTCTGTTTCAAACTCCGTGCGTGTGCTGAAAATGTAGAGCGGAATGGTGAGTATCACCACTGCCAGCACCACGTACTTCTTCTCGTCGAGGGCGAACGAGGCGATCTTTTCAAACAGCGGATTATCGTGTTTTTCCCCGATGAAAAGGCTTTTTTTGAATAGGTGAGGAAGGAAGATTAAGACGAAGGCGATGGTGCAGACCAACAGCAGGGCAGAGAACCAGCCCATATCGCGCATCGCGTCAGACTGGATGAAGAGCAGGCTGAGAAACGCACCCACCGTGGTGATGTTGCCGATGACCAACGGCATAGCGATGTCGCGCAGAGTTTCCTCACGCGAGTGTCCCTCTTGCAAGTGCGAGAGGAAATGCAACGGATAATTGGCTGCGATACCGATGATGATAGAACCCACCCCGACTGCGATGACGGAGATTTCATCTTTGAAGATGGCAAGGATGGCGACTGCCGCTAATAACCCGAATAAAACCGAAACAAGCAGCAGCAAGATGGCGCGCACATCGCGGAAGTAGAAGTACAGCAGCCCCGCTATCAGCACCACAGCCAATAGAGAGGTGAGCAGGGTGTCTTGCTTTATTTGCTCGGCGTTTCCGATGGATATGTCGGACGCGCCGATGTGCGATATGCGTATTTTTTGTTGGAAATCCGCCTCCACTTGATGTGCCGTTTCTCCGATGAAACCGAGCCATTTCTTGTTGATTTGTGTCTCGCTCGAAGGCACGTCGGAGGTCAGCGTGATGAGGGCGGAGGTGCTGTCGGCACTGAAGATGCAGCCGTTATGCTGTGCAAAGTTGCCCTTCTCGTGGGCGGATTGGAAATCCTTCAGGATATTGTTTGAGATGTGAAGAGGGTCGTTGAAGAGCATATTTTGCAGTGCGCCCGCCGTGGGCGATTGCATCAGGTTGGCAGTCCAACACACCTCGTTGTCCATCCTTTGCACGTCTACAAGCAGTGTGTCTATGCGCTGGTAGTCTTCGTCTGTCATCAGAAGTGGAAGATTTTCCACGATGAAATCGGTGATTTTTGTGATTTCTTCAGAAGAGATTTTGTTGAGGATGGTTTGCGTGAGGTGGAGCGTGTCGTTTTGGCGGAGTCTTTCTACGAAAGCCTCTGATGCCTCGGCAAGCAGGTCTTTATCTGCCGCAGTGTCTGCCGGCGAGATGCTCACCATTATCGTGTTGGTGGTGTTGAGGTGCTGGTACGCCTCGCTCATCCGGGCGTTCTGCTCGCTTTGCGGGAGAAATGCGCCGATGTCTTCGGAGAATCGGGCGAACGACAGCACGCATACGGCAAGGGCGGCGACGAGGATGGCTAACACGCCGTAGAGCAAACCGTGCCGTGCATCAAAAAATCGGTAAAGGCGGAGCAGCGCACGCTTCATAACTTGAGTTTCTTTAAGATGAGACGAATCAGCATTGATGGATAACCGTAGCAGATGGCAAGGAGGCAAAGTGCGGTGTTAAGCAGACTGATACGGAAGAAGTCCCACCCCGGGCGGAAATGCGAGATGCGTTCCTCCTTGGGCGGGTAGTAAACGTGGATTTGGATGCTGCGCAGGGGGACGAGCCGCCAGGCGCAACGCACCAAGAGTTCCAGTTCTGCCTCGTAGCGTTTGTTGAATGGTGTGATGTAGCCCAACCGTTTCAGTGGGTAGAGGCGGTAGCCGGTCTGCGTGTCGGGCAGGGAGTGCAGCGTTTGCACCGCAAACCAGAAGTTGGAGAAGCGGTTTGCGAATGAGTTTTGCTGCGGCATATTGGGATTGTCGAACGAGCGGCTGCCGATGACCATGGCACTCGCATCGGCTTTGTGCGCCTCGGCAAAGAGCGGAAGGTCTTGCGCCTTGTGCTGCCCGTCGGAGTCCATCGTGATGGCGGCGACGAAGCCCAGGCGTTCCGCCTCTTCAAATCCCCGTTTCAGGGCATACCCCTTGCCACGGTTTTTTTCGTAGGAGATGATTGAAATTTGCCGATTCCATCGGGATAATATCTCCTTCGTTCCGTCTGTTGAGCCGTCGTTTACAAGTAAAATGTCCGCACAGTAGGCGGACACGTCGCGAAGCACTTCCTCTAACTTCTCTGCATTGTTGTAGGTTGGTATCAGCACGCAGATTTTCTGCTCTCTCAGGTAGTTATATGTTTCCGTCTTCTCCATAGCGTTTCAGTTTAAGGGTGGCTTTGCAGTTGACCTCCGCCCCGGTTGCGAGGGTGGCGTCCACGGTGAGGCTTCCATCGCCGTTTTCTTTGGCTTTCAGCGTCAGGTTGTAAATCGGGTTGCCCGGCACGATGGGGCGTACGAACTTCATTTTTGAAAAGTGCGTCGCATCATACACGTTGCCCGTCTGCACTTGCATTGCTTGCAGTATTATCTCGGTAACGCACGAGCCAGGCAAGATGGGGAACGAAGGGAAATGCGCTTCGAACAGTGGGTGCGATGCCTCCAACGACACGTCGAATTGGAAATCGTTTTTTTTCGCTATTCGGAAAAAGGGTGTGTGGAGCATAGTCTTATTTAATTAGGAAATAGGAACCCGAGAGAATCAGAAAAACCCCAATCCATCGGGAAAAAGAGACCGTTTCATGCAGAAACACCATACCTAAAAGCAGTCCGAAGACGTAACTGAGGCTCGACAGCGGATAGGCAGCCGACAGCGGATAGTGCTTCAAGATATGCAACCAAAGCACCGTCGCTCCGCCCATCGTAATGCCCACTAACAAAAACCACCAATTGGTGAGGATGGAAAGGAAATACCTCGTCGTCCAGGAGAACTCGCCCATTTGGGTGAGGGCCTGTTTCAAGCAGAGTTGACCGCAGGCGAGGCAGCCAGACTGCAGGACGGAGAGTAGTAGGAGCCTTAGCATAATTTCAGCAGTGTTAGCGAGTAATCCGTTTTTTGGAAATGGTTGACAACAAGCAGCGACCGCACGTCGCCGTTGCCTCTTCCATCCTCGAAAAGGAACGATGGAACCGCATTTTTTTGCAAACACCGGGCAGCAACGTATAGTCCGACTGCCGCCATAGTGAATGAAGTCCCGAAGAGGTGTTTATAGAGTATAGTCGGGGTTTGTAAGCCAAGCACGCCTTTCACGCGGTCATATTCCGCATCCGTTTCTGCGCCGCCATCCTTGCCTAATACGATGCCATCCACTTGCCTGATGTTTCCTTCCTCGAGCAGGTGTTGTGCGGCGTGGGCCAACCGTTCGTCCGTTGGGCGGTGCAACAGCAGGGTGTCTGTCAGTTCGCATAGCGTGTGGTCAGTCTTCGTATTGCGTAGCAAGAAGCTCACGCTGTTTTCGCCGGCAATTGCGCCCGAGGCGTTTTTCCCGGGGTTCGGAGCTGTCGGGTCCGTCTTCCGCCAGACGTTCAACTTGTCGAACATTTGGAAGTATTTGTCCGTCATCTCGTCCACTCCGTTCACCAATGCCGAAGAGCAACCGCCTTGTTGGAATTTCACCACGGCATCGAGCAGCGCGCTGTCGAACGATGTCCCGCGGTGCGAGTAGGATATGTTGTAGCCGTGGCATTTCATAGCAATGGCGATTTGCGAGCCTATGGTGTTGTGGGTTGATTGTATGAAGTTGGTGGGCGATAGGTTTTCTTCGCCGTCGTCTATCATAGCGTTGAGGAAGTGTTCGGTGCTTTCAATGCAGCCCAAGCCGGTTCCCGTGAGTATCGCATCCACGTCGGCGGCTTGCATACCGCTCTGCTCAATGCACGAAAGTGCCGATGAAACCGCACATTTTATGGCAGTTTCCATTCTTCGTGAGGCGATGGGCGAGAGGAATTTCTTGAAGTCAGGCTTCACGAAGCGGCAGTGGCGCGAGGTGGGCCAGAGGGGGTTCTCCATCCAGTCGTCGCACAATGGCTGTTGGTTGGTTATTTGGGTTGCGCTGTCGATGTAGATGCTCATGGCTCGGTGGTTTGATATTGGGAGAAAATGCAAGTCGAGTCGTTACCGCCGAAGCCGAACGAGTTGGTCATAACGTGTTTCAGGTGCGCGCGATAGGATCTGCAGACGGGGCGCAGACCTGTTTCCTCGATAGGCTCTTCAAACCCGGGATTGCCCGGGATGAAACCGTGTTGGAGTGTCAATACAGAGAACACCGCCTCGACGGCGCCAGCCGCGCTTGTGGTATGCCCGGTGAGCGACTTTGTGGAGGAGAAAGGCGGCATATCGTCTCCAAACACTTTGCGCAGGGCGATGCTTTCGTGCAGGTCGTTGTCTGGCGTGCCGGTGCCGTGCGCATTGATGTAACTGATGTCTTTTGCGGCGAGTGCGGACATTTGCAGGGCGCGGGTCATAGCCAGCACCTCGCCCACGCTTTCGGGCGAAGTGGCAGTCTGGTGGTAGGCGTCGCAGCAGTTGGCGTAGCCGCTAAGCGTGCAAAGTATGGGGGCGTTGCGCCGTTGGGCGGATTCCTCGCTTTCGAGGACGATGTATGCCGCGCCCTCGCCAAGGTTCAACCCCGCGCACCGCTTGTCGAATGGGCGGCAAGGTTGAGTTTCAAGTATCTTTAAAGCGTTGAAACCGTTGAGGTGAAATTTGCTGAGCGACTCGCTGCCACCTGCGATGGCGGCGTCCACTCGCCCGCTGCGAATCAGGTCTGCCCCTAAGATGATGGAGTTTGCGGCAGACGAGCAAGCGGTGGATATGGTGGTCTGCATCTCCAATCTTCCGAAGAGGTTTCCTATTTTTTCGGTGCCGTAGCCGCAGTCGTGCGCCGAGATGTAGGCAGTGTTCTTCCCCTCGAAAAAATCCCGATAAAACCGCTCGCTTTTCTCCATTCCTCCCACGGTGGTGCCGTTAATGAAGGCGGTTGGCGTACTGTCTGTCAGCCCGGATGTCGCCATTGCCTCGCGGAGTGCGACCATTGCCAAGAGAGGGTTGCGTGTAAGCAGTTCGCTGTCGGGGGCATCGGCGAGGCGGCGTAGCTCTTCGTCCGACAGCGGCACCTCGCCGCAAGGCAGTTCGGTATGCGACGTGTTAAGATGGGCGACTCTGCCGATGGGTCTTACGCCACTGAGCAGAGCCTCCTTGTTTGCCTCCACACCAACGCCTAAGTTGGTGATGATGCCGTAACCGGTTACGACGATTTTTCCTCGCATCCGATCCGTTTATTTCGTCCTATGCTGTTGGATATAGTCTGCCATTGTCTGCACAGACTGGAAGATGTCTTTCCCCTCCTTCGCATTGGCGAGTTTGATGCCGTAGTTTTTTTCCATCAAGACAATCAGTTCCAATGCGTCGATAGAATCGAGACCCAGACCGTCGCCAAACAGCGGAGCCTGTGGGTCGATATCATCGGGCGTCATTTCCTCTAAGTTCAATACTTTGATAAGTTCCTCTTTTAGTTCTTGTACCAATGCGTCCATTTCTTTAAGTTTCGTTACGTTTCGCCCGGGATTCTTAAGGTGTCGGCTTGCGGGCTCCCGACTCTCTCTGCAAAGATAAAAGATTATTGCCTTTTCTTCTAAATTTGGTAAGCCTTTTCAATCTCTTCCTCACTCCACGGCAAACCCAATGCGGTGCGTTCCCTACCGATGTGGAACAGCAGCACGTCGCACACGCCGTCTAAATACTCCACCCAGCCGATGAGCAGGTGGTCGATGCCCTTATTCGGCAGCAGCCCGATTTCTCCCATTTGCAAGATGGTTTGCGGGCAGAATTCGTTTTGGATGTAAGAGCAACTCTCGCCCATGATTTTGTGGCGGATGGCGATTTCGCCCGTAACGATGTTGGAGAGTGTGTAGACGAAGACCGACGGACTTGGGTAGTAGTTCTCCCTGTCTGCGATGGTTTGCTGGTATTTCTTGTCGTTGTCTAACGACGAGGATCGGTTGAAAATCACGACAGACCAGTTGCGTTTCTCTGGCACGGGGTCGGTGCCGCGCTCGTTTACGATGAGTTCCGCAGCGAGGAATCCCGCCTTGCAAAGATTGTCCATCTTGAAGAATTTGGGGTACTGTGCGCCGATGTTCCGGTAGATGGAGGGCAGCCACTCGTCGGTGGCAGGCATTTCGATTTTCTTGCCGTCCACCCACACGCCGTTGTTGGTGATGCGTGCGAAGTTGTGGATATAGGCCGATGGGTTATTTGTCATTGTTGAAAGAGATAAGGACGGTTTTGTACCCAAGTGCGAGGAAGATGCTTTTGAATGTGTTGACGGCGCTCTCCTCAGCCATTTTGATGTTCTCGTCGGTGAGGATGCGTTGTTTCATTTGTTTCTTTGCGTTTTGGTACATTGTTTCTTTGACGGTTGCGCTGACTTTCCCGTCCTCGTAGAAGGTTTCGGTGGCAGTGTCGTCGATGATGTCTTTGTCTAAGAGAGAGATGGCGGGCAGGGACAGGATGGCGGAGTCGCTGCGGCACTCTATCCACGATTTCTTGGCTTTTTTCATATTGATGCCAAGATGTGCGGTGCCGTGGTAGATTTTGATGCAGCGAGG
Organism: Paludibacteraceae bacterium; assembly: GCA_963631545.1. Taxonomy (GTDB): domain Bacteria; phylum Bacteroidota; class Bacteroidia; order Bacteroidales; family Paludibacteraceae; genus UBA1181. The sequence continues at coordinate 2,036 of CAVGRN010000059.1, read as the reverse complement.
GTCGGACAGGATTTTCCGTGGGATGGTGGTGTCGGCCACCTCCTCCATTTGAAGCGTCAGAAATTCCCATTCGGCGATTTCCTTGAACGAGGAGATTTGCGTGGCTGTCGCCTCGATTTTCTTTGGTTTCTGCTCTTCGCTGTCAGCTACTCTGTTGATGATGAAATACGCCACAAGGCATACAACGAGAATCACCCAGAACCAGGGGTTGCGTACCATCTCGTCGGTAACGATACTGCGTGTGCTACGCCTGCTCGTCGTCTTTTTTGTTTTCTTTGTTGCCATTATATTGAATTTTTCTTATTCAGACATCCACTCCCCTATCGTTCCCGTTTCCGAAGAAAAGACGCAACCGATCTTGTAGAGTTTTCGGTTGTCGGCGGAGTATTCTCGGGCGTAGCCCTTTTCTTCAATTTGCTTTAAAGCCTCTTCTGCCGTGCCATCCAATTTGAATTCAAAAATGTAGATGAATTTATCAGTTTCGATGACGCAGTCCACTCGGCCTTGGCTCTGGCATTTCTCGGTGTAGACGAGGTAGGTTGAAATCAGACGGAAGATGAGGTAAAATGTGTAGTGGAAATGCTTTTCCGTCGCCTTCCCGTCGCGCATGGTATATGGGATGGAGGAAAGGAAGGCGGTGAGTCCGTCTCGGAACTTGTCCAAATCCGCACGCCGCAGGCATTTATTGAGGGTGGTGATGGTAGTGTCAGTTGCTATCGCATTCTTGAAGTAACTACCTGCCACGGCAGCGACAAAACCACGTTTCACCTCATCGTTTGGATAGTCGAGCAAATAAGTGGAATCATCCGGATCATACGCCTTTATCGTAAAGTACCCGCTTTGGTAGATGATGGGAAGGGGTTGTTCTGCGTTGGCTTTATAGTCATAGAACAAATCCTCAGAATAATATTTACCTGCCAGATCATCCAACTGCCCGGAATTCCGTGCCAAAAGTTTGACCAAATAAGTCGGGGTGGCTGTTTTAAACCAGTAATCCCTTATGTCTTTATCAGAAAATGCGCTCAGCAGACTGTACGGATTATACACGCCTCGCAGTTTCTTACTGAAATGGTAGCCATCATAGCGTCTCCGCAGTCGGGTGCGGACCTCCTCCACCGTGCAATCCATCTCTTCTGCCATTTCGGCGACAGGCTCGCTGAAATATTTGTCAATCTCCTTACCCGTGATGCCGCAGAGTTCGTCGTACTGGGCAGACATACTGATGTCTTTGGGCTGGTTAAGTCCGCTGAAAATGCTGATTTGGGCGAATTTCGTAACACCTGTCAATAAGACGAAGCGAAGGTCTGCATCCGCATCTTTCAATGATGAGTAAAAAGTTTTCAGAACATCTCTGTTAAAATCTTCCAACGAAATTCTCACATCATTCTGCGTCACACACGCTCCGCTATCCATCACGTCGAGTAGGGGTTTATCATACTCGTCTATCAAGACAACACACGGCATACCCGTTTTCTTGTGGGCGGCGGCGAGAATATCTTTAAACCTCGAACCTACATCGTTGTAGATTCTATCTACCTCAAACTCCTTTTCAAACTTTGTCAGTGTGCCGTTTAGCACATCTTCAAGCGTTCCGTGTTGAAGATAATTTCCCGACCCAAAACTGATTATAAACACTGGATATTCCTTCCACTCCGTCTCCAACTTTTCTATTGCCAAACCCTTGAACAATTCCTTTTTTCCAAGGAAATAGGCCTCCAACGTGCTGATAAGCATACTTTTCCCGAACCGCCGGGGGCGACTCAGGAAGTATATCTTTCCCCCCGAAACAAGGGAATATATCAAATCCGTCTTATCAACGTAGACGTAGCCACCTTCAATGACTTGCTCAAATGTCTGTATGCCAACTGGGTACTTTATCATAACACTCTCAGTTTCTTGTTCCTGCAAATATACAAAAAAAGGAGTGCGCCACACTACGGCGGCACACTCCTCTCACGACACCGAGAAGCACACCTACACTGACATCATCAGCATCCAAAACGCCCATAAGTTTCGTTTTCTCATAAATTCCTGAT
>CAVGRN010000058.1:0-13967 GCA_963631545.1 Paludibacteraceae bacterium | reverse complement strand
GCCACCTCCTCCCCTCGCAAACTCTTTTTTATCCTCCTCCCAAGTGATAGGAATGTGGGGTGTATCGCTACTTTGCGAGTAAGGTGTTCACGCCGTACGATTAGCACGGAGAGGAAGAGTAGGCTCAGGAGTAGCAGCCACCCGTAAATCTCTTTCATAGAGATCATAAGGGATTGCATCTGCACCACACCATACAACTCGCCGATGGGTCTATGCTCCGCCAAGCGGTTGACGTGGTCGATGGTGGAGGCGAGTGAGAGCGAGTTTGCCGCCATAGTGTATTTCAGCACCCTTGCGACGATGGCCGTCCCAATAGAACCTGCCAATGCAGCACTGAAACTGTTTTGTATGGTGATGCCTTGGAAAAAGGCAAACGGAAACGGAAGTTTTGTTGTAACTGTCAGCAGGGTGATGGCGAGTATGGCATAGCCGAAACTGCGGATGAAAACCGGCGCGATGAGCGATTCTTTCGGGAGATTGTAGTCTATCACGCAATAAAAATAGAGGAGGTAAATTGCGAAGCAGGAGAACGAGATGAGAAGCATCGTCCGGTATCGCCACCCTCGTAGCCCGAATGTGCGCCAAGCGAACACCGCTGCCAAGACCACACCGGCGAATGCCACCCAGTTGAGCGAGGCGATGTGCATCGCATCATAACCCAGTACGTTTTCCATTAACGCATGCTCGAAAATGTGCTGGGGGGCTAATAATATGTCGGCAGCGACGAAGGTGAACGGAATGAGCCACGTGATGGGTTGTTTCAGCGTTGAGATGAAGATGTACGGATGCCGGATGAACGATGCTCGCCACACGTTGAGCGCAAAAAGTGCGATGCCCAGTACGGTTGCTGCCACAATGTACGATGAACTCCACCAATCGTAGTATTCACCGTAGGTGCAGACGAACAGAAAGCAGAGGCACGCCCCGCCCCACAGCAGCATTCCGAGGTAGTCTATCCCGAGGAAAGGAATTTTCGGGATAGGGGAAACTTCGCGGAAAAGTATGCGCACGGAAAGCAGCATTATGATGACGAGCGAGATGATGCACCACTGCACATTGCGCCAGTCTGCCAAGTCGGTTACAAACACATCAAGTAGTCCCGAAAGGCTAATCATACTGTTGACGATGAATCCAATCCAGCAGAACCAGATGGACATATCGCGCGTCGGCGTGATCCAGGTTTGAATGGCAGACATACATTGGAACATTGCCTGCATCCGGAAGAACCCAGCCACGAAGCACACTGCCACCAAGAGCGGAACATTCACCGTGTACATAGTGATGAGGTTGGCGACGATAATCACACTGCAACATATTGTCATTATCCGCTTGGAGGGTGCGCAGCATCGTATGCGGAACATGTAGACGAAGTCGAGCGACATGCCCACCAACGCCGAAATCCCCGCCATTTGGATATCCTCCGTGAGGAGGGCGGTGGCGCTTGCCATCTCGTTGGCGACGGAGATGTACACACCGCCTGAGAGTTGGACGATGACGGCAAAGAAGATGAGGAGGTATGGCTTGTATCGCTCTGGAATCCAATCTTTTACCTCTGGTATGGGCATAACCACCCCTTGTGGTGCGTTTCCTTCCATTGGGTTAGTATTTTACGGTACACTCCACATTCATTCCTGCGCTGACGCGGCGCAGCATTTCGGGGTCGTTCCCTTCGCTGAATCCGATTCGGATAGGGATGCGTTGCTCCACTTTCACGAAATTTCCCGTGGAATAGTCGTGCGGAATGAGCGAGAAACTGTTGCCCGTCGCTTTCGAGATGGACTGCACATACCCTTTGAAGGTGGTGCCAGGCACGGCGTCCACTTCAATCTCCACTTCCTGCCCCTCGGCGATGTGGAAGGTCTGCGTTTCCTTGTAGTTTGCAACGACCCATTTGTCGTTGTCGTCCACAAGGTCTACAATGGTTTGCCCGGGTTGGATGAGTTGCCCCTCTTGTATGTTTTTCCGCCCGGTGTATCCGTCGCACGGTGCGAGAATGACGGTGTAGGAGAGGTTGAGACGTGCCAGTTCGAATGCCGCCTCTGCCAATTTCGTGGCTGCGACATTTTGCCCCAACCGCTTGGTCTGCTCTTGCTTGACCAACGAGGATGATTGGCGTTGGCGGCTCATCTGCTCGTGGCGGGCTTTCTTCGCCTCGTAGTCGGTCTTTTTGGCGTCGAACTCTTGTTTGGTTACCGCTTCTTGCTCGTAGAGTTTTTTGTATCGTTCAAACTCTTTTTGAGCGTTCTCCATAAGGGCGGAAGCCTCTTGGATGGCAGCGTCGGTAACAGAGATGTTGCTCTCCGTGGTGTTGATGGTGGCGCGCATAGCCTCTTTGCCTGATGTCGCCCCGTCATAGTCGGCTTCGGCTTGTGCAAGGCGGAAGCGGAACTCCGCATCCTCGATGGTGGCAAGCGTATCGCCTTTTTTTACATATTGATATTCAGAAAAATAGATTTTCTTTACGAAGCCTTGTATGCGCGAGTTGATGGGGACAATCAATTGTTTTACCTGCGCATTGTCGGTATATTCCACTCTTCCGAAGTGAACGAAGTGGGAGATGACCCAGATCAAAACCACTGCCAACAAGAGGCAGACCAATATGTTGTACGTTATTTTTTTCGTTTTTCTATCCATGATTATCTGTTTTATTATTTTTAGAAATTCGTTGATTGATAATTTGTTATAATGTCCCGGCAATGCGTTTCAGGTTGAAATATCGGAGTAGAATGTTGATTTTGGCGTTTGCCATATTCAGTTCCGCTTCGAGTTTAGAGTTGCTGGCGTCGAGCATATCGGTGATGAGTGCGAGGTCGTTGATATACCTATTGTTAATGATGTCGTAATTGATTTCTGCGAGGTCGAGGCTTTTTTGGCAAGTTTCCAACACGGTGAACGACTCAAGGAAGAGCGTGTGGGCGGTATTGATTTCGATTTGCAGGTTCTCTTCTGCCTCCATACGTTCGGCTTGGGCTTTCTCGGTGGCGGTTTTTGCTTGGCGGATAGTGCGCCCGGCGGTGTAGAGCGACGCGATGTTGTAGCGTATGCCCACGCCCACCGTCCAGAGGTTTATATTGTTGTCTTTCACATCCATATCAATGGTGATGGGGCCGTTGAGCTGGTCTGTTGCATACAGCACGATGCTCGGTAACCTGTCTGCTTTGGCGATTTTCACGTTGTTTTCTGCCAAGTCGCCGCTCAAATCGCTGATTTTCAGCGTTGGGGAGGTTGATGTAGCCGACTCTTGCCAACTTTGCTCCTCATCTGTTAGGGGCAGGTCTTCTATCAGATTTTTGTCTGGTTCGATGATGGTTCCCTCCGGCAGTTTCAGTAGGGTGAGCAGTTTATTGTTGGCGATTTTCTTCGCATTGCGCGTCTGCTCGAGCGAGAGGTAGAGCGATTGCAGGTGCAGTTCGTGCCTGGTGATGTCATTCTTCAACGCCATACCCTCGCTGTGTTTGTTTCGGATGTTCTCCACCAGTTTTTTCGTTTGCTCAATGTTTTTTTCAAACACTTCCTCCTGATTTCCCAATCGGAAGAGGTCTAAGTAATGCCCGAGCAAAAGGAAGCGCACGTTGAGGCGCGTCAGCGACTGTTGCTGTTGTGATATCTCCCCGGCGATTTTTGCATTTCGGATGCCGTTCTGCACTGCGCCGCCTGAGTAGAGTAGGTAGGTCGCCTCGGCAGCCAGACTGTTGGTGAAGTTGGCAAGATTTCCGAATTTTTTCATCTTTACGGTCATTCCGTTGCCGAAGTCGCGGTCTGTGATTCTCAGGTCGCTGAGGTAGCCCGCCGACAATGAGAGGTTGAAGGTGGGCAGCAGTCCGTTTTTAGCCACTTTCACTGCTTCCTCGGCTTCGCGGACGGAAAGCTCAGAGATTTTTAGCGATTGGTTCTGCTCGTCAGCCAACTGGAAAAGCTCTTCAATGGAGATTCTCCGCACAGGTTCCTGAGCGAAAGATGTGATGTAAAGTCCTAATAGACAGATTGATAAGATGAATCTTCTCATTTCGTTATTTTTATGCGCAAAGTTCGTGAAAAGCACCTTTGTGTCAGCAAGCCAGAAATGGTGCAATTTGGTTTATTGTGGACATAATTCTTACTGAAAATGCATTAACGGCATACTTTTTCTTATTATCTTTGGTTTGTAAATGACATTCTGCGAGTGTTGTTTTTTTTACAAAATGTCGGTTTATGATGTTTGATTGCGTACAAATGCCGTGAAGATGTCTTGTTTCATACCGCTGCACCAGAAGGCCGATGCCGGAGTCGCCGCTCTGTCGTCATCCTCTTTGCTCACCTGCTTGGAATATCAGGGGGTGGAGGCGATGCGTATGTTCGACTCGCACGGCGGCATGTATTCTTACATCACGGTGTTGGTAGTGTCGGGCAGTGCGCGTTTGTCGGCAAATTTTTGCCATTATGAATTGTCGGTTGGGAGTGTCGCGGTGTTGTCGGCGCACATTAGTGCATTGGCGGATGTGTCGGACGATTTCCGGTGTATGGTACTCTCTATCTCTCACACGTTTATGGATTTGTACGACCCTGCCGAGATGGTGCCAATCCGCACCAAATATTCCGTTATGCTTTTCCGCAACCCCGTGTTCCAACTGTCGGAGGCCAATATCTCTCATTTGGAGGGACGGTGGGCGAATCTCTTCGCTGCGTTGACTGATGTCAACCATTACTTCTACCGGCAGATCGTGTTGAACGCATTCATCGCCTTCTTCCTTGATTTGAGCGATTTTTTGGAGAAAAACATCCTCAAAGGGAATGCCAAGGTTGCACTTACTCGCCAGGAGCTGATAGTTCGGACGTTCATCGAACTGCTTACGCAGCACTTCCGCGAGGAGCATTCGGTGGGCTTCTATGCAGACAAGCTCCACTTCTCCGCCCATTATTTGACGCTCATCGTGAAAAAGGTGACGGGACGGTCTCCGGCGGATTTCGTCAACGAGATGCTTTTCGGCGAGGCGAAGGCTCTACTTTGCCGTTCGGAACTCTCCATTCAGCAGATTGCCGATGCGCTGCACTTTTCAGACCAGTCTGCCTTTGGCAAGTTTTTCAAACGTAAGGCGGGCTATCCACCTTGCTCATATTGGGGCAGACGCTGAGCATGTAGGCGGATTCTGTCCTGATACTGACGCCCATTTGGAAAAATGACAAAATAAGCCGCACAACGCACATCAAAATCGCTGATTTTGCCGTTTCCTCTTTCATTAATGCATTGTTTTCTATCTGTGCGCAAACTTTTTGACAAAAAAACAAAAAAAAGAGTGTCAAAATGTATTCTCATAAAAAGAAATCTTATCTTTGCGAAAGTAAAACAAAAACGACGACTATGAGTTATTTAAAAATTCCGAAAGGCTATAAGCCATTGTTGGATGCCCGCGAAACCGAGTTGGGTATAAAGAAAGTCAAGGACTTTTTCCAAGGAAGTTTGTCGGCTGAGTTGCGGTTGCGTCGCGTCACCGCCCCTTTGTTCGTGTTGAAAGGACAAGGAATTAATGATGACTTGAATGGTGTTGAGCGTGCCGTTTCTTTCCCCATCAAGGATTTGGGCGACCAGAGAGCGGAGGTGGTACATTCCCTCGCCAAGTGGAAGCGTTTAATGCTCGCGGAATATAATATTGAGCCGGGGTTCGGTCTCTACACAGATATGAACGCCATACGCTCCGACGAGGATCTCGGCAACTTGCACTCCCTTTATGTGGATCAGTGGGATTGGGAACGCACCATCACCGTCGAAGACCGCACCGTCGGTTTCTTGAAGGACATCGTGTCGCGCATCTACTCCGTGATGGTGGCAACCGAATATGTGGTCTACGAGTCTTATCCACAGATAAAACCAATATTGCCAAAGGAGATACACTTCATCCACTCTGAGGAGTTGAGGCAACTTTACCCAGATATGACCCCAAAAGAGCGTGAGAATGAGATTGCAAAGAAATATGGTGCGGTATTCATTATGGGTGTCGGCGCACCGCTTGGCGATGGCAAGAAGCATGACGGCCGTGCGCCCGACTATGACGACTGGACGACACCAGGCGACAACGGACTTCCAGGCTTGAATGGTGACATCTTCGTGTGGAACGATGTGCTGCAACAGGGTATGGAACTCTCCTCTATGGGTATCCGCGTGGATAAAGCCGCTTTGCTCCGTCAGTTGCAGATGTGCGGCTGCGAGGATCGCAAGGAACTCTATTTCCACAAACGCCTTTTGGAGGGGTCGCTACCATTGTCTATTGGTGGTGGTATCGGTCAGTCGCGCCTGTGTATGTTCTTCCTGCGCAAGGCACACGTCGGCGAGATTCAAGCCAGCATCTGGCCAGATGATATGCGGAAGACCTGCGCCGAGAACAATATCCCGCTGATTTGAAAATGCTTAGATAGTTTTGTGGTGCCGAACGGCTGAAACCGCAAAGTACCACCCCTCGTCCACATCAATGTCCGATGCCTGTGTTTGCGTTGGCGGATGCGTTTGGATGAATTTCTTAACAGGAGGCAGTTCCCATTCAAAATGGGGGGCTGCCTCTCTTTTTTTTCACGTTTATTTTGTTACCTTTGCAACCCTATACTTCGAGAAATGCTTTTTAAAAGAACTCCTCTCGTGGAAGGATTTTTGGAAGAACTTTTCAAGAATCTTTGTAACCTTCTGAAACACAATATATTGCTGTTTTAGAGGGGAGCTAAGAGAATGTGCCTACCCTAAAATGTCCATTGATTTCGACAACAGTCAGCATTATTGGTACGTCCTTAGGGCACCGTTCCGCGAGATCCAGATGCAGAAAACACTCGATGAGCTGGGCTACAAGACGTTTGTGCCACTCGAAACTCGTGTACGCCGGTTGGTCAACAAGAAAGTGGTGAAAACCCAGGTGCCAGCCATCAACAACATTTTCGTCCGCACTACTTGGGGCGAGATGCAGCAAATCAAAGCCAAATATAACAGCACCCTGCAATATGTGGTGCGCAAGGAGCAGGGCCGCTTCATTCCGCTGACTGTTCCGGAGAAACAGATGGACCTGTTCATCTCTGTCATTTCCACCAATGTGGAGACGGTGAAATACTTCCGCCCTGGCGAGTTGAACCTGAAACGGGGCGTGAAAGTGCGCCTCCTTGGTGGCGTGTTGGACAAGCAAGAGGTAACCTTTATGCGAGTGCAGGGTTCGAAGAGCAAGCACGTCATTGTGGTGGAACTGCCCGGATTCCTCGGTGCCTCGGTGGAGGTGTCGCCCGACTGGGTGGAGGTGGTGGAGTAAATTCCAATAGCGTTTAAGAGCAGGAGATGGATTCTTTCTTTTTCTGTAGAAACCCAATAAAAAATGAAAAGCATTACAATAAATAATTTCCGCTGTTACGGAAGCAAGACGATATGTTTTCGGTCTGGAATTAATCTTTTAGTCGGTGATAATTCGTGTGGAAAAACATCTCTTATACGCGCTTGTAACTTTGTAACGAATTCGTTTTTTTGTGGATATAGCGATGAAAACACAACATGGAAGAGCGTTGAGGAATCCGATTTCAAGTGCGATGTCGACCAGAATGGCACGGTTCTCCCAGAGCAGCCAATTGTGATATCTTTTCGTCTTGCGGAATATGATTTTGCTTCTATTCCGTTGAAAAACAATGAACAGCATGTTTTCGATTATGATAGTGATTTGCGTATTGAAAAGAAGTCTCGGAAAAATAGTCGGAACTTGCTTGTGGGATTATCTTCCATGAAGGAGTATTCATCATTGTTATATGCAAACTCACATGTTCTATCTGGAAGTACTATCGTTCAGCGGGTTGCGCTTCCTCTTTACGCATGTTTTACAACAGAGGATATTCACGTTTCTCGTAAGATAGATAGACAGAAATTCAAAGAATATGCTCAAAAGCCATCGTTCGGTTATTTTGAATGTTATGATTGCCGAGGATTGTTTGAGTATTGGCTTGAACGTATGTTGGTGCTGCAAGAGGCGAAATTGGGTGAACAGGAGATTCAATGTGTGAGGAATGCAGTGAGAGATTGTTTCGGTTCTAAGGGGTGTAACATCATTGAAGATATCCTTGTCAGACCGGTAAAAAAGAAAGTCTATTTTAAGTACACGGATGGCAGAATTGTTGAATCTTCATTACTTTCCGACGGTTACAAGCGTTTGATTAACATTGTGGTAGATATTGCCATTCGAAGTGCTTTGCTGAATAAAACGATGTATGGTGCAGAATCCTACAAACATACGCATGGAACGGTCATCATTGATGAGGTTGATGAACATTTGCATCCGGCTTTACAAAGCACGATATTGCAAGCGTTACATGCAACGTTCCCTAAGATTCAATTTATTGTTAGCACGCACGCTCCGCTTGTCATGTCGTCTGTGAAATCGTCTGATGAGAATGTGGTGTATCGTTTGTGGTATGACGGAGAAAGGCATATCTATTGCCATGAGGAACTCAAAACCTATGGTCTTGATGCCAACTTGATTTTAGAGGAAGAATTGTTGGTGAAAAGCCGAGATTCAGAAGTGGATGACAAGTTGACGAAAATTCGTGATTTGGTTGCCAGTCGCGACATAGCTAGTGCCAAGCGTTTGCTTGCGGAAGTAGAGGAGGAGACTTCCCCCACTCAGCCGTCGCTCTTTAAGATACGTGCCATTATCAATCGTATAGAAAGCAGAGGCTAATGAGGTTTATAGAAAAACATTTCGAAGCGACTGAGGTTGTGGCATTTAAAAAAGAATTATCAGACAATCGGTATGACAATGTGAGTCTGCGCGATGCATCTGTACATCCTTCAATGGATGGTAAGTCTGTTTATGATGCTGTAAAGAGCCTTTCCAATTTTAAACGTCTTAAAGATAGATTATTTGCCGATCAAGGTGGAATTTGTTGCTATTGTGGTTGTCGCTTGGAATATCCTAATCACCCGCAATACGTTGTGGAGCATGTCTTCCCGAAGGAAAAGAATCGGTCGTTGGCAGGCGAATATGGAAACTTGCTGCTCTCTTGCAGACCGACTGATGAGGAAGAAAAACATCGAAATGCCAGTTATTCAGAATCTTCTTTGTTTTTTCATTGTGATAAGTCAAAAGGGGCAAAGGTTTTGCCGATAACTCCCTTGCAAGAAAATTGTGGCGATTTCTTTTGTTATGATGAATTTGGATGCGTGAGAGGATTAAATGAGGATGCCGAAGAGACGATCAAAACATTGAATCTTAATTGTGAGTGGCTCAAAAAACGTAGATTGGCAGCTATCGAAGGCGAACTTTACGATGAAAATGATAATTTGCTGAGCGACGAAGAATTGTCCCGAAGGTTGAAGACTATTATGAATGTTGATGAAAGTGGTTTAAACTCGGAGTTTTGTTTCGTTGTCAGTAATGTTATAAATGGGTTTATTCGTTGCTGATTTTTCATGGGTTAATGTTTGAAATGTTTGTTACTGACTCTAAAATTAGAAAATAGATAATGCTTTCAAAATCTTCCAAAATATACGTCGCCGGCCACCACGGATTGGTTGGCTCTGCGATTTGGAATAACCTCAAAAGTAGGGGTTATGAGAATCTTGTGGGTCGCACGCACGCCGAGTTGGATTTGACCGACCAACTTGCCGTGCGCCGTTTCTTCGATGAGGAACGCCCCGATGCAGTGGTGCTTGCTGCCGCCTTCGTGGGCGGTATCATGGCGAACTCACTCTACCGTGCGGATTTCATCATGATGAACATGAAAATCCAATGCAACGTGATTAGCGAGGCGTATGCGCATGGCGTGCAGAAACTGCTCTTCTTGGGGTCAACGTGCATTTACCCTAAGAATGCGCCGCAACCGATGAGCGAGGATTGCCTCCTCACCTCCGAATTGGAATACACCAACGAGGAGTATGCCATTGCGAAGATCGCAGGGTTGAAGATGTGCGAGTCGTATAATCTGCAATATGGCACTAACTACATCGCTGTGATGCCGACCAACCTCTACGGCCCTAACGATAATTTCCATTTGGAGAACTCCCACGTTATGCCTGCCATGATGCGCAAGGTCTACCTTGCAAAACTCTTGCGCGACCAAAACTGGGACGCTATCAAGACGGATATGGATAAGCGACCTGTGGAGGGTATTAACGGCTCTTCGTCGAAGACGGAGATTGAAAAGATACTCGCCAAATATGGCATTGAGAATAACAAGGTTACCCTTTGGGGAACAGGCACGCCACTCCGTGAATTCCTTTGGAGCGAGGATATGGCGGATGCCTCAGTGCATTGCTTGCTCAATGTCGATTTCAAAGACATTATCGGTATTGAAAAATATTCCTCAGTGCATTACGGTGCGAAGGCTGACGGTACGGTAGACCGCAATCACTCTGCAGGGCGTGGTGGTGCGATACCATCGCTTGGCGAAATACGCAACTGCCACATCAACGTGGGTACGGGAAAGGAACTGACCATTCGCCAACTTTCGGAATTGGTTGTGAAGGCTGTCGGTTTTGAGGGGGAAGTATGCTTTGACGCTTCAAAACCAGACGGAACGCCGAGAAAACTCATCTCCGTAGATAAACTGCACCGCTTAGGCTGGACGCACAAGGTGGAGATTGAGGACGGCGTGCAGCAGCTTTTCAATTGGTACAAGAGTACGCTATAAAACCAAATATACACTTTACGCTACAACAACGAATATGAGTAAAAACATAGCCCTTATTACGGGTGTTACGGGTCAGGATGGATCCTACCTTTCAGAGTTTCTTCTTGCAAAGGGATATGAGGTGCATGGCATTATCCGCCGTTCATCTGTTGATTATCGTGAGCGAATCGCCCACCTTGAGGGAATGCACAATTTCCACCTACACTATGCGGATATGAGCGATTCTATGTCGCTCGTGAAGCTTGTCGGCAAGGTGCAACCAACTGAGATATACAACCTTGCGGCGCAGTCGCACGTGCAGGTGAGTTTCGACGCACCAGAGTTTACGGCAGATGTTGATGCCGTGGGCGTGCTTCGCGTGTTGGAGGCTGTGCGTACGAATCATCTTGAAAAGAAATGCCGCATCTACCAGGCTTCAACGTCCGAGCTCTATGGTAAAGTGGAAGAGGTGCCGCAGAATGAGAACACGCCGTTCCATCCATATTCGCCATACGCGGTGGCAAAACTCTACGGCTTTTGGATTATCAAGGAGTATCGCGAGGCGTACGATATGTTCTGCTGCTCGGGTATCCTTTTCAATCACGAGTCGGAAAGACGAGGAGAAACGTTTGTAACACGCAAAATCACGCTTGCCGCCGCTCGTATTGCGCAGGGCAAGCAAGAAAAATTATACCTTGGCAACCTCTCGTCGTTGCGCGACTGGGGGTATGCCAAAGATTATGTGGAGTGTATGTGGCTCATCTTGCAGCATGCCACCCCCGAGGATTTCGTCATAGCGACGGGTGTGCAGCACTCTGTGCGCGAGTTTGCCTACGCTGCATTCAAGGCGGCTGGCATCGAGTTGAAATTCGAAGGCGAGGGTATGGACGAGAAAGGCGTTTGCGTGGCTGGTCCCGCATCGCTTGTCGGCAAAACGCTCATCGAGGTGTCGCCCGACTTCTACCGCCCAACCGACGTGGTCAACCTCTGGGGCGACCCAACCAAAGCCAAGAAGGAACTCGGTTGGAATCCTCAAACCACCACTTTCGAGCAACTCGTTCAAATCATGGTGCAGCACGACATGGAAAAAGTGGCTGCCGAACACATCGCAAGCACCGTGCGCACCAACCTTGCGGAGTATTTGGAGAAGGGAGTGGTGAAGTAAAGAGTGTCCTTTCCTACATAAAGGGTATAATCTCAAAAAAACACCATGGTTGGAATATTCCCTCATTTATAATATCCTATGCGCATAGATTCTATTTCCATAACGAATATGAGGTTGGTGGGCGGTGATCCGTTGCGTCTCGTGCTGAATCCTCAAAAGAATGTTGTTGTGCTTTTGGGAAACAATGGATTGGGAAAAACAACCATACTTGATGCTATGGCGACAAGTATGGCTCCGTACTCTGCGCAATTTCCAGGTATATCCGATTTCTTATTGTCTGATCTTGACGTTCATATAGACGAAGCAGGGCACCGTGCGGGATATATGGCAGTGGAGGCACTCCTGTCCGATGAGCAGCGTGGCGAAATGCACTCTAACAGATACAGAAGAGGAATCACAAGTGCGCCGAAATCTAATTTTGAGGAATTGAAGGTTGCCGCTTTGGCTCATAAAAACGATATTATAGAAGGAAAAAATGTGGAGTTGCCAGTGTTTGTATACTACGGCACTGGCAGAGGCCATTTCAGAGTGCCAGAGCGTCGACGTGGTTTCAAACATGTATTCGAACGCTGGGATTGTTATGTGAATTCGATTTCCCCGGAAACTGATTTCAAACGCTTCTTCGGCTGGTATGATTTGATGGAGGATGAGGAACGAAGGGAAAGAGAGCGGCTAAGGGATTTCAATTATAAATCACCTGTTCTGCAGGCTGTGCGTAAGGCACTTTCTGTTATGGTAGATGAATATGAAAACCCTAGGATAGAAACTCGGCCACTTCGGTTTATCATGGACAAGGTGTCAGAGGAGGGAGGACATAAGGAGTTGCGCATAGAACAGTTGAGCGAGGGTTATAAAATCGTTATCGCTATGGTTGCCGACTTGGCTGCGCGTATGGCGGAGGCTAATCCGTCGTTGGAGAACCCTCTTGCTACGTCAGGCATTGTGTTGATTGATGAGGTGGATCTGCACTTGCATCCGCAATGGCAGAGGGAGATACTTATGAAGTTGACAACGGTCTTCCCTAATGTGCAATTCATCGTTTCTACCCATAGTCCGATAATTGTAGTCGGTGCAGCGAGCATCGCGCAAGTGGTGAACCTGAACCAACCGATGAGTGTTTATGAGGATTGTCAATCAATAGAGTCAGAGAATGTGGCGCAAGTGCTACTAAGTGATTTGTTTGGTATGCAATCGTTGCAAGCACCAAAGTGGGATGAAAAAATAAAGGAGAGGGATGAAATTCTACGCAAGGATTCCTTGACGGAGGCTGACAAAGAACGTTTAGGTGCTTTAGATGATGAAATGAAGAATTTGACATCATTGACAGACGCTAACGCGATCTACACAACTAAGTTGCTCGAACAACTCGCTCGGCAGTTAAATCTTGTCCAAAAACATGAAGAAGATTAGTAAGTCTAATCAAGTGCCTGCTTCTTTAAGAAGCGCTCCAGTACCTTCTTGTGTTGTTGAAGTGAATCCGTGCTTCTATAAGGCAGATGATGTGCGGGAGCAACTCATAAAAGACCAATATGGGAAATGTGCATATTGCGAGTGTCGGGTGACGATGGCATACAATGATGTAGATCATTATCGTCCCAAGTCAATCTACTATTGGCTCGGTCATGAATGGTCTAATTTGCTGTATGCCTGTCCCACATGCAATCGTTCTTGCAAGAAAGATTCGTTTCCGCTGCGTGATGAACGTGCAAGGAACGTTGCTGAACGTGATATTTCGCAGGAATCTCCACTTATTGTCAATCCTACGTTGGACGACCCGAAAAAACACATCCAGTTCAGAAAATACATGGCGGTGGGTGTTTCAATAGAAGGCAAATATACTGTCGAATTATTTAAACTCAATGATAGACCAAGTGTTTTGGACGATAGAAAACGTCTGTATGAGGAGTATGAGTCGGAAAAACTTAAAATGGAAGTGGCAGAATCCCTTGTCCAAATGTTGACAGATTCTGAGCAATTGAATTGGGCGCATGAAGTTATCAATTTGACAAAGAAAAGCCTTGGAAATTTGATGTCTCCAGAAAACCCTTATTCAGGTATGTTGCTGGCTCAAATGTAGTCTCCTTCAAAATGATTTACAGGGGATATCTGGATGATTCCTCATTTAAACAATGCATTAGTTCGCTGATACAGCATTATGTCAACCCAAATCTCGGAAAATAATAAGAGGATTGCGAAGAATACG
>CAVGRN010000057.1:1280-14894 GCA_963631545.1 Paludibacteraceae bacterium | reverse complement strand
GAATATTATATTGTTTTGCGGACAGTAATATGTTTCTTACAAACATGACGCAAAGATACAGACATTTCCTTCCGCGTTATCCATTTTCTATACTTAACTCATTGATTTTCAATGTGCGCCATTTGATGGCGCACAAATGTGAGGAAGTCTGGACCGGCTTCTCCTTTTCTTCTAACTTGCAAATATCTCTGCCAATTTGGCTGCGAATGTTTTTGAAACCGGTATCTCGGTTGGCTCGATGGTATCCAATTCCAAAGTCAGTCCTTCTTTGCCTTTTTTCATCACTCTGACTTTTTGCATATTGACGACAAAAAAGCGGTGACATCGCACAAGGGTCTTTTCGGAGAATGTTTCTTCAATGTATTTCAGCGTGTTGCGCAGCATGAACTTAGAAAGTTCCTGTTTGCTGTTGAGGTAGTGTATGAATACATAATTGTCGGCAGACTGTATGTAGAGTAAATCCTCCGCTCTGACGGAGAGTCTGAAAACCCCTTTTTCATCGTGGAAATTGATGACTCCTGAGTTAGGCGCCTGTTTCTTCTCTTTTAACTCCTTTATTTGTCTGTTTCTATCCTCTAATGAGAAGTACAGCCAGCAGATGACATTCGGGATGATGAGTAGTGAGGTTACGGAAATGGCCGTGCGCGGTAGGATTGTCGTCCAATAAGGGCGCGAGTTAGGCTCAATGATGCATAATGACACAATTGAAAGAGCGAGTGATATAAGCACCATCTCCTGCACTATCCATAGGCATAAGTGCTTGAATACAAGTTTCCTATGTTTGTTGAGGTGGTAGAACATTATTCGGCTGATGATGAGGAAGATAAATCCCGAGGATATCATCACCGCTAAATATAGCACATATTGGTTCTCCTCCATGTCCACGCCACGGATGGTAACATTCGGGTGGTATATCAGGGAGAATATAATCGTCCAAAATAGAACAAAACAGAGAAATCGGGCTATTTCTCTCTTCTCTGTCATAAATATTGGAATTGGCCTATCCATATAAAAGTCCTTGTTTTTGCAAATGTATGAAATAATAATGAAATGTCCGAATCCATCGGATTTTTTACTCTCGCCACTCCATTCCAATCTTCGCCCCACGATATGTATTTTCGCCCCACAGCACCTGTAAATAATACCTTTTATTTTTCTTGAAAATATGTCTGTGTTAAATTTGCAGCGTCATCATCGGGCGGATTGTTTTTAAGTCCATTGGATGATTTTATGGTATCTGAGACTTTTTACTGCAGAAGAGTAATATGAAGATTTTAGGAACGGGAAGCGCAGTGCCGCAGTTGGAGATTACCAATGACGACCTGAGCAAGATTGTTGAAACGAATGATGAGTGGATTCGCACCCGAACGGGCATCCGCACTCGCAGGGTTTTGTCGACGGAAACTATCACTGATTTGGCAGTGGAAGCCGCCAAGAACTGCATAGAGCAGTCGGGTGTAAATCCTACCGAAATAGACTATATCCTTTGCCATAATATGATTGGGGACACGATTACCCCATCTATGGCGGCACTTATTAATAAGGAAATTAACGCCAATTGTCCCACGTTGGATTTGAATGCGGCTTGCACTGGCTTCATTTATTCGTTGGATGTGGCAGAGGCCTTGCTCAAAGTTGGAAAGGCGAAGAAGATTTTGATTGTTTGTGCGGAGCAGACTTCCTATTTCGTGGATTGGGCGAGACGCGAAACGTGTGTTTTGTTTGGCGATGCTGCCGGGGCTGTAATCGTGGGCAATGGTGGCGAGGATTATAAAATCCACCTCAGTACGCAATACACTGATGCGTTGAACTGCCACCGCACTTACCCAGGCACTCCGTTCCGCGAAATGCAGGATCGTTACCCTTATTTGGAGATGAAAGGGCGTGAGGTGTTCAAGCTTGCCGTTCTTAACTCTGCCGAGGATATTAGGAAGGTGATTGAGATGGGTGGTTTGCAGCCATCGGATGTTCGTTACTATTTGCTGCACCAAGCCAATGTCCGCATTTTGGAGGCCATAAGGGGCGAGTTGAAGCTTCCAGAGGAGTGTTTCCCTCATAATATGGAGAATCGTGGTAACACGTCGTCCGCAAGCATTCCGTTGCTTTTGGATGAGATGAATCGAGAGGGAAAAATCCAAGAAGGCGATTATTTGGTGTTTAGTGCGTTTGGCGCAGGTTTCTCTTCTGGTGCGTGTCTTTTGAAGTGGTAATTACACCTTTGTTGTTGAATAAAAAAGAAACTTATATAAGGAGATTGTTATGATTAAGAGTAGAATTTGCGATTTGATTGGCATTAAGTACCCAATTTTCCAAGGTGGTATGGCGTGGATATCGGATGCTAAATTGGCAGCGGCTGTTTCGGAGGCTGGTGGTTTGGGTATCATCTCCGCGATGAATGCCAATGCGGATTATGTCCGCGAGGAAATACGTAAATGCAAGCAATTGACCAACAAGCCTTTTGGCGTCAATATAATGTTGCAAAGTCCGTTCGCAGCCGAGGTTGCGAAAGTGGTTGTAGAAGAGAAAGTCAAGGTGGTTACCACAGGTGCAGGTTTGCCAACCCAGTACATCCCTGATTGGAAGGCTGCCGGTATCGTCATCATTCCGGTTGTCGCTTCGGTGGCTTTCGCAGTTCGTTTGGAGCGATCGGGCGTTGACGCTTTGGTTGCCGAGGGTGCTGAGTCGGGCGGACACGTTGGCGAGACCAACACTATGGCGCTCGTGCCTCAGGTGGTAGACGCTGTGAAGATCCCTGTGCTTGCCGCTGGCGGTATCGCCGACGGACGCGGCGTGGCAGCAGCGTTTATGTTGGGCGCAGAGGGCGTTCAGTGCGGAACTTGCTTCCTTGTTGCCGACGAGTGCAAGGCACATGAGAATTATAAGAAGAAAATCATCTCTGCTGGTGATTGCGATACAATCGTAACCGGAAAGCGTTTGGGACATCCAGTCCGCTCTCTGAAGACGAACTTCTCGCGTCAATTCGCTAATATGGAGAAAGATTCTAATGTTACGAACGAGGACATTATGGCATTTGGCGCTGGTTCTCTTCGCAAAGCGGTTTTGGACGGAAACGTCGAGGAGGGTTCGTTTATGTCGGGCGAGGTTGCCGGTTTGGTGAAGAAAGAGTGTCCTGCACGCGAGATCGTGGAGACGATGATGAACGAGGCTGAAAAACTTTTGTCCACCACATCAAACCGTATCGCATAATGAATAGAGTTGTAATTACCGGCTTGGGAATTGTTTCGCCTATTGGCAACAATATCGAGACGTTCTGGAAGAACCTACAAGAGGGTGTGTGCGGAATCGGTCCCATCACACTATACGATACTGCGGATATGCCTGTGAAGATCGCCGCCGAGGTGAAGAATTTCAACACTGAGGATTTTGGTATCGACAAGGGTATGGCTCGCCGGTCTGACCGTTATTGCCAGTTCGCCCTTGCGGCAGCTGCGCAAGCGATGAATGATAGTGGGTTGGCGGGGAAAATCGCTCCCGAGCGACTTGGTGTCTACATCGGGTCGGGTATCGGTGGTATGCAGACTTTCATCGATGAGTGTACGAAGATGAACAGGGACGGGGCGACTCGTGTTTCTCCGCTTTTCATCCCGATGATGATCTCGAACATTGCCGCCGGGAATGTGGCGATAGCCCATCAAGCCGAGGGGCCTTGTCTTCCCGTTGTGACGGCGTGCGCCACCAGTACGCACGCTATCGGCGAGGCTTACCGTGCCATCAAGTATGGCTATGCGGATGCCATTATCGCAGGAGGAGCGGAGGCTACCATCAATCCGTTGGCAGTGGGTGGTTTCACCAATTGCAAGGCTTTGTCTAAATCTCAGAATCCGTTGGAGGCTTCGTTGCCATTTGACGCTCGCCGCGCAGGCTTCGTGATAGGTGAGGGGTCTGGTGTTGTGATCCTTGAGTCATACGAATTTGCGAAGGCTCGTGGTGCGAAGATTTACGGCGAGGTGTGTGGTTATGGCAATACTTGCGATGCGCACCACTATACTGCGCCAAAGCCTGACGGCTCTTGTGCGGCTCGCGCCATTCGCCAGGCTATGGACGAGGCGGGCTACGATGCGGCTCGTGATGTGGTGTATGTGAATGCACACGGAACGGGAACACCGCTGAACGATAAATCGGAAACGAAGGCCTTGAAGTTGGCTTTCGGTGAGGATGAGGCAAAGAAACTGCACATCACCTCGTCGAAGTCGATGACGGGACACACGTTGGGTGCGGCAGGTGCTATGGAGGTGATTATCTCCACGCTTTCGTTGCGCGACGGAGTTGTTACCCCTACCATTGGCTTGACGGAGGCCGATCCTGAATGCGACTTGAATTACACTCCGCTGAAAGCACAGAAAGCCGACTTGACGTTGGCGCTCTCCGACTCTCTTGGCTTCGGCGGACACAACGCCTGTGTGGCGATAAGAAAAGTGCAATAAGACATAAGTTTTGAAGAATGCTTGAAAGATTTTGATTAATGACCTGAGACCTAACTATTCTGTGAAATGATTAGGGCAATAAGCTCTGCTTACCTTTTTGTTCACTATGAAAGGGGGATTCGAAAGAGTCCCCCTTTTTTATCGCCCGCCGTATTCTTGCTTGTGTGTGCGTTTGATGTTTGTGAACTTGTGCTTTCCCTCGTTATGGCAAAGCTAAGCGGATTTGTCTTAGTCTGGGTGGGTTTAGCAGAGATGTGGGAAAAAAACGGAGCGCGAACCGAAGTCCACGCTCCCATTAATTTGCAAATCAGAAATTTTTATTTGATAATCACTTGGCAATGTTCTACGCCAGTTGCAGTGCTGACTCTGGCGGTGTAGACACCGGCATTGAGGTCGGACACGTTGATTTGCGCGGATGTGTTAGAAACTTCAATCCGTTTCACGGCGACTCCCTCAGTATTGATGATTTCAATATCGGCGATTTCTTTGTCGCAAGAGATGGTCAGCTGGTCGGTCGCAGGGTTCGGAAATGCTTTTACTTGTGAATTGTTGGCAAGCGCGTCGTTTACTCCGGATGTTCCGCCTCCCAATGTAACTGCCGTGATGGAGTAGGGAGGAAGGGCAGCGGTGAAAGTGTTGCCTTTCAGCACTACGGTCGATTTCTGCAGGGCATTCTCCTCGTGCGATTTGAAAGTCTGCTCGTCTTTGAGGTTAGACAGCGTGTAGGTTGGATAGGATGCGTCGGCGAAAATCGTGTGGGCGATGCGCACGGTTGGTGTGTAGGTCGTTTCGTTGGAGCGGTTTACGAAGATGATGGTGAGCGAGTCGCCGGTTGCGTTCTTCGAACTGTAAGCAGAAAGCATGCTCTCGTTGGGCGAAGTGGCTTTCACGTTGATGTTCTTTGCGTAGCGGCTGTAAAGGTGAACCACCTCCCACATGCTTTTGTACCAAGTCCAAGGCGTGAAATACTCCATTCCGTTGCGGCAGCCCTCGCCGATGTGCGATGCGTAGGAGAGTGCCTGCACCATTTCGGGTGCGGACGATTTGATGTTGAACTCGCCGATTCCGAACTTGATTCCGTTTTCGCTCCCGAAGTATTGTACGATCCACTCGCGGCAGCGTTCCAAGATGTATTCCTTAGACATGTTGTTTTCCCAGCCTCCGTTGATGCGTTTCAGTCCGTTGGCTTTCGGATAACTGAAATCCTTGTCGTAGTAGAGCCGGTGAGTTTGCAGCATATCTTTTTCTTCGCTGTCCTCTGGGTAGTTGTGGATGTCGAAGATGTCGATCATACGGATGCCGGTTTTTTCCTCTTCTAAGGCGCAGCGCATAATGAAGTATTCGAGCCAGCAGTAGGTTTTACCCTCGTAGGTGGGTTGCGTGTTTCCGCAGAGGTTGAACCAGAACCACTCGGACGATGTGCAGGGGCCGCACAGTTTAATGTCTGGGTTGATGGCTCTGGCGGCCTTCGCCACTGCGAAGTATTTCTGCATCATATCTTCAATGAAAGCATCGTCGTAGGTTGCGGGGGCAACATCGCTGTGGGTCGCGCCCCAGATCTCCATCTCGTTGTCCATGCTCCAGTATTGGAATTGGCTCATATCAATGCCCAATTTGTCTTCCCAATAAGGATAAATAGCCACGGTGGAGTCTGCCGGCCAATCTTGCAGGTAGAGGCTTGTGTCGCCCAACTGCGCCACGGAACCGTCTGCGTTGAATGTTCCGCCGCCACACATTTTTTTCGAGCATCCATCCCACCATTTCGATTGGTTGTACTCCCAGTCGTTGAAGTTATAGTCAGCGGATTTTGCCACTTTGCCAGAAAGTTGGAAGCCGAACATGCCTTGCACGTCGGGCAGCTTCTGCTGCACGTTTTGCGCGTTGGCGTCCCAGTCTATTGCATACACGTTGTTGTACCAGTCGGGGTGGCAAGTCAGTTTTTTGCGCCAGTTGTATTTGGTGCAGTTGTTGCCGTTGTTCATTCGCTCGAACTTGATGCCCGCCTCGTGGATCAGGTTAATCTCGTTGTCGTCTGCGGGTACGCCGTTGCGTCCGTACATATAGGGCGAGATAGGCACATTGTCTTCGTCAGTGTCGATTTCAACGATGAAATCGTCTGCCATAGTTGCCGTCGGTAGGGCGAGCAACATCAGTAAGGGTAAGTAAAACTTCTTCATGAGAATTTTATGGTATTAGTTAGTTGAAACATCCTTCCTCACAATCTATGCGTATATTTCTATTCATAGATTTAAGGAAGAGGTGTAAAAAATCGGGTTCAATGTAAAAGAAAAAAATGAGTATCGGGCAATGTCCGTTCAATTTTTTGCAACTTGGTTGCACCTCTTTTCGCATACTTTCGCATTGTAAAATAAAAACGGAGGTAAGATGGATACGAAAGAAGAAAAAAATAACAAAGTGTCGCAAGGGGCGGGGGAGTCTTGTTGCGGACATCACCACGGACACCACCATCACGAGCACCATCACGAGCACCATCACGAGCATCATCACGAGCATCATCATAGTGGGGCGGACGAACATGGAGCGGTCCGCTCGTCGGTAGTTAGGATTGTCTTGGCGGCGGTGTTGTTGGTTGTTGCCGAGGTGGTGGCGCGCAGGTTCCCCGGAATGCCGACTTGGCAGTTGCTGTTGGTCTACCTTGTTCCCTATCTGATAGTGGGTTTCGGCACGTTGTCCGAGGCTTTTGAGAAGATTTTGCATGGCGATTGGTTTGACGAGGATTTCTTGATGTCCGTTGCGACGTTGGGCGCATTGTCCATCGGATTTCTGCCGGGAGGCGAGCCGCAGTTCGCCGAGGCAGTGTTTGTGATGCTCTTTTTTCAGGTGGGCGAGTTGTTTGAGACGATTGCCGAAGGCAGAAGCCGCAAGTCGATAACCAACCTTATGGACATACGGCCGGATGTGGCGCATGTTGAGCGCGGTGGCGCAGAGAAAACAGTTGCGCCAGGCGATGTGCAGGTAGGCGAGGTGATTGTGATACGCCCGGGCGAGCGTGTGCCGTTGGATGGTGTGGTGGTTGGCGGAGAGTCGACCCTCGACACGGTGGCGTTGACGGGCGAGAGCGTTCCGCGGAAAGTCTGTGAGGCAGACGAGGTCATCTCGGGCTGTGTCAACTTGTCGGGCGTGTTGCGGGTGCGTGCCACGAAGACGTTTGGCGCGTCCACAGCGTCAAAGGTGATAGAGTTGGTGGAGCATGCCAGTGAGAACAAGTCGAAGAGTGAGGCTTTCATCTCGCGATTCTCAAGGGTCTACACGCCTGTGGTGGTGTTCACGGCCTTGGCGGTGGCGTTTGTCCCGCCGTTCTTTTGCGCCGGCGGATATTGGGCGAACCTTACCGTTTGGCTCTACCGTGCGCTCACGTTCTTGGTGGTTTCCTGTCCGTGCGCATTGGTGATATCCGTGCCGCTCACGTTTTTTGGAGGCATAGGTGGTGCGTCGCGGCGGGGCATATTGGTGAAGGGAGCCAACTACTTAGAGTCCTTGTCGAAGATGGACATTGCTGTTTTTGACAAGACGGGAACGCTGACGAAAGGCGTGTTTCAAGTTGCTGCTATCCATCCGTCTGAAATCAATGAAAACGAGTTGCTCCACCTCGCAGCCCATGTGGAGCGGCACTCAACGCACCCCATTGCCGTTTCGTTGCGCAATGCGTATCCTAACGAGGTGGATGGTTGTGAAGTAACAAACGAGCAGGAACTTGCTGGGATGGGCATAAAAGCCTCGGTGAACGGTAAAATCGTTTGCGTGGGCAACGGCAAGTTGATGGAGTCAGTGGGCGCGCAGTGGCACGAGTGCCATAAAGCCCACGAGGGGACGGTGGTGCATATCGCGATTGATGGCGTGTATGCCGGCCATATACTTATCTCGGATTGTGTGAAGACGGACGCACGGGAGGCGTTGTCAGACTTGAAGCGATGCGGCGTCCGGAAGACGGTGATGCTGACGGGCGACCATGTCGAGGTGGGGCGAAGCGTCGCAGAGCGTGTCGGGATAGACGAGTATCATACGGAATTGTTGCCGGCAGACAAAGTGGCACAGGTGGAACACCTCTTGGCGGAGAAAAGCGAGAAAGGCACACTTGCCTTTGTGGGCGACGGAATCAACGATGCGCCGGTGCTTGCCCGCGCCGATGTGGGCATCGCAATGGGCGGCTTAGGTTCGGATGCTGCCATAGAGGCTGCCGACGTGGTGCTGATGGACGATGAAATCTCCAAGATTGCCGTTGGCGTCAGGATAGCGCGGAAAACCGTGAGAATCGCCTTGGAGAACGTATGGTTCTCAATAGGTGTAAAGGTCTTGGTGCTGGTGCTGGCGGCATTGGGGTTGGCAGGTATGGGGCTTGCGGTGTTCGCAGATGTCGGTGTGTTGGTGTTGGCAGTGCTGAATGCTTTGAGGGCGATGAGGACATAGGGAATATCTTTGAAAAAAGTTTGCCATTAACCCATAATAACCCTATTTTTGCAGAAAACGATTGGCGCGATGAGAAAAATCTTTTTAATCATATCACTTCTTTCTATCTCCGGCTGGGCTGTTGCACAGTCTGCCGTGTGCGAGGAGGGTGCGTCGCCAACCATTGAGAAGAGCGAGCGCGCAGCCACAAAGTCAGGTCTAAATGTCTCCTATTATAATGGTAGCCTCTACATCTCGAATGCCAATGAGCATGCGAAGGTGGAGGTGAAGAATATGCTTGGCGAGAATGTGGCTGTGGCTGTGCTGAAATCATCGGATGCGCGCATCGACTTAGATTTGAAAAGGGGATTCTACATTGTTCGCATTGAGAATTTCCTTCAACGCATTGTCGTGAGATGAGAATGTTGAGAAAACTGCCTATCACCCTGTTTTTTTTGATTGCATTCTTCCTTGTCGAGGGGGCGTATGCCACTAAGACGAGGGTGAGCGTGCTTACCACCTCGCCGTCAGACATTGAGGTATATACCTTGTGGGGGCATACTGCGTTGCGTGTGCGCACGGACACGTCGGATGTTGTCTATAATTATGGTGTGTTTATGTTCGACGATGGTTTCCTCTATCGGTTTGTGAAAGGGGAAACAGACTATTGGCTCGACACGCAGTCGATGTACAGCCTCCGGTTGGAAGTACTCTATAAAAAGGCGGCTCTCTACGAGCAGACCCTCAACTTGACGGAGCCGGAAGCCGAAAGCCTGCATCGCGCCTTGCTGGAAAATGCAAAGGCGGAGAACCGAGTATATAGGTACAACTTTTTCTATGACAATTGCGCCACCCGCGTGTGGAACATTGTGGAGCGTCAGTTGGGCGACTTGAAGTTCCCTCACATCGGCAACCGAACCACCTACCGGGAGAAGATATACAGTTTGACGGAGGGCAACCTTTGGCTTAGGTTCGGGATAGACCTCTGTTTGGGAAGCCAGACAGATCAGCCGATACCAGATAGAGGCTTGATATTCCTTCCTGAGGATATGCGCAGCGTGTTGTCGCAGACCCAAAGGAGCGTTGGCGGACGGGACATTCCGTTGGTGAAAAAGGAGAGAGAACTGGTTCCGTTTTCAGGGAAGTATGCGACGCAGGTGGAAACGCAGGCGGTGCGCCCCGTGGTGGGTTCCGTGCTTCTGTTGGTGCTTGTGGCAGTGCTTACGTGGGCGCAAGTGCGCCATAGAGAGAGCAAGACACTCCTCGTTGTGGGCAGTGTGGCAGATACGTTCCTTTTTGTGGTGTATGGTTTGACGGGAGTCTTATTGGCCTTTCTGACGTTCGTGTCGGTTCATCCTTGCACAAGTCCGAATTTCAATTTGCTGTGGAGCAACCCTTTGCAGTTGCTGTTCCCGCTGTTCGCTTTCGCAAAGAAAACCCGGAAACCATTCTCTGTGATGATGTGGCTGAACCTTGCGGCGTGCGTGGTTGCGTTGCTCGGCTGGCTCTGTTTGCCGCAGAAATTCAACGTGGCGACCTATCCGTTGGTGGCGGCGATGGCGTTGCGGACAATCGTTTGGTTGAGGCAGAATGGATTTTGTCAGTTTCTTGAAATAAAAAAGTCCGAAAATTAGAGTGAAAAGAGAAAAAAAAGTAAATTTGCTCGTCGGTTAGATAATTATAAAAATAGAAAAAAGAGATGAAAGCGATTAAGATTATTATTGCAACTGCAATATTGCTCTTGGCCATGGGAGCATGCAAACAACAGTTGTGCCCTGGATATGGGAACCTACACACTGAAATGGTACAAATTCAGCAAAATGCATAATTTTTGCAAATATATCGGATTCTTTTTCACCCTATTGGCGTTGGTGGCGTTGATGATTTCTTGTAAATCGGGCTGCGGATGTTTTTAGGGTGGAAGGTCTTTTTTTGTCCGTCAAGGTTTATCGGCGGCAGGAGGGGACGAATGGATTTGACAGAAAGATTGATTGTTTAACATAAATGCAAATTACAAATGGTAAAAGTTGCTATTAATGGTTTCGGACGTATTGGACGTCTTGCATTCCGTCAGATGTTTGAGGCAGATGGTTATGAAGTAGTTGCTATCAACGACTTGACCAGCCCTAAGATGTTGGCTCACCTCTTGAAGTACGATACTGCACAAGGCGGTTTCGCTGGCAAGTTCGGCGAAGGCAAGCACACTGTAGAAGCAACAGAGGACTCTATCATCGTTGATGGTAAGGAGATTAAGATCTCTGCTGAGAAGGACGCTGTAAACTGCCCTTGGGCTGCAAACAACGTTGACGTTGTTCTTGAGTGTACTGGTTTCTACACATCAAAGGAGAAGGCTTCTGCTCACATCCAAGCTGGTGCTAAGAAAGTTGTCATCTCTGCTCCTGCAGGAAACGACCTTCCTACCATCGTTTACAACGTAAACCACAAGACTTTGAAGAAGGGCGACAACATCATCTCCGCTGCTTCTTGTACTACTAACTGCTTGGCTCCAATGGCAGACGCTTTGAACAAGTACGCTGCTATCCAATCAGGTATCATGTCTACTATCCACGCTTACACTGGCGACCAGATGATTCTCGACGGCCCACAACGCAAGGGTGACCTCCGTCGCTCACGTGCAGGTGCTCAAAACATCGTTCCTAACTCAACAGGTGCTGCTAAGGCTATCGGCCTTGTTATCCCTGAGTTGAACGGCAAGCTCATCGGTTCTGCTCAACGCGTTCCAACCCCAACTGGTTCTACCACTATCTTGGTTGCTGTTGTTAAGGGCAAGGATGTAACTGTAGACGGTATCAACGCTGCTATGAAGGCTGCTGCTACTGAAAGCTTCGGTTACAACGAAGACCAAATCGTTTCTTCTGACATCATCGGTATGCGTTATGGTTCACTCTTCGACGCTACTCAAACTATGGTTAGCAAGATTGACGACGAAACTTACCAAGTACAAGTTGTTTCTTGGTACGACAACGAAAACTCTTACACTTCACAAATGGTACGCACTATCAAGTACCTCGCTGAATTGAAGTAATACCGTTCGTATCCAATAAACACGAATATACACAGGGCTGTGCCAACAAAGGCGCAGCCCTTTTTTCATCCCCATCCCCCACCGCACAAGCCCCTCGCACCCATCCGCGAGGCCAACTTCCACCTGCGGAATCAGCGATGCAGAGAGGGCGAATTCGCCCATTTTTCTATTTTCTTGGTCATTTTTTCGTTTTGTTCGAAATATTTGTATTACCTTTGCACCCGGTATTCAAATTAAGGTATAAAAAGATAATGACGAAAAGATTAATTTTAGGTTTAGCGTGTGCCACGCTAAGCACAGCCTCTGTCTGTGCCGGCGGTCTGCTCACAAACACCAACCAAAACGCAGCATTCCTGCGTCAGCTTAGCCAAGACGCAATCATCGACATCACCGGCGCTTATATGAACCCTGCCGGCGTAGCATTCCTCGACAACGGTTTCCACTTCTCATTCAACGTGCAGAACGCACGCCAAAACCGCGACATCACCACCACATTCCCACTCTTTGCATACAACACCGACAACACCTCAGCCACACACAAGTTTGAAGGCGATGCCAAAGCGCCTGCCATCCCAAGCTTCCACCTGGCTTACGTTAAAGACAAATGGTCGGTAGCAGCCAGCTTCGCCCTCATCGGCGGCGGCGGCAAGTGCGAATTCGACAACGGCCTCGGCTCATTTGAAGCACTCTACTCAAGCTCAATCGTGCCTTCAGTATCCTCTGCCATCGCCGGCGCCGGACTCTCTGACCACCTCGGCTTCGGCGGATACAGCATAAACAGCTACATGAAAGGCCGCCAATACTTCTTCGGCCTCTCGATAGGCGGTACATACAAAATCACCGACAACATAGCCGGCTTTGTGGGCATCCGCGGCGTTTACGCCAGCTGCAACTACAACGGTTGGGTGGAAGACATCAGCGCCACCCTCGTGGCAAAAGACGCCATAGGACAAGCCTATCTGCCCGCCATGCAGACTGCCGTCAACGAGACCCTCGAGAAAACAGCCATCTCGCTCAACACCGACCAGACCGGCTTCGGCGTTACGCCTATCATCGGCATCGACTGGAAAATCAACGAACACTGGAACGTGGCAGCAAAGTATGAATTCAAAACCCGCATGCGCCTCAAAAACAAAAGCGAGATGAACGACTACGCCACCCAAGTGGCTCAAACCAACTCGGTGCTCGGCCAGTTTGCCGACGGTGAAAAGGTGGCATCCGACATCCCTGCATTCCTCACTTTCGGTGCCCAATACAGCCCAATCAGCCCGCTGCGCATCAACGCCGGTTTCCACTTCTACGACGACAAGCACGCCAAGCAGTTCGGCGACAAGCAGAACTACATTAAAGGCGGCACAATAGAAGTTACCGCCGGTGCCGAATACGACATCTGCCGATACGTAACCGTATCAGCCGGTTGGCAAAACACCAACTACGACCTCGAGGATGCCTACATGAGCGACCTCAGCTTCACCACCTCGAGCAACAGCATCGGCTTCGGTGCCCGCGTAAACGTAACCAAGCGCACCAGCATCGACCTCGGCTACATGACCACCCTCTACAAGACCCGCGACGTGGTGACCGAGACTGCCGCCGGAAACAAAACCGACCACTACTACCGAACCAACCACGTGTTTGGCGTAGGTGTAAACATAGCATTCTGATAAAACTACTTTTTTCAACCAACAACACTACGTTTTTATTATTTCCCCACAC
>CAVGRN010000057.1:0-1270 GCA_963631545.1 Paludibacteraceae bacterium | reverse complement strand
TCCCCACACCGCGTAAAATCATGCGTACCAACAACCGGGGAAACGCCATCTAAAAAAAATCTTCATATTGATTTTCTACAACTGGAAGACAGCCGCCGAAGGCTCTCTTCCAGTTCTTTTTTTACAGCAGCAGTCGGAAGATTGGTCAAAATATCGCATTTAATGTTCTGTAAGCTATATTCCCGGCAATTTTAGGCGGATTTTTACATTTCGAGGGCCGTTGTTACTCTAAAATTGTGAGGTTTTACTATTGTGCATTTCGAGTGCATTTTTTTGATTAGAATCTATAAGTAACCTAGCACTCTATGCATCTGCTCGTTACACCCCTTTCAAAAACCACCTCCAAATTTTTCTTGATATTTTATTTGTTAAATCGCGTGTTAATTTTGGTAAATCGTGTATTAAACAAGAAAAAATACTTGACCAGCCATAAATGCCGATATACCTTTGCAACGTCGACAAGATAAGTCGACCACTTGATTAAGAAAATTTATTAGTAAAACATTATCACTTGAATACCATTATGAAGCAATCTGTTATTGCACTCGCATCAATCGCATTATTCACCGCTAACGCATTCGCAGGCGGCTACACCCGTAACGAAAACTCTACTCTCACAGCTCAAGGCAAGGAAGCTCAACTCAATTCTTGGCTTACCGACATCTGCGGCGCAAAGCAAAGCGAAAACCGTGGCTGGGGCTGGAACTGGAACTGGGGCAATAACAACAAGTGGGCAATCTCTCGCAACAACGCTCCTAAGAACCAAAAAGGCGACACTTACTTCATCGCCGTAAATCAATATTGGGTTGGTCAAAACTACGGAAATTCCAACGTATACGACCAAATCAACAAAGGTGTAACCGACATCCAAAAGATTACCGAAGACTACACCCTCAAAACAAACAGCGGTACTTTCTATACACACAACGCTGAAAACGCAAACAAGTTCTTCTTCATCACCAGAAGAGCAAGCATGAAAACTTCAGGTTATGAAGACCTCGCATTCGCCTACTACGACGAATGGAGCTACGTAAAAAACGGCGAAGGTGACTACAACACTCTCACAGCAAGCTACAACAACCTGAAGGACGGCCAACCACTCTTCGCTCCTCACAACTGCGGCACCTCACTCGAAAACAACCACTACGTAAGCCTCAATGCAAAGGAAGACGACAACAAGCCTGGATACAACTTCACGGTATTCTTCTTCCTCCCAAACAACACCGAGAAGAACTCTCCTTACATGTTCTTCTACACCAACTCATCAACA
>CAVGRN010000056.1:0-15640 GCA_963631545.1 Paludibacteraceae bacterium | reverse complement strand
ATGACGAAAAACGCTTCGTTTACCAGTGATAAGTGGAATATGATCAACTTTGCCTGTTCTTTGAGTTCTTTCACGAGCAAGCAATGCGCCCAATTGATGTCTATTTTCACTTTTGACGATGAAAAATTGAAGGTTCTCAATACGTTATCGGGTAAGTTGGTGGATGTTTTGGAGGCCTTCTCCATTTATGAGCAATTCACGTTCGACAGGCAGAGATCTGATGCCGCCAAGGTTCTCAAGGAAGTACAGCAGAGATTGTCGGCACAGTGATATTCCGTGGCGATTTTTTCTCGCAGCCTCCTATTTTTCATTATTTTTGAGATGAGAATTGTTTGAAGAAAGGAGAACATCTAATATGAGTTCGGAAGCAGAATTAGAGAAGAAAATCAATAAGGTGGAGGTGCGGAATCTTCGCCTTGACGATTATGAGCAGTTGTCGCAGTCTTTCACCCGCATTTACGGCGGACATGATGTGTTTTGGACGTTAGACCAAATCAAGAAACTGCTGAAGATTTTTCCTGAGGGACAGGTCGTTACGGTGATTAACGACGAGAAAATCGTGGGGTGCGCACTCTCTCTTATCGTGGATTATGATTTGGTGAAGGACGACCACACTTACGCGTCTGTTACGGGAAACGAGACTTTCAACACACATAATCCCAAGGGGAATATCCTCTACGGTATAGAGGTCTTCATCCACCCAGATTATCGTGGCCTTCGCCTTGCCCGCCGTATGTACGAGTACCGGAAGGAGTTGTGCGAGAAACTGAATTTGAAGGCGATTATGTTCGGCGGTCGAATCCCGAACTACCATAAGTATGCCGACACGCTTAAGCCGAAGGAGTATATCGAGAAGGTGCGGTTGCGCGAGATCTACGACCCTGTGCTGACTTTCCAACTCTCCAACGATTTCCACGTGCGGAGGGTGATGAAGAACTATCTGCCCAACGACGAAGAGTCGAAACACTGCGCCACACTTCTGCAGTGGGATAACATCTACTACCAACCGCCGAAATCGGGCTTTGTGGACAAGAAAACCACCGTCCGCATCGGTCTTGTGCAGTGGCAGATGCGTCCTTACGAATCGCTCGACGACGTGTTCGAGCAAGTGGAGTTTTTCGTGGATGCCGTGTCCGACTACAAAAGCGATTTCATCCTCTTCCCAGAATATTTCAATGCACCGCTGATGGCCAAGTTCAACCACTTGGGCGAGGCGCAGAGCATCCGCGGACTGGCGCAGTACACGGAGCAGGTGCGCGACCGTTTTGTGCAGCTCGCCATTAGTTACAACATCAACATCATCACAGGAAGTATGCCTTATAAAAAGGAGGACGGAAACCTCTATAATGTGGGGTTCCTTGTGCGGCGCGACGGCTCGTACGAGATGTATGAGAAAATCCACGTTACGCCAGACGAGGTGAAGAGTTGGGGTCTCAACGGCGGAAAAATGGTCAAGACTTTCGATACGGATTGTGCCAAAATCGGTGTGCAGATTTGCTACGATGTGGAATTCCCCGAACTCTCGCGCATTATGGCGAACCAAGGCATGCAGATTCTTTTCGTGCCATTCCTCACTGATACGCAAAACGCCTACTCGCGCGTCCGCGTGTGCGCCCATGCGCGTGCCATTGAAAATGAGTGTTTCGTGGTAATTGCAGGCAGCGTCGGTAACCTTCCGAGAGTGCACAATATGGACATACAGTATGCGCAGTCGGGTGTGTTCACTCCGTGCGACTTTGCATTCCCTACTGATGGCCGCCGTGCCGAGGCAACGCCAAACACCGAGATGATTCTCGTCTCCGATGTTGATCTTGATTTGTTGAACGAACTTCATACATACGGAAGTGTGCAGACATTAAACGACAGACGAACAGACCTTTATGAGGTTCGTATGAAGAAACCACATTCAAATTGACATTTCTAAGAATGAAGATACGCCAGGTGGAGTTGGCTGACGCAGCGGCAATTGCCAGAATCTACAACCCTTACGTGTTGGACACGACCATCACGTTCGAGGTTGAGGCGGTGTCTGCCGATGAGATGCGCCGCCGCATTGCAGAAATTCAGGGGAAATACCCATACATTGTGTGTGAGGAGGATGGCAATGTCGTTGGCTATTGTTATGCGCACCCTTGGCGCATGCGTGCGGCTTTCTGCCACACGGCAGAGGTGTCCATCTATGTTGATTCCGCTTGCCGAGGCAATGGTCTTGGCAAGGCACTTTTGGAGGAGCTGATACAGCGGTGCAAAGCGCAGGGGCTGCACGTGCTTATTGCGGGAATCACGGAAGGCAACGAACACAGTCGCCACCTCCACGAGAATTTCGGGTTTAGGAAAGTCGCCCAGTACGACGAGGTGGGCTACAAGTTCGGCAGATGGTTGGAACTGAGCCAGTATGAGTTGTTGCTCTGAATACGTGGGTTCCTAAAAAAATCTGAATCGGCTGTTAGAAGTTTGTCTAATGGCCGTTTTGCGTTTATCTTTGCGAAACGTGAAGTAAATCATTAGAAATGAAGAAACATATTTTGGATATGGTTGTGGTGTCCAACGAGCGGTTGGGCGACAAGCATATATTGATGAAACTGACGCACTCTGCGCCGTTGCCCGAGGTGCTGCCTGGGCAGTTTGTGGAGGTTAAGGTGGACAAATCCCCAAAAACATTCCTCCGCCGTCCGATTTCCATTCATAATGTCGATTGGGCGAAAAATGAACTTTGGCTGCTGATCCAGTTGGTGGGTGATGGGTCGCGAACGCTGGCGGAGGTTCTGCCGCAGGAAAGAGTGAATGTGGTGCTTCCCCTGGGAAATGGTTTCTCAATGCCGGCGGAGGCGCAGAAGTCGCTGTTGCTTGTCGGCGGAGGCGTAGGTATCGCACCGCTGCTGATGTTGGGGGCGGAATTGAAGTCGAAAGGCTATGCGCCGACATTCCTTTTGGGCGCACGGTCATCAAAAGATCTTTTGCAAATATCTGAATACGAGAAGGTTGGTCGGGTGTTGGTGACCACGGAAGATGGCTCTTTCGGAGAGAAAGGCTTTGTAACCAACCATTCTTCGCTTGAAAAAGAGCAGTTTGACAAGGTCTACACTTGCGGACCGACTCCGATGATGAAGGCGGTGGCTTCATTCGCTAAGAAAAAAGGCATTGATTGTGAGGTCTCTTTGGAAAATAAAATGGCGTGCGGCTTGGGCGCATGCCTTTGTTGCGTTACTGAGACGAATGACGGACACAAGTGCGTCTGTTCCGATGGCCCAGTGTTTAATATAAAAGATTTGGTATGGCAGATTTAAGTGTGAACATAGGCGGATTGAGGTTGAAAAACCCTGTGATGACTGCTTCGGGAACGTTTGGCTACGGAACGGAGTATGCAGACTTCATTGAATTGAACCGTTTAGGCGGAATCATTGTTAAGGGTACGACGCTCAACAAGCGCGAAGGAAATCCTTATCCAAGGATGGCTGAAACGCCATCGGGAATGTTGAATTGCGTGGGTCTGCAAAATAAGGGCGTAGACTATTTTGTTAACCATATCTATCCGAATATCAAGGATATACGGACGAATATGATTGTCAACGTGTCGGGGGCCTGTGTGGAGGATTATGTCAAGACCGCTGAGAAAATCAATGAGTTGGCAGCCATACCGGCTATCGAACTGAATATCTCCTGCCCGAATGTGAAGCAAGGCGGAATGGCGTTCGGAACAACCTGCTCGGGAGTCGAGTCGGTGGTTTCGGCAGTGCGCAAGGCCTATAAGAAAACGCTGATAGTGAAACTTTCGCCCAATGTTACGGACATTGCCGAAATCGCCCGTTCTGCGGAGGCGGCAGGGGCGGACAGCGTGTCGCTCATCAACACGTTGATGGGTATGGCGATTGATGCGGAGCGTATGACGCCGTTGCTTTCAACGGTTACAGGCGGCTTGTCTGGTCCGTGCGTCAAGCCTGTTGCTTTACGGATGGTTTGGCAAGTGTCGAAGGCGGTGAAGATCCCAGTCGTCGGTCTCGGCGGAATTATGAATGCCACAGATGCGGTGGAGTTCTTCCTCGCCGGTGCGAGTGCCGTTGAGATTGGTACAGCCAATTTCATTGACCCATCCGTTTCTGTGAAGGTGGTGGAGGGTATTAATGAATATCTTGAAAGACATAGGTTGAAGTCGGTTAAGGATATAATCGGCGCATTGAAAGTCTGAGAATCAATAAGTTGAAGGCATGAAAAGAGGATATGTTTGGTTGATAGTGGGTTTGTGCTTGATGTTGGCAGTCGGTCTGTTCGCCTGGTTCAATATGGACGGTGTGAAACAGGAACAGCGGTTTTCTGTGGTGGAAACCAGTGAGTTGCAAATTATGGACATAGAGAAAGGTAAATTAGATTTCTCTCCCATTGTTTCCGCTATTCTCTATTCAAATTTGAAGGATGGGCATTTGCCGGTGTCATTCACGTTAGAGGTGGTCGCCCTTGAACCTTCGCTTCCAGATTCTCTCTATGCTGGTTTTGTGCATAAAAACGTGAGGTTGATGGCGTTGACAACCCAACAATCGGTAGAAAATCGTGGCGATTTCTACGTTTTTACTTGCCGGTTTGGATATGACGCCTCGGCACTGCTGTCGCAAATGGAGGAAATGGAGGTTTTGGAGTTTTTGAAAAGTCTGCCCAACGTTGTCCCTCCGCAAAAAGTTTTTGTCGGGAGTAAGGATCAGGCGGAGTCTTTTGAGAAAGAGGGTTGGAAAATGTCTGCATCCTCTTCCGATTTGCAAATATAAAGACAGATGATAAAGAATCTTTTGATAGACTTGGGCGGTGTTCTCATCGATGCGGATTTGGAGTTGGCGATGAGCCGCTTCAAATCGTTGGGTATGGAGAATATTTCGGAGTATCTGAACCTTTACCGCCAGAACGGGCTTTTCCTCGGGGTGGAGGATGGCTCCTTAGATCGAGCCGCTTTCAATGACGCTTTCCGCAAGGCGGTGGGGCGCGACACGGTTACGGACGAGCAGATCGATGCCGCGTGGCTCTCCATTGTAAAAGGTGTGAATGTGGAGAAACTGCGCTGGATGACGTCGCACCGCTCCGTTTATAAATTCTACCTGCTGAGTAACATCAACCCGTATGTGTTCGAGTGGGCGCAGACGGATCGTTTTTCGAAGTTGGGCAAACCCATCGGCGAATATTTCGACAAGATGTTCGCATCTTATAAAATAGGTATGACGAAGCCTTCGGAAGAGATTTTCAAGTATGTGATGCGGAATGCGCCGCTTCTGCCAGAGGAAACGCTCTTTATCGATGATGGCGACCGTAACGTGCTGATGGCGTCGTCGCTCGGTTTTCATGTATATCAGCCCTATAATGGGGAGAACTGGATTGAGCCAGTCGAGAAGATTCTTGCCGAGAACAACCGCTGACAGAACTCCGTTTTGTCGATGAATAATACGCTATTGTCGAATTTGCAAGCATATCTTCTTCTTCTTTCTTACCTTAGCGGCTGCTAAATGTAGACGCTTATTAGTATGGATAAGAAAAAGATTATTTTAGTGGTGCTGCTGTTGGCAGTGGTGTGTGTCGTCCTTTTCTTCGTATTCGGAAAGAAGGAAATTCCCCAAACGGTGATCCAGACCGAAAAGGTGGAGGTTGGGTCTTTGGTGAAGAGTGTGACCGCCACGGGTACGGTGGAGCCAGTTACTGAGGTGGAAGTCGGTACGCAGGTTTCAGGAAAAATCGACCGCATCTATGTGGATTACAATTCCAAAGTGAAGAAAGGGCAGTTGCTCGCCGAGTTAGACCGCTCTACGCTGACCTCTACGCTCAATGCGGCAAAGACCGATTACGAAATCGCCTTGAACGAGTATAAATACTACGAGAAAGTCTATAAACGAAACAAAACCTTGCACGACAAGGCTCTGATTAGCGATTCCGAGTTCGAGGAGGTGGAGTATAAGTATGTTAAGGCGAAAAACTCCGTTACCAAAAGCAAATATGAGGTAGACAAGGCGCAGACCAATCTGGGCTACGCCACAATCTACTCTCCGATAGACGGAATCGTCGTTTCCGTGGAAGTGGAGGAGGGTCAGACCGTAACCGCTTCAATGACAACACCAACGCTCTTCTACATCGCTGAAAATCTTGAAGATATGGAGGTCGTGGCAAATATCGACGAGGCAGACATAGGCGAGGTGGCTGAGGGGCAACGCGTGGAATTCACCGTGGATGCTTATCCAGATGACAAATTTGAAGGTAAGGTGCGCCAAGTGCGCCTGCAAGCAACCACTACCTCCAATGTCGTAACCTACGAGGTGATTGTGGATGCAAAAAATCCAGATTTGAAGTTGAAACCGGGACTTACCGCAAACATTTCAGTGCATACCATCGACAAGCGTGATGTGCTTACTATCTCCAACAAAGCCTTTAAGGTGAATTTAGACGAGAAGATGTTGCCTCCTGGTGTGAAGAAAGGCAAGGAGACAAGTGTTGCAGACGGACAAAAAGGCAAGTGCGTGTGGGTGCTTTCGGGCGACTCGGCCGTGCAACGTCTTGTTGAAGTGGGTGCGACAAATGGTATGCGTAGCGAGGTCGTTTCTGGTTTATCGGAGGGCGACATGATTGCAATGTCGTCTATCGAAACACAGGAACTTACCCCACAGGATATGCAAAAAGACGACAAGACCAGCAGTCCGTTTATGCCACAGCGTCCAGGTCAAAGGAAAAAGAAATAATACTTGACGCAAATGGAGAATGCAGCGAAGACAATCATTGAAATGCGCGATGTGCGGCGCGATTTTGTCGTGGGCGACGAGGTGGTGCATGCGTTGCGAGGTGTCTCTTTTTCCATTAGGGAGGGGGAATTTGTTACGATAATGGGAACGTCGGGTTCTGGAAAATCCACGTTGCTGAACATTTTAGGTTGCCTTGATACCCCGACGTCGGGCGAGTATTACCTCGATGGCACGGAGGTGCGTTCTATGGGAAAGGACAACCGCGCTATGCTCCGCAACCGCAAAATCGGTTTCGTCTTCCAGAACTATAACCTTTTGCCTAAAACCACTTCGGTGGAGAATGTCGAATTGCCATTGATGTATAATTCTGCCTACTCAGCGAAGATGCGCGAGGAGAAGGCGGTGAAGGCATTGATTGCCGTCGGGTTGGAAGGTAGGCTGAACCACAAGCCTAACCAGATGTCTGGAGGTCAGCAGCAGAGGGTGGCGATTGCCCGCGCTTTGGTGAACGACCCTGTCATCATCCTTGCCGACGAGGCGACGGGAAACCTTGATACGCGTACGTCGTTCGAGATTCTCGTGCTTTTCCAGCAACTCCATTCGATGGGCAGAACCATCATTTTCGTTACGCACAACCCTGAGTTGTCGCAGTACAGCGGCAGGAACATCGTGTTGCGCGACGGACGGGTGGTGTCCGACACGGTGAACGATAAAATCTCATCGGCCAAAGAAATGTTGGACAGCTTGCCAGCCAAAGACGATTGATCTTATACCTTAATATAATAGTATAGGAAATGAATATAGCTAATTTGTTCAGAATAGCCCTGAGGGCCATAGGAAACAATAAACTGCGGTCGTTCCTCACGATGTTGGGTATTATCATCGGTGTGGCATCGGTGATTGCTATGCTGGCTATCGGTCAGGGGTCGAAGCGGAGCATACAGGAGCAGATCGCCGAGATGGGGTCGAATATGATTATGATTCACCCTGGCAACCACGAGCGTGGAGGGGGCGGTGTCCGTATGAGTGCGTCGGAGATGCAGACTTTGAAAAACGCTGATTACGAGTCGATCCTCAGCAATTGCATGCGTTATGTGTCGTATGTATCGCCGGTGGTGAGCAGCAACGGACAGTTCATCAATGGCAATCTGAACTATCCTGGGTCTATGACGGGCGTTTCGCTCGATTACATTGAGATTCGCAAACTCTCTGTTTCCGAGGGAGAAATGTTTTCGGAGGATGATGTGAAGTCGTCGTCCAAAGTGTGTGTCGTTGGAAAAACGATCGTCGACAATCTCTTCCCCGACGGCGGAGATGTTGTGGGCGAGGTAATCCGCCTGAATAAAATTCCCTTTACGATTGTCGGTGTGTTGGCGGCCAAGGGCTACAACAGTATGGGGCAGGATCAGGACGCAGTGGTGCTTGCGCCTTACACCACGGTGCAGAAAAGGGTATGCAACGTCACTTATTTGAATGGAATCTATGTCTCCGCAGTTTCGGAGGATAAGACGCAGAAAGCAGTGGATCAGATAACCGAGCAGCTCCGCCAAAATCATAGATTAGCAGACGCAGACGATGATGACTTCACTGTCCGCTCGCAGGAGGAGTTGAGTTCGATGATGACTTCCACGAGCGATATGATGACGGTGCTTTTAGCCTGTATTGCTGGCATCTCCTTGGTGGTGGGTGGTATCGGAATTATGAACATTATGTACGTTTCTGTGACGGAACGCACGAAGGAGATTGGTTTGCGTATGTCGGTAGGCGCGCGCGGTCGCGACATCTTGTTGCAATTTTTGATAGAGGCGATAATGATTAGCGTGACGGGCGGACTTATCGGTGTGCTGTTGGGTGTGAGTGCCTCGTATGCGTTGGAGCTGATATTGAAATGGCCGATTTATGTGCAGGTTCATTCGGTGTTGCTCTCCTTTTTGGTTTGTACTGCCACGGGGGTCTTCTTCGGGTGGTATCCGGCAAAGCGCGCGGCGGAGTTGGACCCGATAGAGGCTATAAGATACGAGTAAGTCTATTAGCGATTGAAAAAGAAACGGTCGCCAGTGAGAGTTGCTGGCGGCCGTTCTTTTTTTCTGTTCGGCATTTATTCGTAGATGCCATCCTCTTGGTTGTACTCGTACTCTAAGTCCAGAATCTCGTCTATTTCCGAATCTGTGAGAGTGTATTTCCCATCGAGTCGTTTCTTGATGTAGTCGATCATACGTTCCTCGTCAATCTCAACCTCTTCATTTTCGTTGGCTGGCTCGTCGAAGAAACCCTCTTCCTCATAGAACTCCAGCATGGCATCTATGAAAGCGTCAACCATCTCGTAGGTTATCTTTCCTTTACTTTCATTACTT
The DNA here is from genome assembly GCA_963631545.1 of Paludibacteraceae bacterium. Lineage (GTDB taxonomy): Bacteria > Bacteroidota > Bacteroidia > Bacteroidales > Paludibacteraceae > UBA1181. Next base: position 6,582 of record CAVGRN010000056.1, on the reverse strand, counting down.
AGGTTTTGGAGAATGAAGTTAATCATCTGCTTCTCATCTCCGAATGTTACATCTTCTTCCATATTCATTTCTTTTTGATTGTTTATTTCTCAAATCCGTACAGCATTTCGATTTCGCTGGCCCACAGTGTCTCGTCAGGCGTTTCCAGAATGAGGGGTATGTTGTCAAATTTCGGGTTCGCAATTATCCATTGGAAGCCCTCCACGCCGATTTCTCCCTTGCCGATGTTTTCGTGTCGGTCGACTTTCGAACCCAATCCTTTTTTTGAATCGTTTAGGTGCATACCTTTCAGGTATTGCAGTCCGATCACCTCGTCAAATTTCTTGAATGTTTCTTCGCAAGCCTCTGCGGTGCGGAGGTCGTATCCGGCTGCAAAAGCGTGGCAAGTGTCGATGCAGACGCCCACCCGGCTTTTGTCCTCCACCCGGTCGATGATGAAGCGTAGCTCCTCGAACCTGTTGCCCACGTTGCTGCCTTGTCCGGCGGTGTTTTCAATCACAGCGCAGACATTTTTCGTCTTGTCCAAGGCGGTGTTGATAGACGCTGCAATGCGGGCGAGGCAAGTCTCCACGGAAATCTCCTTCAAATGGCTTCCGGGGTGGAAGTTGAGTAGGGAAAGTCCTAATTGCTCGCAGCGGCGCATTTCCTCGATGAACGAATCAAGTGATTTTTGGCGTCCCTCGTCGGTTGGGTGGCCGAGGTTGATGAGGTAGCTGTCATGCGGCAGTATGGATTTGGGTGAAAATCCTTTCTCTTCGCAGTTCTGCTTGAATTTCTCAATGCTTTTTTCGGACAATGGCGAAGCCAACCACTGCCGTTGGTTTTTGGTGAAAAGTGCGAAGGCATTCGCTTGGATGGCAGCGGCGTTGAGAGGTGCGTTTTCCACTCCGCCCGTCGCGCTGACGTGTGCTCCGATAAGTTTCATGAAGCGATATTTTGAGTTAGCAAAATCTTTTTCCCCGATGGCGGTTAACTCGCTGGCTGAGGATTAGTCCAAAAATAAGTTTTTTTATAGGAAAAAGCCGTTTGTTTTTCTTGAATTTCAGCCATTATGAAGAAAATCTCCGTTCTATTCTTCTTTTTTCATTCGTTATTTCAATCAGATTTCGTTAAATTTGTGCGTTTTCGGATTTTAAAAATTGAAATAAAATAAAAAATAAATACGAGAAATTCATGAAAAGAATTTATTTGACCTTGTTGTCCGCGGTTTTGTCTGTGGTTGCAGTGTTCGGTCAGGCTCAGTACACAAGTCTGTCAGGCTCATACAACGGGAAGATGAAGTATGCCGCAGGGAAAAACGCTTATCTTTTGGATGAGTACAAGTTGGACTACACCTACAAAGTGGTGATGGGGGATCCCCGGTGCTTCGCCAATGTTACTTGGACGAGGAACAACTCTTTCACGGTGAACAAAAAAACGGTTAGTTACTCCAAGTTGGGAGATTATGCAGACCTGAAGCAACGTTTCGACCTCTTGGTGCCAGATTCTGCCACGTTCTCGTATACGGTGATGCTCTATTCTGAGCAGTCGCAGTGCTACATCGCCTCTGCAAAGACTTCAATCACAGTGCCTTATATTGAAAAAGCAGGCGCAACAGTCGCTCCTATCGCACCATTGAAACTCACCTGGACGGATGCTTTCTCGAATGTCGTTTTGGGAAAACAGACGAAAGAAAAGCCAGGAACCGTCATTGCTGACGCGTCATTGGAGAAATCGTTCACAACGGATAAATTGACAGTCGGGAAACTGGACAAGTCGCAGAGAGGCTTCGGTTACAGACTGCGCAAGGTGTTCCGCCTCGCATCTCGTTTGGATATCGTGAATGTAACCGTCAACTTTAAGTGGAACGACGCCAACTACGACTACATCTCTGACGAGTTCTCGCGCCGCGATGCCGCTGATAAATTGATTGCAGCAGGAAAATTGGATAAGTCTGCCGAGGCATATTTCAACGGCCGCAAATACTCGCCTGCCGTAAGTATGGACAGCCCAATGTTCTGGAACACCACCGTGCGTCCTACCGACGAATGGATGAATGCGATCAATGAGGGCGACAAACTCTACGCTGCCCAGAAGTGGGAAGAGGCTTCCGCCTACTACCAACTTGCAGCGAAATCTGCGCCAGATATGGTTTACCCCGCAGCAAGAGTGGCAAAAATCAAGAAGTATTTTGAGTATAAGAGCAACCGAAACGTCGGCACTTTGGAGCTTGTTTATGTTGAAGGCGTTAACGGAATGAAATCGTTCTACATGAGTAAAATGGAGGTTACCCAGTCTCAATGGAGAAAGGTAATGGGTACGAGCCCTTCTGGCTTCAAGGGACGTAACAACCCAGTTGAAAACATCACTTGGGAGGATGCTCAGGCTTACATCAAGGAGTTGAACAAGGAGACAGGTATGAATTACCGCCTTCCTCGCTTGGACGAGTGGGAGTATGCTGCCAAAGGAGGTGCCAAGGGTATTTCCACGGAATATGCAGGAGGAAACAACCTCTCGGATGTCGCGTGGTGTGCATACAACTCTAACGAACGCACCCACGAGGTGGGAACCAAAACGCCAAATGAAGTGGGCCTATACGATATGACAGGAAACGTCAGCGAGTGGGTGGCAGACCAGTTTGACAAGGACACTCGTTTTGTGAAAGGTGGCTCTTGGTCGGACGATGCTTCCAACAGCGTCATCACTTCCACAGAGAAGGTGCCTGCTAAGTATAAGAGCACTACAATCGGTTTCCGCGTGTGCCAAGATGAGTAATGTTTTGAACTGTTAAATTTAAGATTCAGATGAAGAAAAATATATTTTATACTTTGTGTGTCTGTGGTGCGACGCTGGCAATGTCATTGAACGCTGCTCCTACCATCTCCAATGAAGACAAGCAGGCAAGGGATTTCTATTACAAGGCTTTGGAGAAATTCGACGACAAGGACTATAAGGAAACTATCAAGTTTATTGAGAAGGCGGAGGCTAAGTTGAACCAGAGCAACGCCCGCCTTAGCTACCTGAAGGCTCGTGCGCAATACGAGTTGGGTAACTATGCTGAAGCGCAAAAGGCGTGCAAGGTGTTCTTCGCATCCCCTTTGATCAAGGATGAGGGATACTCGGTAATGACCGACATCAACGATAAGGTTTCCGCAAGGCTTGATTCTGTAAACAAAGCCAACTACGCACAGGCCGTCGCTGAACGCGAGGCTGCCGCAGAGCGTGAGGCTGCCGCTAAGACTGCTGCTGAGACTCGTGCGGAACTGATGAAGAATGCTGCCGCTCGTCGTGCGCAGGATGCGGAAGACCAAAAAGTCAAGAAAGAAGAGGAGTACAAAGTGTTTGCGGAGGTTCAAAAAAAGAACACGCAGGACGCTTACCAGCAGTTCATCTACGATTATCCTTCGGGATTTTATGTTGCGCAAGCAAAATCTGAGATGGCAAAGAAATGGCCTTCGCCAGTGCGCGTTTTGAGAAAGAACAAGTATGGCTATGTAGGCAAAAACGGTGAGATGGTTGTCAAGGCTAAATACGATTATGGGTCGGATTTTGTCGAAGGCATGGCTCGCGTGTCAAAAGCCGGGAAATACGGTTTCGTGAACGAGCAGGGCAAGGAAGTGATTCCGTTGAATTACCAGACCGCCAGCAACTTCAACTACGGATACGCTGTGCTGAAGAGCGAATACAAGGAGGCATTCTTCGTTAATAAGAAAGGCGAGAGAATGAGCGATGTTATCTATAACGACGCAAAAGGCTTCAGCGAAGGCTTGGCTGCCGTCCAAAATGAGTTCTTCAAGTATGGTTTCATTGATGTTGAGGGTAACGAGGTGATTCCTTGCGATTATCTTACGGTTTCATGGTTCAAAGAGGGCTTAGTTGCTGTTTCCAAAAAATTGGATAGCGGAAAGATCGGCTACGGCTACATCAACAAAGAGGGTAAGGCAATCACGGACTTTGAGTTCGAGGATGCGAAAGACTTCCAAAACGGTGTGGCTTGTGTGAAGAAAAACGGGAAATTCGGTTTGATTGACAAGTTCGGTGGCCCGATTACGGAGTGCGAGTACGACTATATCTCATCGTTCAGTGGCGACGGCTATGCGTTGGCAAAGAAGGGCGGCTGGGATGTCTACTTGGACAAGGAGGGAACTCCTTGGGCAAAAGCCAACGGAAAATACATCAAGGTAAGTTATTAATATCGAATATGTGCATAGAAAACGAGGCGGCGTGTGTTGTCTCGTTTTTTTGATATAAATAATCAATAGAAAAATGTCAGACCAGCAATTACATACGGAGGAAGAACAGAAATCGATTGACGCCGCCTATCAGCAACTTTTGAGTTATTACCTCGCCTCTAACCACAGGCGGAAGGTTGACATTATTGATAAGGCTTTTAAATTCGCTTGCGCGGCGCATCAGGGCGTGCGGCGTCGGTCGGGCGAGCCTTACATTATGCACCCAATTGCAGTGGCGACAATCGTTGCCAAGGAGATAGGTTTGGGATCAACCTCCATTTGCTCTGCCTTGTTGCACGATGTGGTGGAGGACACCGAGTACACCGTTGAGGACATAGAAAATCTTTTTGGCAAGAAGATTGCACAGATTGTTGACGGACTTACGAAAATCTCTGGCGGTGTATTCGGGAAGGAGGCATCCGCCCAGGCGGAGAATTTCCGTAAGTTGCTGCTTACTATGTCTGAGGACATCCGTGTGGTGCTGATTAAAATCGCGGACCGCCTGCACAATATGCGAACGCTTGGCTCCATGCCGCCGGCGAAACAGTATAAAATCGCTGGTGAAACGCAGTACATCTATGCGCCGTTGGCAAACCGTTTGGGATTGTTCGCCATCAAAACGGAGTTGGAGGATTTGAGTTTCAAATACGAACATCCGGATAAATATGAGGAACTCTCCCAATTATTGGAGCGCGACCGTGAAGACCGCGATACGCTTTTTGCCGCTTTCGCTGAGCCAATTAAAAAGAAATTGGAGTCGCTGGGCTACCATTTCGAGATTTTGGACCGCGTCAAGTCCATTTACTCGATTTGGCGTAAAATGCAGGTGAAAAATATTCCGTTCGAGGAAGTCTATGATATTTTGGCGCTCCGCATCGTCTTCGACGTAAAGGAAGGTGAAGACGAAAAGGCATCTTGCTGGGCTATCTATTCCGCGGTAACGGATATTTACAAACCGCACCCCGACCGCATACGCGACTGGATCAGCACACCGAAGTCGAACGGGTACGAGGCGTTGCACGTTACCGTTATGGGGCCGAACGGACAATGGATTGAAGTGCAGATCCGAAGCCGTCGTATGGACGACATCGCCGAGAAAGGCTTCGCCGCCCATTGGAAATACAAAACTGGCGAGAAGGACGATTCTGAATTGGAGAAATGGCTACAAACCATCCGCGAATTGTTGGAAAATCCAGAACCTAACGCCATTGATTTCTTGGACACGTTCAAATTGAATCTTTTCGCATCGGAGATTTTCGTGTTCACTCCTTCGGGCGAAATCAAAACCATTCCGCAGGGTTCCACAGCGTTAGACTTCGCCTTTTCGCTCCATACCGATATGGGTACGCACTGCATCGGCGCGAAGGTGAACCACAAGCTCGTGCCGTTGAGTTATGTACTCAACAGTGGCGACCAAGTTGAAATTCTGACATCGAAAAAACAAATGCCTGAACCTGAGTGGATTAACTATGTTGTTACTGCAAGGGCTAAGTCGAAAATCCGTTCCATCTTCAAAAAAGAGTATAAGTCGTTCATCAATAAAGGTGAACACGATTTAGAGGCGTACCTCGACAAGAATGGGCAGAAGATGACACCAGACAACGTCTCAAAGGTGTTGGAATTTTTCAAGGAGACGAAGAAAGAGGAGTTGCTCTATAAAATCGGGAAATCCATCTATAATTTGGAGGATCTTACCAACACGGTTTTCAAAACGCAGAGTCGCTGGATGCGCTATTGGAATCTTACTTTCCGTAAGGATGGCAAAAGCACTTCTCTGCCTTTCTTTGGCAATAGAAAACCCGACCCCAAGAAGACCCTCACACTGGCGGAGGACAAGTCTGGCGTAACCTACCGCATAGCCGACTGCTGCATGCCGATTCCAGGCGACGATATCCTCGGTTTTATGGAGGAGGATGGTATGTTGGTGGTGCATAAGCGGCAGTGTCCCGTGGCGATGAAGCTGAAGTCGAACTACGGCGAGCGTATCATCTCGGCGGTGTGGGAAACGCATAAGATGCTCTCGTTTCCTGCTACCATTGAGGTGAAAGGAACGGATCGTATTGGCGTGCTTTGCGAGATTATCCGTACCATCACCGAGGAGCATGCTATGAACATCAGCAAGATGAACGTAGACACAAAGGACGGAATCTTTGAACTCTATGTCACGGTTTATGTGCACGATGTGGAGGATGTGAACAACCTCTGCGTCGACTTGATGAAGAATAAGACCATCAACTCTGTGAACCGTGTGGAGGCAGGGGCTGATTAAGGTGTTCTTACTCAGGAAGAGTTTGATGCTGAAAAACAGAAGGTTTTGAACCTGCATTCCCGAAACAAATCCTAACGAGGCGAAAAATTTCATTACAAACCG
>CAVGRN010000055.1:0-15662 GCA_963631545.1 Paludibacteraceae bacterium | reverse complement strand
CCGACATGCACTTGAAGAACTTCTCGCTCTTCAACTCCGGCATGGGTTATTCGCTCACTCCAGCCTACGACCTTTTGTCCACAGCACTCGTCATGCCGGAGGACACGGAAGAGCTTGCCCTTACCTTAAACGGCAAAAAACGCAAGTTGCATCCGTCGGATTTCAAAACGGCCATGCTTGCATCGGGCTTGACCGAGAAGGTCATCGCCAACATGGAGAAAAAGTTCCGCAAAGCCATTCCGAAATGGTTTGAAACAATAGACGCATCGTTCTTGCCTGACGAAATGAAGCGGGCTTACAAGCGCCTGATTCTTGAACATGCTGCCAGACTAAGCAGGTAGGATGTTCAAAAAGTAGCGTGTTCAATGATGACTATTGCTCGCCAATTTTATAAATTTGTCTGAAAGATAATTTGAAGGGATGAAAAGATTTCTAATGTGTGCGGCAACCGCGTTGCTGTCAATTTCTATGGGGTTCGCCCAAAACGAGAGAAACTATGAACCGATTGCGCTCGACCCCGCCTTGCGCTACGGGATTTTGGACAACGGACTCACCTACTACATAAGGCATAACAATGTGGTGCCAGACAGGGCAGACTTCTACATCGTGCAGAACGTGGGCGCAATTCTGGAGGAAGACCACCAAGACGGACTCGCCCACTTCCTTGAACACATGGCTTTCAACGGCACGAAGAATTTTCCAGGCAAGGGTATCATCAACTACATGGAGTCGGTGGGCGTGCAGTTTGGCAGCAACATCAACGCCTACACCTCGTTGGACGAGACGGTCTACAACCTGAAATCGGTGCCGACTATCCGCAAGGGAATCATCGACACGACATTGCTGGTGCTCCACGACTGGTCGGGCTTCATCTCGTTGGAAGGCGACGAGATAGACAAGGAACGAGGCGTGATCCGCGAGGAGTGGCGCACACGAATGTCGGCAAACCGCCGTCTGTGGAAGGCTTCACTGCCGCTGCTTTACCCCAACTCGCAATACGCGAAGCGCGACGTGATTGGCGACACCGCCGTCATCAACAACTTCGGGTACGACACGCTGAGGGCGTTCTACCACCGCTGGTACAGGCCCGACTTGCAGGCAATTATCGTGGTGGGCGACGTGAACGTGGACTCTGTGGAGAGCGACATCCGCTCGCTGTGGAAGGATATCCCCAAACGCGAGAACCCCGACGTGCGGCTCACCTACCCCGTGCTGCCCAACGACGAGCCTTTGGTGGCAGTCTTGACCGACAAGGAGGCGAAAAACTCCATCGTGCAAATCGAATACCGGCACGCACCTATGCCCGACCGCATCAAAGCGAGTATGGTGGGCTTCCTGATGAGTTTGACGCACAGCCTCATCGAAGAGATGGTGAGTATGAGATTGGACGAGATAGCGATGAAGCCCGATGCCTCTTTTGTGGCTGGATACACAAGTTACGGGGAGGATGTGCGCCCGATTGACGCCTTCACGCTGATCGCCGTTCCGAAGGAGGGCAAAGAGGAGCAATCATTCGCAGACCTACTCGATGTGGCAGAGAAAATCAACCGCTACGGTTTCACCCAAGGGGAGTTAGACCGCGCGAAGCTCAACCTGCAAAGCAGCTACGAAAAGGCTTACAACGAACGAGACAAAACGAAGAACCAATCGTACGTGGAGGAATACAAACGAAACTTCCTCGATTTCTCGCCAACCCCCGGCATCGCCTGGGAATATGCGAAACTGCAAGAGTTGCTGCCCATCCTGACATTGGATATGGTGAACGAGGTGGCGAAGAAATTTGTTACAGAACGCAACCAAGTGGTGCTGATGACGGGACCCGACAAGGCTGAGGTGAAATTCCCCACCGAGGCACGCATCCGCGAGCTGATTCTTGCCGCCCGCTCCAACGAGGTGAAACCATACGAGGAAAAGAAAATCGACGCGAACCTGATAGACAAGAAACTCCGCGCCGGCAAAGTGGAGAAAACCACGGAAAGCAAATTGGGCAGAGGTGCGACAGAGTGGCTGTTGAGCAACGGTATGCGCATCGTGCTTCAGCCTACGACACTGAAAGACGACGAAATCTTGCTCTACGGATTCAGCGAGGGCGGACTGTCGATGGTGAAAGACAGTGCCGACTTCGTCTCCGCCTCAGTTTGCGCGACGGTTGCCATGAACAACGGTATGGGCAAGTATAACGCGATAGACTTAGCAAAGGCATTGGCAGGCAAAAACGTGAGTCTGCGTCCGTCAGTCAATATGTACGACGAGGCACTGTCGGGAAGCTCCACGATGAAGGATTTCGAGACGCTGCTGCAATTGGTTTACCTCACGTTCTGCGGAACGGTGGAGAACGACGAATCGTTTGCCGCCCTGATGAACCAATACCACACCGTGTACGCCAATGCGGAGAAAGACCCGTCGAGGGCGTTCCGCGACACGGTCAGCACAATGGTGAGCGGACGCCACCCACGCACCACTCCGATGAATCTGGCGCGGCTCGGGATGATCTCGCAAGACCGCTCCCTCCGCATTTTCGACGGCCGATTTGAAGACCCCAAGGACTTCACGCTCTACTTCGTCGGCAACCTCGACTTAGAAAAAATCCGCCCATTGGTGGAAAAATATCTCGGTGCGATTCCTCGTCAGAAAAAAATGAAAACCGAAGTGTGGACCGACTTAGGCATCCGCACCCCAGGCGGAGTGGTCGAGAAACGTTTCGAACGCGAGATGCAGGTGAAGAAAACCTCCAACTACGTGCAGTTCTTTGGGGAGGTGGACTATACGCTGCGCAACAAAATGATATTGCGCCTGATTGCCGATGTGTTGGACATCCGCTACTTGGAGTCGATGCGCGAGGAGGTGGGAGGAACGTATGGCGTCAGCGTACGGTCATCACTTTCCAAAATACCAGTGAAGAAAGGGTCGCTCACTATGTCGTTCGACACCGATCCGAAATTGGAGGAGACACTTATGAATTTGATTCATAAAGAGATAGACGATTTGATTAAAGACGGCGTGTCGGACAGCGATTTCAATAAGGTCGTAGAGAATGTGCGCAACAAATACGCTGAGAATCAAAAAGATAACCATTGGGTTCTAAGTGCGTTGTTCTCTTACTACCGCGACGGAATTAATAATTACGAAGACTACCTTCCAACCTTAGACGCGATTACGAAAGAGGATTTGCGTGCAACGCTACAGCTCCTCGTTTCGCAGGGCAACGAGGTGAAAGTGGTGATGTCTGCCAAGGCGGAGTGAGGCTTGGCGCATCGCACCGCCGAGGGTCAGATGACGTAAAGGTCGCTCGTGTAGTTATTCTGCATAAGGTCGGCGAGGGTTACACTGTCGAGGTAGCCGTCCACCAAGTCTTTCAGTCTCTTCCACATTGGGAGGGTTCTGCAGGTTGCAGCCTTCTCGCAAGGCTTGGCGCCGCAGTCGAGACAGGCGATGGGAGCGAGCGAGCCTTCCGTCAGGCGGAGGATGTCACCCACTTTATAGTCGGCAGGACTTTTCGAGAGTCGGTATCCGCCCCCCTTGCCCGACATTCCCTCTACGAGTTTACTCTTCGAAAGCATTGTCATAATGGCTTCGAGATATTTAAGCGATATTTCCTGCCTTTCGGATATGTCTTTCAGACGCACAAAGTTGGATGTGCCTTGCTCTGCCAAGTCGATCAAGACGCGCAGCGCATACCTTCCGCGAGTTGAGATTTTCATTTTTCAAAAATTTAGATACAAAGACCACAGGCAATGTTTTTTGAACGTCGCCCGTGGTTTTGTTGGTTAGAAGCGGTTACTCTGCAAAGAGAGGCGTGCTGAGGTAGCGGTCGCCCGTATCTGGCAACAGCACCACAATGTTTTTTCCTTTGTTCTCAGGGCGTTTCGCCAATTCGACGGCAGCCCAAAGTGCCGCGCCACTCGAGATTCCCACCAAAACACCCTCCTTCTTGCCGATCAATCTGCCGAAGGTGAAAGCGTCCTCATTCTGCACAGGGATGATCTCATCATAGATTTTCGTATCTAAGATGACTGGCACGAAGCCCGCGCCGATTCCCTGGATCTTGTGCGAACCTGCCACACCCGTAGACAGCACCGCCGACGTCGCCGGCTCCACAGCCACGATTTTAACATTCTTGTTTTTACTTTTAAGATACTGCCCCACTCCGGTAATGGTGCCGCCCGTTCCAACGCCAGCCACGAAGATGTCCACCTTACCATCGGTGTCCTCGTAAATCTCCGGACCTGTTGTCTCAAAATGGATCTTAGGGTTGGCTGGGTTGACAAACTGTCCAGGAATGAAACTATTCGGGATGGTTTTGCTCAGCTCATCGGCCTTTTCGATGGCACCTTTCATACCCTTCGCCCCTTCGGAGAGGACGAGTTCCGCGCCGTATGCCTTCATCAGTTGGCGGCGTTCAACGCTCATCGTGTCGGGCATTACGATGATGGTGCGGTAGCCGCGGGCAGCAGCCACACTTGCCAGTCCGATACCGGTGTTGCCCGAGGTTGGCTCGATGATGACCGAACCTGGTTTCAGCTTACCCTCCTTCTCCGCCTCGTTGATGAGGGAGAGAGCCACACGGTCTTTAACGCTGCCGGCCGGGTTGAGATACTCTAACTTGGCAAGGATTTTTGCCTCCAAACCTAACTCCTTTTCAATTCTTGTCAGTTCCAACAACGGGGTCTGCCCGATAAGTTGGTCTGCCGATGTGTAAATCCTACTCTTACTCATAATCTTGTTTTTAGTGGTTTTTTGATTCTTCGGAAACCACACGGCAAAGGTACTAACTTTGCGCGTGTGTGGGATTGTAAACGCTTATTTTTTGATGCTTTGGAAGCCCTGTTCCAAATCGGCGATGATGTCGTCGATGTGTTCCGTTCCGATGGAGAGGCGCACGGTAGTCGGGGTGATGCCCGCCTCGAGCAGCTCCTTTTCGGAGAGTTGAGAGTGGGTTGTGCTGGCAGGGTGGATCACGAGCGACTTCACATCTGCCACATTCGCCAAGAGGGAGAACAATTCAAGGCTCTCGGTGAATTTCTTGGCGTCCTCCTCCGTCCCCTTGATTTCGAAAGTGAAGATAGAACCGGCGCCCTTAGGGAAATACTGGTCGTACAACTCCTTCTGCCGTCCAGTGGAGAGAGAGGGGTGGTTCACCTTCGACACTTGCGGGTGTTTTTTCAGATAGTCCACCACTTTCAGTGCGTTTTCAACGTGCCGCTCAATGCGCAGCGAAAGCGTTTCCAACCCCTGCAACAGGAGGAAGGAGTTGAATGGGGACAACGTCGCACCCTGGTCTCTCATAATTGTCGTGCGGGCTTTGATGATGTAGGCAAGATTGCCGGCGGCCTGGGTGAACACCACGCCGTGGTAGGAAGGGTTAGGCTTCGAAAGTCCCGGGAACTTGTCGTTTTGCGCCCAGTCGAATTTTCCCGCGTCCACGATGATTCCGCCCATAACCGAGCCGTGTCCGCCGATGAACTTCGTCGCAGAGTGAACCACGATATCCACTCCATACTCAATAGGACGAAGCAGGTAAGGCGTTGCAAACGTACTATCCACGATGAAAGGGATGCCGTTTTTGTGGGCAATGTCGGCAATAGCCTTCAAATCAATCACATCGGAATTAGGGTTTCCAAGCGTCTCGGCGTAAAGGAGTTTCGTGTTGGGGCGGATGGCCTTGGCGAAATTCTCTGGGTCGCTGGCATCGACAAACGTGGTGCTAAGTCCCTGCTCGCGGAGCGTGTTCTCGAAAAGATTTCGGGTGCCGCCGTAGAGGGTGGATGCAGATACGATATGGTCGCCCACAGTGGCAATGTTCTGCACCGCATAGGTGATAGCCGCCGCACCGCTTGCAGTGGAAAGAGCCGCCGCTCCGCCTTCCAAGGCAGCCACGCGCTTCTCCAACACGTCGGAAGTTGGGTTCATCAACCTCGTGTATATATTGCCGCCAACGGTCAGGCCGAATCGCCCTGCCGCCGTTTCCGAGTCTTTAAACACATACGATGTCGTCGCATAGATAGGCACTGCCCTTGCGTCTGTCGCACTGTCTGGGGTCTCCTGACCCACGTGAACTTGTAATGTCTCGAATTTGTAGTTTCTCTTTGTCATAATCTGGGTCCTTTCTGTTTTTAAGGTGGTCAATCCGTTTCTTACTGTCTCACTGTTTTTGTTTGACGATGCAAATGTAAATCTTATTTACATACAAACCTACTAAATTAGTAGGTTATTTTAAAAAAATTCCGATTAGGCCTGAAATAGGGCTTTTCCAAGGACATCAAAACAAGTAATTACACCTTATGAATACGAAGAGGAAACAGGCAAAGCCACAAACCAGAAATATTTGAATCGAATATTAGGGCCGAATTTCCCATTAAAGATAAAATAATTATCTTTGCAGAGCCTTTAAAGAGGAAACGGGTCTCCCTACGGATGATGTCGGGGGAACACGGATAAACTTAAACTTAAATAAAGAAAAAATGGCAGAGATGAATTTTGGCGGAGTAATCGAGAATGTCGTTACCCGCGAAGAGTTTCCGTTAGAGAAAGCGCGTGAAGTACTGAAGAACGAAACTATCGCCGTGATTGGATACGGAGTGCAAGGACCTGGACAATCTATGAATCTGCGTGATAACGGTTTCAATGTAATCGTTGGACAACGCCCTGGCAAGACTTTCGAGAAGGCGAAAGCAGACGGGTGGGTGCCAGGCGAGACTTTGTTCGGCATCGAAGAGGCTTGCTCAAAAGCAACCATCATCCAACTCTTGCTTTCCGACGCAGCACAAATCGAGTGCTGGCCAATGATTAAGAAATACTTGACCCCTGGCAAAACATTATACTTCTCTCACGGTTTCGCCATCAACTGGAACGACCGCACCGGAATCGTTCCACCAAAGGACGTTGATGTTATTATGATCGCACCTAAGGGTTCGGGAACTTCCCTCCGCCGTATGTTCGTCCAAGGACGCGGTTTGAACTCTTCATACGCTATCTACCAAGACGCTTCTGGACACGCTTGGGACAAAGTTATCGCTTTGGGTATCGGCGTAGGTTCTGGATACTTGTTCGAAACAACTTTCAAGAAGGAGGCTACCTCAGACTTGACCGGCGAGCGCGGCTCTTTGATGGGTGCAATCCAAGGTTTGCTTTTGGCTCAATACGAAACATTGCGCGAGAACGGACACTCACCTTCAGAGGCTTTCAACGAAACTGTTGAGGAGTTGACACAATCACTCGGTCCATTGTTTGGCGAGAACGGTATGGACTGGATGTACGCAAACTGCTCTACCACCGCTCAACGAGGCGCATTGGACTGGATGGGTCCTTTCCACGACGCTATCAAGCCTGTAATGCAGAAACTCTACCACTCTGTGGTAACTGGCGAAGAGGCTCAGCGTTCTATCGACTCTAACTCTAAACCAGACTATCGTGAGGGATTGGAGAAGGAGTTGGCTGCTCTCCGCGACAGCGAGATGTGGCGCGCCGGCGCAGTAGTAAGAAAGTTGCGTCCTGAAAACAACAAACTCTAAAAATCGGGATTTTCACAATAATGAGAGGACGGCAGGAAACTGTCGCCCTCTCTCATTTTACAAGGACAATACAAAGGAAGTGTGTACTACATCGGATCGACATCCACATTCACCAAAACGCCACGGAAAGCCGGCTGAGCCAACAACTCCACCGTGAGTTCCCTCAACAGCGATTTCGCTCTATCATACGAAGCGGAAGACTCAACCTTCAACATTATCTTCCTTATATAATATAACTGAATGCGCGGCACAATTGGCAAATCTGGCCCCAACACACGATTGTCAAACACCGCACGCATACCCTGCGCCAAACAAGAAGCCGCCTGATTTGCCACCTTGGCATCCTTCGACTTAAGGTAGATATTCACCAGCCGATAATACGGCGGATAGTGGAACTCCGCCCGGTCGCGCATCTCCTTGTCATACATCTCGATGTAGGCGTTGCGCTGCACCATACCAATCGTGAGATCATCTGGCGACGAGGTTTGAATCACCACCAACCCACGGTTATTCTTACGCCCAGCCCTACCAGCCACCTGCGAAAACATCTGGAAAGAACGCTCGCGAGAACGAAAATCGGGGAAGTTGAGCGACGAATCGGCATTCATCACCCCCACCAAACGGACACGCTCGAAATCCAAACCCTTGGAAATCATCTGCGTGCCAACCAACACGTCAATCTCGCCCTGTTCAAAACTTGAAATGATATGCTCGTAACCTTTCCGTGTTTTCGCCACATCCAAATCTAAACGAGCGACACGCGCATCGGGAAACAATTCTGCCACCTCATCCTCTATCTGCTCCGTTCCCAATCCCACAGGCGAAAGCGTTGGGTTGCCGCACGCCGGACAGACCATTGGCATCGGAATGGAATACCCACAGTAATGGCACGTCAGCTGGTTGGTGTTTTTATGGTAGGATAAACTGATGTCGCAATTAACGCAACGCGGCGTCGCCGAGCAAGAACGGCACTCTACATAAGGCGAATAGCCCCTTCTGTTTTGGAAGAGAATGACCTGTTCTTTCCGGCCCAAAGCCTTTTGCATCTGCGTGAGCAGCAATGGTGTAAAATGTTTTACCAACTCCTTTTTCCGTCGAGCCTCCTTGATGTCTGCCACAAGAATCTCCGGCATTTCAATCCCCTCATAACGCTGCATCAACTCCACGAAACCGTACTTCCCCTTTTGCGCGTTGGAATACGACTCCACCGATGGCGTTGCCGAACCGAGAAGCACCTTCGCATCCATCATACTTGCCAACACAACGGCTGCATTGCCAGCGTGGTAACGCGGAGCAGGGTCAAATTGCTTATAGGAGGTTTCATGCTCCTCGTCCACAATCACCAATCCAAGGTTTTGGAATGGCAGAAAAATCGATGAGCGGACACCCAGCACAACCTTCACACCCGAATGTTCGTCCAAAAGCCTCTTCCACACTTCCACACGCTCCGCATCCGAAAACTTGGAGTGGTAGACTAACAGGCTATCGCCCAACACCTTACGCAACCTGTTGGTAATCTGCGTTGTAAGGGCTATCTCGGGCAAGAGAAAAAGAGACTGCTTCCCCTCCCCTATCATCTTTTGAATCAAATGGAGATAAATCTCCGTCTTTCCCGAAGAGGTTACACCATGCAAAAGCACCGTCCGCTTCTCCGAGAATTGTTGGAGAATGGATTGATACGCCTCATTTTGCACCGCCGACAATGGCGACAAAGGCAGTACCTTCCCAACATACGACTGCAACCGCCCCACCTCGCACTTCTTCACCTCCAACACGCCATTTTTCACCAACGTGCCTAATGCCGAAACCGACGGGGCATCCTTCATCAAATCACTTTTCAGAACCAACTTTGGCTCTGCTTCCTTAAAGAACGACGAGAGTTTGAGATAAGCCAGAAGCGTCTGCATCTGCTTGGGATACTTCTGAAGCGAATCCATCAACGCGCGAAGATTATCCTCCCTCCTATAATCAGGAGAAAGCGCAACGTACGCCTCCATCTTCGGCTTGTATTTCGCCTCTATGCTTTCTGAGATTTCAACTGCGCCCATATCCATCAGTCGGCGCACCAACGGCAGGGCGTTCTTCATTTCCAATTCCTTGTTCAAATCGGAGATGGAACAGGAACCATCACCCAAAAAATCCAACACGCGTTGCTCCTTATCTTTCAACGGAGCATCCGCCACGAAATCGCAGACAGCGGTGATTTTTGTTTCGCTCTCCAACTTCAAGCCCGACGGCAATGCCGCCTTCATCACCTCGCCCAACGTACACTGGTAGTAATCTGCCACCCACTGCCAAAGTTTAATCTGCGTAGGGCGCACCACACTCTGCGAATCAAGCAACGATGCCACTTCCTTCACCTCGAAACCCTCAGGAGGCGTGAAATGCACTTTGTGGACAAGTCCCGTGTAATACTTCGCCTTAATAGAAACAATAACCCGCGCGCCTATGCGCACATCCGCCCTCATCTCCTCGGGGACGGCGTAGGTATAGGTATTAGCCAAAGCCAACGGCAATATCACATCTACAAACATCTGCATATCAACGGATTATATTAAGACGACTTACTTACGATTATAAGAAAGAGGACCCGACAGACATCGAATCCTCTTTTCAATTCTTTCAGTTTTTAGATCAGCCCACAATCTTCTTGTAAAGGTTGCGCATACTGACAGCCTCGCCGATGATCTTGTGCAAATCCTCAATTTTCACACGATCCTGCTGCATTGAGTCGCGGTAGCGGAGGGTAACTGTACCATCCACAGGAGTCTGGTGATCAACAGTAACGCAGAACGGAGTTCCGATGGCATCCTGACGGCGGTAACGCTTTCCGATGGTGTCCTTCTCCTCATACACGCATTTGTAGTCGAACTTCAACTCGTTCATAATTTCGGCAGCCTTTTCTGGCAAACCGTCCTTGCGCACGAGTGGGAGGATAGCGCACTTAACCGGTGCCAAAGCAGGTGGCAAAGACAAAACGACACGCTTGTCGCCGCCTTCCAACTCCTCTTCCTTATATGAACCAGCCATCACAGAGAGGAACATACGATCCACACCGATAGAGGTTTCGATCACATACGGAATGTAAGATTTATTCTCTTCAGGATCAAAATATTCAAGTTTCTTGCCAGAGAACTCGCCGTGGCGCGACAAATCCCAGTTGGTGCGCGAGTGGATTCCCTCCACCTCCTTGAAGCCGAACGGCATCAGGAACTCAATGTCGGTAGCAGCGTTGGCGTAGTGCGCCAATTTATCGTGGTCGTGGAAACGGTACTTGTCATCACCCAAGCCGAGCGATTTATGCCACTTCAAACGGAACTCCTTCCAGTGTTTGAACCACTCCATCTCTGTGCCAGGCTTGCAGAAGAACTGCATTTCCATCTGCTCGAACTCCCTCATACGGAAGATGAACTGACGAGCCACAATCTCGTTTCTGAACGCCTTACCAATCTGCGCGATACCGAACGGAATCTTCATTCTACCCGTCTTCTGCACATTCAAGAAGTTGGTGAAGATACCTTGGCACGTTTCAGGGCGAAGGTAAATGGTAGTCGTATTCTCTGCCGTGGAACCGATTTCGGTCTTAAACATCAAATTAAATTGCTTCACATCCGTCCAGTTCTTCGTTCCGCTGATTGGGCAGACGATATTCTCATCAAGGATGATTTGCTTCAACTCGTTCAAATCGCCATCGTTCAAAGCCTTGGCAAAACGAGTGTGGAGAGCCTCGCGTTTCTCAACATGCTCCAACACACGAGGGTTGGTGGCGCGGAATTTCTCCTCATCGAAAGCGTCGCCAAACTTCTTAGCGGCCTTCTCCACTTCCTTGTTGATTTTGTCGTCGTATTTTGCGATTTGGTCTTCAATCAGAACATCCGCACGGTAACGCTTTTTAGAGTCGCGGTTGTCGATCAACGGGTCATTGAAAGCGTCCACATGTCCAGATGCCTTCCAAGTGGTTGGCTCCATAAAAATCGCTGCATCGATACCAACGATATTCTGATGCAAAAGCGTCATACTGTCCCACCAAAATTTCTTGATGTTGTTTTTCAGTTCCACACCATTCTGCCCGTAATCATAAACGGCAGCCAAACCTCCGTAAATCTCACTGGATGGGAAAACAAACCCATACTCCTTGCAATGCGAGATCAATTGCTTGAAAACATCTTCTTGAGAAGCCATATTGTTATTTTTTATTCAGATTTTCTTCTTTAATGCTATCGGACTATGGCACTGCACAAACAACTGTGCATAAGCGACAAAACCGAAATGCAAATTTAGCAGAAAAACCTGTAATTAGAAACTCAAAAATCACTCTTTCTCTTTTTGTTTCCGCAAGACGACCGCCGTGCGCGAAGGGAGGTAGAGTTTGAGCCAGCCCTTACCATCGGCGGTGTTATTATCGTCCACCATCGTAAAGTGTGTTTTGCTGTCGTCATTCAATCCGAACCCGCCAAACTGCTTATCATCGGTGTCCAAAACCACTTTATACGAACCTTCCTCGGCGAGGATTCCATAGCCTTCATACGATTTGTTCGGGTGGAAATTGTAGACGAAAACAAGGTCGCCACGCTGATATGCCAAAACCTGGTCGTCCGACTTATCCCACAACTGTTGGATTGGCAATTCGTTGAACTTATCTTCGGTTTTCACCAACTCAATCATCGCCTTGTCGAAATCACCCAAGTATTTGTATTTCAGATTAGTATCATCCACTAAATGCCATTGTCTGCGGGCGTGTTTGTAACTCCATCCGTTGCCTTCGCGCGGGAAGTCTATCCATTCGGGATGGCCGAACTCATTGCCCATAAAATTCAAATATCCGCCATTCGTGGTGGAAAGGGTTATCAAACGGATGATTTTATGCAAAGCAATCGCGCGATCCACCATATAAGACGAATCAAACAGGCGCGACATGTGCCAATACATATCCGCATCTGCCAATCTGAACATCAAGGTTTTATCGCCCACCAAAGCCTGGTCGTGGCTCTCTGCGTAACTGATGACGTGTTCATCGGCGCGGTGGTTGGTCAACGTGTACAGGATGTGTCCCGGCTTCCAATCCTCATCTTTCGATTCTTTTATCAGTTTGATCCAGAAATCGGGAATTCCCATTGCCAAACGATAGTCGAATCCCATACCGCCATCCTTGATTTTGGCTGCCAAGCCCGGCATACCGCTCACATCCTCGGCAATGGTGATGGCTCTTGGGTTCACCTCGTGAATCAAAGCATTCGCCAAGGTGAGGTAGCAAATCGCGTCGCCGTCCTGGTTCGGACTGTAATAGTCTGAGTAATTGGAGAATGAAGTGCCTAACCCGTGATCCAAATAAATCATCGAGGTTACGCCGTCGAAGCGGAAACCATCAAATTTGAATTCCTCCAACCAATATTTGCAATTAGACAAAAGGAAGTGAATGACCTCATTCTTTCCATAGTTGAAGCAGTAGGAGTCCCACTGGCGGTGTTCGCCGCGCTCGCCCTCGTGGAAGTAGAGGTAACGAGTGCCATCAAAGAGACCCAAGCCCTCGTTTTCATTCTTAACTGCGTGAGAATGGACCAAATCCATAATGACGGAAAGACCCATTTCATGCGCCTTATCAATCAACTCCTTCAACTCGTCGGGCGTGCCAAACCGGGACGATGGAGCGAAGAAACTCGACACGTGGTAACCAAACGAACCATAATACGGGTGTTCCTGGATGGCCATTAACTGCACGCAATTATAGCCGTCTGCCACAATGCGGGGCAGCACGTTCTCCATAAACTCCTTGTAGGTTGACACCTTCTCGTCCTCGCCCGCCATACCAATGTGGGCCTCGTAGATGAGCAGCGGCGATACGTCAGGTTTATGCTTCTTCACCTTAAACTTATAGGGGTTTTGTGGAGCCCAGACTTGTGCGCAGAACACCTTCGTTCCATCGTCTTGCACCACACGCCGGCACCAAGCGGGGATACGCTCGCCACAGCCACCCTCCCAATAAATCTTCAATTTATAAAGATCTTGGTGCTTCATAGATTTCTCTGGCAGCTCAATCTCCCAAACGCCATTCTGGCCGCGTTTCAGCTTATATTCGTCGCACTCCTTCCAGTCGTTGAAAGTTCCAATCAAGTAGATGGCGGTTGCATTAGGCGCCCACTCTCTGAAAACCCAGTGTTTTGCCACCTTATGCATACCAAAATAGAGGTAGCCCGTAGCAAAATCCGAAAGGGTAGCGTTGTTTTTCTCAATCTCAGCTTCCCTACGCAAGAAGTACTTATACCTACCCACGATTGCGTCCTGAAAAGGCTTCAGCCACGGGTCGTTTTTTATCAACTTCAACATTTCCATAAACAAACAGTTTTATCGTTCATACACTTAGTTGAGTATATGTAAAGATAACAAGAATTTTCAAATTTCACCTCGCATAAACGCAAAAAAGGGAGCGGAAAATCCGCTCCCTCCCTATTTATCCAACCTAACGATTATTTTTCGAAACGTACGATGAACTCGACGCGACGGTTCTTAGCTTTTCCCGCTTTCGTCTTATTGTCTGCAACTGGCTTAGTATCACCGAATCCGGCAGATTCCATACGGCTCTCGTCAATGCCCTTGCCAGCCAAATAAGCCTTAACGGCTGCGGCGCGGTCTTCAGAGAGTTTTTGGTTCTTATCAGATTTTCCGCTATTGTCGGTGTGTCCGTTGATAGACAACTTCCAAGAAGGGTTCTCCTGCATTACGGCAGCAACCTGATTCAAGATGTCGTTAGACTTTTTCTTGATTTTTGCAGAGCCCGACTCAAACTCAATACCGTTCAAAGCTTTCTCGAAGAGTTTCTTAACCTCTGCCTTGATTTCAGGGCAACCGTTGTTAGCCTTAACTCCAGCCTCGTCTGGGCAAGCGTCCTCGTAGTCGTAAACGCCGTCGCCATCCTTATCGGTAGGGCAGCCGTTCTCGTCTACATAACCCTTGGCTGCTGCAGGAGTTCCAGGGCATTTATCCAAATAATCTGGCACACCGTCGCCGTCAGAATCCAATGGGCAACCCTTCTCGTCAACAGAAACATTCTCTGGGGTGTCTGGGCACTCATCCAAGTAGTCGGCAACACCATCACCGTCTGCGTCCAAAGGACAACCGACAGAGTCTACTGCCACGCCGGCAGGAGTTGCGGCGCACTTGTCAAGATAGTCAGGCACACCGTCGCCGTCAGAATCCAATGGGCAACCCTTCTCATCTACTGCCACGCCGGCAGGGGTGTCTGGGCACTCATCCAATTTGTTAGGCACACCGTCGCCATCCTTATCCGTATTGAATGCGAAGTTGAAGTAAACACCGAGGTTGTGGATCAAGTGTTCGTCGTTGTAATCTCCCCACTCGCGGTTGTCGCAAGCGTCAGCAGTTCCGCCGAATGGATAGCCGTACTTAGCAAAGTAGCGGATACCCCAAGTGTCGCTGATACGGAGGTCGCAACCGATACCACCACCAAGAACGAAGTTTACACCCTTGTTATCTTCGGAAGTTGTTTCATAGTCTGACGACTCGTCCAAACCATAGATGGCTCTTGCACCCAAACTGATGAAAATGAATGGATTGAGCAATGTTCCACGGTCGGAAGAGATGAACTTGAACTTTCCTGTCAAGTCGGCATAACCCATACCCGCTTTGAAATCAGGGTCGGTAGCGTAAAATTCACCACCTCTTGTTCCGTAACGACCCCACAAAGCATGCAATTCGGCATCAAAATGAGGATTCAAATAACGAGAGAATGTGAACGATGCGGCTCCGTAGAAACCATCAGTAACATGCATAAACTTGTTTCCGAAATCGTTCGCAGCCTCAACCTTGCCGCCGTAAACACCGACGCTCCAAGGTTTGTCTTCCGTCTGGGCCATAACCGCCATCGACGCTAACGCAGCACACACTGCCAAAAAGACTTTCTTCATTTTTTTCTTCTATTTTTATTTAATTCATTTCCTTAATAACATATTTTCAGACTTTCGATAGCCTCTTGCAAATATAACATAAAAAATCGCAAAACATAGTTAATAAATAAAAATTGGAGAGATTAATATCCGAATTGGGGTTTTATTGAACGAAATAGCATTCTTTGACCCTGTTACGCACCTCTCCCGAACAAGGTTTCACACAACCAATGCCGAAACGGGTGCATTG
>CAVGRN010000054.1:0-16278 GCA_963631545.1 Paludibacteraceae bacterium | reverse complement strand
GAAAAGAAATTTAACACCATTGAGGAAATTGAGCAGTGCATCAAATACTTTAAAACACAAGGCATAGCGGTTCCTCAACCGATTCTTGACGAGAAGGAGCGCTTGGAACGCGCCGCCAGCATCAACCCCGAAGAATTCATTTTCGGGACGATGGCTGCCAATAACCCATTTATGACCGCCGAGAAAGAACAAGTAGTGAGGAAGATGACTGATGAGTTGATGAGCGAAGCACCCAACGCCACGCAACCTTGTCTGCTCCTCGGCAAAGTGCAGTGCGGTAAGACCGATACCTTCCTAAGCATTATGGGGCTCTGCTTCGACCGTGGCATCGACGTTGCCGTAGTGATGACAAAAGGCACCAACACGCTTGCCAACCAGACACTCAACCGGCTTAAAAATGACTTCCGCTTTTTTGTTGATAACGGTAGTTATGACCAAAAGGTCATAATTCGGGTTGAAGACATTCTTAAACTCGGACACCGAGGCGGTATCAGCAGGACGCTGCTTAGCGACCCTACCAATAAGTTTATCATCGTCGTAAAGAAGGAAGCACAGAATTTGAAGTATTTGAACGATATATTCGATGATAGCGAACTTCTTCGCTCCAAACGTGTGCTTGTGTGCGACGATGAGGCGGACTTCGCCAGCCGCAATTATTTGAGGCGGAAAGGGGAGGTGGATCTGCTAAGAATGGCTGAGCTAATCGAAAAATTCAGGAAAAAACCGGCGTTCTGCCGCTATCTGCAGATTACTGCCACGCCTTACTCGCTCTTCCTGCAGCCCGACGGCACGGTGAAACTGCGCGGTGGAAAAGAAGCCTCTTCGTGGTTGCCAAGGTACACGGGCTTTGTGCCTGTCCACGAAATGTATGTGGGCGGACGAGAATATTTTGAGCTGAGCGAAGATGAAAACTCAATGTACAGCTGCCTTTTCCAACCTGTGAATGAGACTTGCGTCAATGTGCTAAGCGAACGCAACGACTGGTATAGCGATTCGCCCATTCACTCCGAAACTCTTTCTCCCCTTAATTTCGCAGTGGTGAGTTATCTCTTCGCCACAGCAGTGCGTATCATCCAGCGTAGGAAAAAGGAAAACCAAAAATATCGGTCGAGTTGCCTGATCCATTGCGAGGTGGAGAAAGACAAGCACGATTGGCAAGATAATTTGTTGAGGGGAATTATGGACGACTTGAAGAAAGCCTTCCTATATCAGCACAACTCGGACTTGTATGTCCTTGATTTTGAAAAAAATGCTTACGACAGTTTGAAGTTGAGCAATGAGTTAGGCAACCAATCGGGACTCATCTGCGAGGATTTTCCCACTTTCGCCGAAGTGGAGACCGAGGTGAAACGCATTTTGGAAGATAACGCCTATACAATCCAGACAGTCAACTCGGACGACGATGTTCCCGCTATGCTCAACAAGAAAGGGCAACTAAGTTTGGAGGGGGTCGCCAACATTTTTATCGGCGGCAACATCCTCGACCGAGGCATCACCATCGACAATATGCTTTGCTTCTTCTACGGCCGCGACCCTCAGAAATTCCAAATGGACACAGTGTTGCAGCACGCCCGTATGTATGGCGCGCGCATCAAGGAGGATATGGCCTGCACGCGCTTCTTTACCACAGAAAAAATATACGACGTGCTGAAGTCTATCAACAATATAGACACGGCAATGTACGACTATCTGAAATTCCACCAGAATGAGGTGCAGTCTAACGACTTTCTCACGAGCATGGTCATCAACTACGACCCTCGTATCAAAGCCACCGCATCCAACAAGTACACGCCGGCAAACACCAAGGTGCTGAAGCCTTTCATGCGAATCTTGCCTAAGGGATTCCAAACCGGCACGATGAAGGAGATTGGCAAGACTATCAAGGAAATTGACGATATGCTTGCGAAAATCCCAGCCTACAAGGAGGTTACCGATAAAAACCCATTCTTCCTAATGGACTGCGACACGGCGCAGAAAATCATCGGTCTGATTAGCAGCACTTTCGTCTACGCCGAGGAGTGGAAAAACTTAGACTACCAATGGGATCCGAACGAGATGTTCACCGCCTTAGAGCATAGTTGCTTCGACAATGACGGTAAGATCTACTGCCAAGTATGCACCAACCGTAATATGAGCCGCGAACGTAGCAATATCAACGATCCGCGCGGTAGGTTTATCGATGCTCCTGAAAGTGGTGCTACCAACGCCCTTGCCAAAACCCAAGCAGAGAACCGCCCCGTGCTGACGTTGCTCCGCCAAAATGGATTGAAGGAGAATGGGTGGCGCGACACGCCGTTCTACTGGCCAGTTCTTTTGCTCAACGGAAATTTGGAGGCCTGCATCTTCACCATCAACGACAAGAAAAAAATCCGTAAGCTGAAACCCGAAATCGCTCTCGACACCCTCGGTAACTATCCACCAAAGGACGTGCTGCATCTCACGTTACATCGTGAATTCTTTTTCGCTATGCTCGAAGGAAGGAAAAAATGGGAGGTGCGCCTAATTCAACCTTCCAATGCGGCTTTTTTCGTGAAGACAGATGGGAAAGGCGGATATATCCGCATAAAGGGATTGGATTCTAAACCCGGCAAGCATTATACCTTGAAATCATTAAATAATGGAGTATTTCCTTTTGAATTGAAGCAGTTCAAGTACATACACTTTCGCACATCCATGGATATGAGCGGAAGCCAGATGCTCATCAAATTGGACGAAGAAACCCCATATAGTCTGAATTTGTTTCCAATTACTTCCAAAGATATCCGCTATAATGAAATGAGAGAAGGCACTTTGGTAGAAGATTATGAGCAATGTGAATGGCGTCTCTACTATCATTTAAGCGATGTCTTGGAATACAAGATTAGCGAAGATGACAAGGAAGCCTACGAAGCCTACCGACAGGAGCTTGCAGAAGTGGAATGCGACGGAGAGAGAAGCACCGGCGATGATTTCGCAGACACGACATCTATGCAGGACGAACCGAGAGTGGTGGAGAGGATTCGCAAGACCTCGGTACGCGAGAAGAAGACGGACACAGGCAGGGCGTTGCCTTTCAAATTCCACATGGTGGGGCTTGAGGCTGGCGACACCGTGGTGTTCGACGCACTGAACCTTCCCGTAACAGTGGCAAGCGATAGCGAAGTGGAGTATGAGGGCAAACGCTACAGCCTATCCTCATTCACGAGCGAATTTCTGCCTAAGGAGAAACAGAATACCTCTGGTGCCTACCAAGGACCTAAGTTTTTCAGTTACAACGGCAAAACGCTGGCTAAGCTGAGAAAGGAAAAAGAAAAGTAAAAGCGTCCGTTTCGACGGAATCATTACACACAGTGGGTCTTCTTCCTATAAAAGGTGGAAGACCCATTGTAGTTGGTTGCAAGTTCAAAACGAGAAAAGATGTTAGTGCCAAAGCAGACAAAGTGGGTGCCAAAGCAGTCAAAGTTTCATTGGTTGGATTTGTGCGTCAAGATTCTATTTAACATAATGCAAATTATATAACGAACGAACATTCAAAAAACACAATAGAACACACCGTTCATTTGGGCAATATCTCGTAATTTTTCAGGTAAACCTTGATGTAGCCGATGGAGAGTTTCGCCTCGACAAGCACAGGGATTAGCCGGTCGTCGTCGGTAACGTAGACGTAGACGGGTTCGGAGTTGTCGACAATTGTGCCTGAGCCAACCTTGGCAATGTTCTTCGTGCATTTATAGACGTCGCCCTCACGCGTCTTGATGGTTGCACGCCCAATCACATCGCCATACATAATGTGGATACCGTTGCCGAATATCGGATAAAACGGAATGTTTTTCCCGCCGTTCACTGTCAAGTCGGCATTGCGTGCCACATAAATGGAATTGATGATGTCATGCGCCTCCAAAGGCAAATATAAAAGCGTGTCCAAACCATTGGGATATTTCTGGCTCTTGCATTTCCGACGGATTTCGTAATGGTCGCCCTTACACTTATAAGTATAACTATCTTCGGAATATTTTCCGTTTTCATGCACCTTGCACCACATATACAACGGACGCATATCTTTTGTGCAGGATGCGACGTGCAGCGTGTTCACCTCATAAATTCTGTTCCATTTGGGATAATTGCGTGCGGTTACCGTATAGACATAGTTGCCGTTCTCCTCTGAAACGGCGAAATCGGCTGTGCCAAGTTTTATCCACAACAAACCCAGATTGAAGTAAGCGTCCAGCACGAAATGTTCACCCACGGGAAAAGCCTTGTTCGCCGTTACCCGCTGCGCATGCATTCCCCCAACCAAGAAAGTTACGGAAATAATCAAAACAAACAGCCTATTTAACATAATATATATGGGTTATCTTCGCACTAAGTATTTGATTCACAAATCGCTGTATTTCTTCTTCCGTTTCGCATAAAACGAAAAAACAATGCTTCCCGCATAGTTTATCGGGAAATGGCGCACCGACTGGCAACGCAAATTCTCGCTTCTCTTCTCGTTGTACTGATCGCGGATTTCGTAGAAATCATTTCTGGCTTTCCGCACCGCCTTGAAGTTTGCCGTTTCCCCTTTCAGTAGGAAGACGAAAGCGGCGAGATAGTCGAAAAAGAAACGCGCGCGCAGCACCTTCTTCAGATTGTCCTCCGTTTCGTTCTTATAAATCATCAAGAGGTTATTACGGAAGTTCAAATAGGTTTTGCGCGGATGGTTGGCGTTGAGCGTTCCTCCGCCGAGGTGGTACACCATGCTTTGCGGCACACAAACCACCTGATGCCCCCTGCTGTTCAGTCGCCAGCAAAGGTCAATCTCCTCCATGTGGGCGAAGAAACTGTCGTCCAAGCCCCCCACTCCCTCATAAACCGACTTTCGGATGAACAACGCCGCACCCGTCGCCCAGAAAATCTGGCGTATGGCGTCATACTGACCTTTATCTTCCTCCGTTTCAGAAAATATTCTGCCACGGCAGAAAGGGAATCCGTACGCATCGAGAAAACCGCCTGCCGCGCCTGCATACTCAAACTTGCCTTTATCAGTGTACGCTAACAATTTGGGTTGGCACGCTGCCACCTCTTCGTGTCCATCTAAATAGGACACAAGCGGCTGCAACCATCCCTCGGTAACCTCCACATCTGAGTTGAGCAGCACAACATACTCGGACTCCGTCTGCGCTATCGCACGATTGTACCCCTCCGCAAATCCATAATTCTTCGGAAAACAGATAAGGCGCACCTGCGGATAATTTTCCTTCAGGAACGCGACGGAATCGTCGTCCGACCCATTATCTGCCACAACCACCTCATAATCATCTCCTTGAGAGAACGAACAAACAGACGGCAAATACTGCTCCATCATCTTCCGCCCATTCCAATTCAATATGATGACCGATACTTTTTTCATCTCTCCACTGCGTTATCGGGTGCTTCTTCGATTTTGTGTTTCCACCGCCTGTGAGACCACAGCCAATAGGACGGATTCCTCAGAATCGTCGCCTCGAACAGTTCCACATATTTGTCGGTAATCTCATACTCCTCGGTGCTTTTCGCATGTTCGGTGATGGTAATGACATCGCACGAATAATACCCGCGGCGTTCTTTCTTCACGTCGAAATAAACCACTGCGTAATCCCCTTTTCGGGCGATACGCTCGGGACCGTTGAGGAACGGCGTTTTCTGGTTCAGGAAAGTTGTCCAGTAGTGCAGATTGTTTTTAGACGGCGTTTGGTCGGCAATAAAGCCCAAGCCGAATGTTTTTCCTTCGCGGCGCAACTCCACGATGAAGCGGAACGCGTCGTTTTTGGGAATGTTGACCGTACCGAACCGCGAGCGGAGTTTCAGGAAGAAATTGTCGAAGTATTTGTTTTTCAACGGTCTGTACAACTCGCCGCCGACGATGTCGTGGTAATTAAGGTAGATGGACGTGATCCACTCCCAGTTGCCGTAATGCCCCAAAAGGGCGATGACGCTCTTCCCCTCGTCAAAGAGACGCCCCATCTCCTCGGGGTTGGTAAAATGCATACGACGCTTGATTTCCTCGTCCGAGATGTGCAGCAGTTTGATGGTCTCGACCAACGTGTCTGCCAAATGCAGGTAGTACCCTTTCTCAATTTTCACGATTTCATCGGCGGATTTGTCGGGGAAAGAGTTCACGAGGTTCGTCCGCACCACCTTCCGACGGTACCGTATCACATAATACGCCAGAAGGTAAACGATGTCCGAAAAAAGGTACAAAACTCCTAACGGAAGCCAAGAAAGCACCCAGACGAAGGCATAGAACAAATAAAAAAGAACAGTCAAAGCACTAATTTTTAGGTTCAACTAAAAAAAACGGTTTATTGTGCGATCGATTGGTTGATGGATTCGATGTAATCCAGCACTTCGTCGCATCCATCGCCCGATTCGGCAGAAGTTATGAAGATGGGCGGAAGTTCCTCCCACGTCTCGCTCAACACGTTTTTGTACGCTTCCACGCTTGCGGCGGTCTTCGTTTTGTTTTGCTTGTCGCATTTTGTGAAAACGATGGAGAAAGGCACGCCGTTGATACCGAGAAACTCGATGAACTCGAGGTCTATCTTCTGCGGCTCCAACCGGCTATCCACCAAAACGAACAGATTGTCTAACTCATTGCGCGACAACACATAACTCTTAATCATCTTCTCAAGTTTCTCGCGCTCCTTCTTGCCGATTTGCGCATAGCCGTAGCCGGGCAAATCCACTAAATACCACTCCTTATTAATAAGGAAATGGTTGATAAGCAGTGTTTTTCCTGGTTTTGCCGAGGTTTTCGCCAAGTTTTTGTTACCCGTCATTTTGTTGATAAGGGACGATTTCCCCACGTTCGACCTCCCGATGAAGGCGTACTCGGGTTTCGTATGTTTCGGACACTTAATCCAGGAAGAGTTACTCTCGATGAATTCGGCTGACTTTATCTGCATCGTTTTACATTTTTACTGGTTCAAAATTAAGATTTTTTCCCGAAAACGGGAATCTGCCGCACAAATCAGTGCAATATCTTGTATATCAATTCCTTAAGCAACTCGCTCTGTGGGGCGTTGTTGGCGAAGCCTTTCGACTTGGCATCATATTCGCGCAAAAGGGAGATGATGGACATCGTTTTCTTCGGTGTGTACTTTTTCGACGCTTCTTCAAGTTCTTTCACAAAAAACGGATTGATGCCGATTTGCGCCGCCGCATTCGCCCTACTCTTATCCTGCAAAAAATAGTAAAGCATTAGATTAGAAAATGACATATACAATGCAGATATAGTGAGTGTTAGCGTGAACGATTTTAACTGCGACAAATGTATGGCGATGAAATTAGATTTGTAGACGTCCTTTTGCATAATGGCGTTTTTCAACTCAAACTCGTTGAACTCTTTGCTGATCCCGACGTTCTTCTCCACCAAGTCTACCGTTATGCTCGAAGCCGCTGAGGGCTTGGTAGTTACCAACTTGTCCAACTCGTTGACGAGGCGGTGGAGGTCGTTTCCGATATGGTCTGCCAGCAGCTGCACGGCGTTGTCGTCCATCCGTATTCCTTTACCATTTATATATTCGTGGATGAAAGATGGCAACTGGTTGTCATAGAGTTTTTCCGATTCAAAGAAAACACCGCTTTTCGCTACTTCCGAGACGAATTTTTTCCGCTTGTCCGCCTTTTTCTTGAAACAAAAGACAAGCACGGTGGACGGCTGCGGGTTTTTAAGGTAGCCGACGAGCATATCGAACGGGCTTCCCCCCTCCTCTCCTCCTTTTGTGATGTTCTGCGCCTCCTTCACCACAATCACCTGTTTGGGCGACATCATCGGAAACCTCCGGGCGTTTTCTATCACAGACTTCAGTGTGATATCCTTTCCGTAGCACACATATTGGTCTATGCCCTGTTGCGAAGGCTCAAGCGTGTTATTGATGATATAATCCGAGATTACATCGATGAAATAAGGCTCCTCCCCCGAAAGGAAATAGACGGGTTTGTACTTTTTATTTTTTAGGTCTGTCAGGATTTCCCGGCACCAGACACTGGCTTGTTTTTTCTCCATAGCCCGATTTTTTTCGTTTCCACCGATGATTTTCCGCATTGAACAACGGAGTACGAACGGAAAACAATTGTAAATTTGCCTGCTAATCCGCAAAGATAGCGAAAAATGGTGGAACTGAATTTCCCGAAATACGATTTCAAACTTAAAAAGGATGGCGGCCGTCTTTCCGTTTATGACGAGTGCCGGCGGAAGTTCGTCGCCCTCACCCCCGAGGAATGGGTGCGGCAGAATATGGTGCGCTTTCTCGTGGCAGAGAAGCACTTCCCGGCGGCGCGCATCGCCAACGAGGTGGAAGTGGACATCAACGGAATGCATAAACGGTGCGACACGGTGGTCTACGACGCCTTTCTCACCCCCTTCCTCATCGCAGAATACAAAGCCCCAAGCGTGCGCATCTCGCAGAAAGTGTTCGACCAAATCGCCACCTACTGCATGGGGTTAGACGTGCGCCTGCTGATTGTCTCCAACGGCTTAGAACATTACTGCTGCCAACTCGACCACCAGCAGAAACGATACGTTTTTTACAGAGAAATCCCCGATTTCACCGAGATTTTCCCCACTTTCAACGATTAGCGTTTTTACATTCGTATTATGGACACGAACTACTCATCAACCTTATTGGACAATGCGGCGAAGGAGTTTTCCAAACTGCCCGGCATCGGACGTAAGACCGCCCTACGGCTCGCCCTGCACCTGCTGCGGCAGAGTCGGGAAGACGTGGAGAACTTCGGCAACACATTCATCAAAATGCGCAACGAGATACGCTACTGCAAGGTGTGCCACAACATATCGGACACAGAGGTGTGCCAAATCTGCTCTGACGAGCGGCGCGACCCCACCACCATCTGCGTCGTGGAGAACATCAACGATGTGATCTCCGTGGAGAATACGCAGCAGTTCAAAGGACTGTACCACGTGTTGGGCGGCGTCATCTCGCCTATGACGGGCGTCGGGCCATCCGACCTCAGCATAGACCTCTTGGTGGAGCGCGTGCAGGCTGGAAACATACGGGAGGTGATCTTAGCGTTGAGTCCGACAATGGAGGGAGACACCACCAACTTCTACCTCTACAAAAGGCTTTCGCCGCACAATGTGCAACTCAGCACTATCGCGCGCGGCGTTTCCATCGGCGACGAGCTGGAGTATGCAGACGAAATCACCTTGGGGCGTTCCATCGTCAACCGCGTCCCCTATCAAGTCTAATTTTACAAAACTATTTTTTATGAAGACATTAAAAATAACACACATCGCCCTGTCCATACTCTCCGCCGTGCTGATTGCCGGCATATATTGGAGATGGGGAAGAACCATCGGCGACCCACAAGGGCATCTGCTGCTGCAAAACCTATCCGTGTTCGCCACATTAGCACTGCCGCTGCTACTATGGGGCAGCAGAAAGGGACTGACCGACGAAAACCCGCAAACGAGGCTGAAATGGAACATCGGCATAGTGGCTGCGTCATTCGCCATCCTTCTCATCAACCTTTTGGTTTACTGGAAGATAAACCTCTCCTCGCCCCTCATCTGCGCCGTGATTGCTTGGATTTTCCTAACTTTCTTCTGCGGACCGAAAAAGATGCGAAAGTATGATAACGACGAAAATGGGAAACCTCTGTAAACGGATTTTCAAGAATCTTTATAAAGAGTTCCGACTTGAACTCCTGATTTTGCTGGGGTTGATCGCATATTTTCTGCTCCCGCTCATTTTAATACCGTTTATTTGAGGATCCCCATCTGCTGGCTTATCTGCGCATCCGTGTGCCGCTTCGCATACCGATAGTACGGCCCTGATGTGTTCCAAGTTGGGGATGAGGTACCGATTTTTCAATCGCACCTTCTCAGTTTCTCTTGCTGACGATTTCGAAATCAAACGAGGCAGAGATAGTGGAAAAATTACTACCTTTGTAAAAATTTGTAGAATCGTATTTGTAAAAATTTTTGCGATGCATAAGGCAGGATTTGTAAATATAGTTGGAAACCCGAATGTCGGCAAGTCGACGCTGATGAACGCATTGGTGGGCGAGAAAATCTCCATCATCACCTCGAAAGCGCAAACCACACGGCACAGGATCCTCGGAATCGTCAACGGTGAAGATTTCCAAATCGTCTATTCCGACACCCCAGGCGTGTTGAAGCCCAACTATAAGTTGCAGGAGTCGATGCTCAACTTCTCGAACAGCGCGCTGACGGATGCCGACGTGGTGCTGTACGTTACCGATGTGGTGGAAAACGCCGATAAAAACGCCGATTTCTTAGAGAAGGTGAAGAAGCAGAAGTCGCCCGTCCTCCTCGTCATCAACAAGATAGACCAATCCAACCAAAAGGATTTGGAGAAGTTGGTGGCACAATGGCACGAGACGCTGCCCGATGCGGAAATCATCCCCATCTCAGCCCTCAACAACTTCAACTTGGATTATCTGCTGAAACGAATCAAGAGTCTGCTGCCCGATTCGCCCCCTTTCTTCGAAAAAGATGCGCTGACCGACAAGCCGGCGAGATTCTTCGTAACGGAAATTATCCGCGAGAAGATACTCACCAACTACGACAAAGAAGTACCCTACTCCGTTGAAGTGGTTGTGGAGCAATTCAAGGAAGACAACCACTTGATACGCATCAATGCCGTGATCTACGTCGAGAGGGATTCGCAGAAAGGCATCATCATCGGTCAAGGAGGAAAGATGCTGAAAAAAATCGGAATGGAGGCTCGGAAAGACATCGAAGCCTTCTTCGAGAAAAAGGTGTTCCTCGAACTCTTCGTCAAAGTGGAGAAAGATTGGCGCAACAAAGACAAGAAACTCAAAGAGTTCGGCTACCAACAAGAGTAAATCGGGACACTTCTTTCTTGCGGATTTTTTCAACCCAATGAAATACCACAACTAAATCCAAAACATAAAAAAACATTCAGAATGAGTAATTTAGTTGCCATAGTCGGCCGCCCCAACGTGGGAAAGTCGACACTATTCAATAGACTGACGCAGACCCGCCGTGCCATCGTCAACGAGGAGGCCGGCACCACGCGCGACAGGCAATACGGTAAAGTGGAATGGAACGGACAAGAATTCTCCATCGTCGACACCGGCGGCTGGGTGGTCAACTCCGACGACATATTCGAGGAGGAAATCCGCAAGCAGGTGAAAATCGCCATCGAGGAGGCAGACGTCATCCTCTTTGTGGTGGATGTGCAGAGCGGTGTAACCGACTTAGACGAACAAGTGGCTCAAATCCTCCGCCAACACCAGAAGCCCGTTGTGCTTGTCTGCAACAAGGTGGACAACACCGAGGCGCAATACTACGCCGCAGAGTTCTATAAATTAGGCTTGGGCGACCCTAACAACATCTCCTCCATCTCAGGTTCGGGAACGGGCGACTTGTTGGACAAAATCTTAGCGGAGTTCCCTACGAAAATCGAATCGAAGGAGGACGAGAATCTGCCGCACATCGCCGTTGTAGGAAGACCAAACGCCGGGAAATCGTCATTAATCAACGCTTTCATCGGCGAAGACCGCAACATCGTTACAGACATTGCCGGCACCACACGCGACAGCACCAACACGCGCTTCAACAAGTTCGGGTTCGACTTTGTATTAGTGGACACCGCCGGAATCCGCAAGAAAGGGAAAGTGACAGAAGACTTGGAGTATTTCTCCGTCATCCGCTCCATCCGCTCCATCGAGAACTCCGACGTGTGCATCCTGATGTTGGATGCCACGCGCGGCATTGAGGCGCAGGATATGAACATCGTGCAACTCATCCAGCGGAACAAGAAAGGCATCGTGGTGTGCGTCAACAAGTGGGACTTGGTGAAGGAGAAAGACTCGAAAAGCACACTCACCGTGGAGAAAGCCATCCGCGAACGGTTCGCGCCGTTCACCGATTTCCCGGTCATCTTCACCTCCGTCATTAATAAGCAACGCATTCTCAAAGTGCTTGAATTGGCGAAAGAGGTTTATGAAAACAAGAAACGGAAGATCCCGACAAGCCAACTCAACGAGTTCTTCCTGCCGCTGATTGAGAACTATCCACCACCAGCCACCAAAGGCAAGTACATCAAAATCAAGTATGTAACCCAACTCTCTGACACGCAGATACCATCGTTCGTATTCTATGCGAACCTTCCGCAGTACGTCAAAGAGCCGTATAAACGATTCTTGGAAAACAAATTGCGCGAGCAGTGGAGCCTGTCTGGAACGCCGGTCAACATCTTCATCCGTCAGAAGTGATTCCGAATCGGATTTCCCCGATGAAACCGAATGAAATGAATGAGAAACAAACCCTAAACAGATAGCCAATGGAGGTTGTGTCAAACATACTGTCTCGCGACATGGTCAATTTTTTCTGTGTGGCCTTGATGTCCCTCGTAGTGGGCTTGTCGCAGCGGAAACTCTTCTCCAAGGGGGACGAGCCGCTGCACACGTTCGGGTCCGACAGGACATTCACGCTCATCGGCATCTTGGGCTACATTCTCTACATCATCGGCAATGGCAGTCTCGTGCCGTTTCTCTGCGGCGGGGCGACCCTCTCTGTGTTGTTCGTCGTCTACTTCATCCACAAACTTTTTGTGCAGGGGTATCACGGCATCACCTCCATCGTCATCGCCCTCATCACCTACTGCTTCACACCCATCATCTACGAGAAGGAACTTTGGATGGTGATACTGATAGTGGTGGCGATTTTGGTATTATCCGAGATGAAGGAGAAGTTCATCCGCTTCACCCAAAGTATGAACAACGAGGAGTTTATCAACCTCGCCAAATTCCTCATCATCGCCGGAGTCATCCTGCCGATACTGCCCAAAAACGAGTTGTTAGAGGGCTCCGGACTGACCCCCTACTCTATATGGCTCGCCACGGTGGTCATCTCGGGCATCTCGTATGTGAGTTACCTTGTCAAAAAATACCTCTTCAAGAATGGCGGCGTGATCATCACCGGCATCCTCGGAGGAATCTATAGCAGCACGGCAACCTGCATCATTTTGGCAAAGAAAGCCAAAAACCAACAGGCTGCGCTGCACGAGTATGTGGCAGCCATCTTCTGCGCCATTGCGATGATGTATTTCAAGATACTCATCCTCTTGGGCATCTTCAACGCAAGACTGATGGCGAAATACTGGATGCTGTTCGTCACCATGATGGCAGTGTCTGGCATCATCGCCTTCCTCTTTTACAAAAGGGGAAAAGGGAAAAACAATGACGTAGATGAGCCAGAAGAAGAGGAAGAG
Organism: Paludibacteraceae bacterium; assembly: GCA_963631545.1. GTDB lineage: Bacteria > Bacteroidota > Bacteroidia > Bacteroidales > Paludibacteraceae > UBA1181. The sequence goes on along the minus strand of CAVGRN010000054.1, from coordinate 3,052 downwards.
AAAAACCCTTTGGAGTTCAAGGTGTCCATCTTGTTCGCCGTTCTGTTCGTCGCATTCACGCTCATCACCCACTACGCCCTCTCCTATTTTGGCGACAGCGGACTGCGGGTGCTTTCGTTGTTGGTGGGTGTGACGGACATCAATCCGTTCATTATCAACCTCTTCCAAACGCAGCATAACATCGCCGACTCACTGCTGATTCTGGCGGCATTCCAGGCCATCATCAGCAACAACGTGGTGAAGATGTTCTACGGGATATTCTTCTCCGGCAAAACGATTTGGAAAGAATTGGCGGCAGGCTTCGGTGCGATTTGCGTGGTAAACATCGCCTTGCTGCTCTTCATTTAACCTAAAACAAAAAACCAAAGTATAACACAATATGCCGAACAAATTCGATAATTGCAAGATTGGCTTGGCGCTCAGCGGAGGCGGAGCCAAAGGTATCGCCCATTTGGGGGTTTTGAAAGCATTGGAAGACAGAGAGATACACATCGACATACTGTCTGGTGTAAGTGCTGGCTCCATTATGGGCGCATTGTATGCCGACCGGCACACCCCCGAAGAAATCTGCCGTTTCATCAAGAAAAGCAACCTCTTCACAATGGTGTCGTTCGGTATGCCGAAAAATGGCGGATTCGGCTCGATCGACACTTTCAAGCACTATCTCGGGAAGATGCTGCAATCTAAGACATTCGAGGAACTGCGCTATCCGTTTTTCGTGAACGCCACCGAATTAAACGCCGGTCGCAACGTCTACTTCAACTCCGGTGCGCTGCTCGACAAGATCATCGCCTCCTCGTCCGTCCCTATCATGTTCCAACCCACTATCATCGACGGAAAATCCTACGTTGACGGAGGATTCTTCTGCAATATGCCAGCGTCCATCCTTCGGAAAAACGGTTGCGACCTCGTCATCGGCGTGCATGTCAACCCCATCTCGTACGTCGACTCGGTGGACGGACTAAAAAGCGTTTCGGAACGCGTGTTCCACCTTGCCGTCAACGGAAACACCATTGAAGAGAAAAAGGCGTGCGACATCGTCATCGAGATTGAAAAAGCGAAAAACTATGGTATGTTCGACGCCTATAAAGCCGACGAGCTCTTCGAAATCGGCTACGAGGCAGCCATAGAAACATTAGACAAGTTCGACTGGGACGAATATATGACCCACCGCCGCATCAACCGGTTCAACGCCATTGCGAAAACCGAATAATTGCCGCGACATTGGGTTATTCGCCATAATTTTACGAAATTTGCGGAAAGCGTGCGAATCGTGATTTTTTATAACATATAAACAGAAAGACAATGGCAAAAAGTGCATTGCAAATTGCAAGAGCGTCTTACCAACCTAAATTGCCTAAGGCATTCAAGGGTGGCGTTGCGCTCAAAGAAGGTAAAGCAACCGTGTCTGTTGCAAACCAGGATGAAATCAAGAAGTTGTTCCCTAACACTTACGGTCTTCCAATCGTAACTTTCGAGGCTTCTGACAAGAAGTTGGCTGCACCTGCATTCAATGTTGGTGTTATCCTTTCTGGTGGTCAAGCACCTGGTGGTCACAATGTTATCTCTGGTCTTTTCGACGGTTTGAAAGCCCTCAACAAAGACGCTAAATTGTACGGTTTCTTGGGTGGTCCTAGCGGATTGATCGATCACAAATACATCGATTTGACTGCTGACATCATTGACGACTACCGTAATACTGGTGGATTCGACATCATCGGTTCTGGCCGTACTAAACTCGAGGAAGAGTCTCAGTTCGACAGCGGTATCGAGATCTGCAACAAATTGGGTATCAAGGCTCTCGTTATCATCGGTGGTGACGATTCAAACACTAACGCTTGTGTTTTGGCTGAGTACTACTTGCAGAAGAAAACTGGCATTCAAGTAATTGGTTGCCCTAAGACTATCGATGGCGACTTGAAGAACGACCAAATCGAGACTTCTTTCGGATTCGACACCGCTTGTAAAGTTTACTCTGAGGTTATCGGTAACATCATGCGTGACGCTAACTCTGCAAAGAAATACTGGCACTTCATCAAGTTGATGGGACGTTCAGCATCTCACATTGCTTTGGAGTGTGGTTTGCAGACTCAACCAAACATCTGTATCGTATCAGAGGAGGTAGAGGCTAAGAAGATGACTTTGGCTAACATCGTCGACAACATCGCTGAGACAGTTGCCGCTCGTGCTGCTAAGGGTAACAACTTCGGTGTTGTTTTGATTCCTGAAGGATTGATCGAGTTCATCCCAGAGATGAAAGTGTTGATCAAGGAGTTGAACGACCTCTTGGCTGCTGAGTCTGACGTTAAGAAGGCAGTTGCTAAGTTGTCTGCTAACAGCAAGGCAGTTTACGAGAGCCTTCCAGAGGCAATCGCTAAGCAGTTGACTTTGGAGCGTGACCCTCACGGAAACGTACAGGTTTCTTTGATCGAGACTGAGAAGTTGCTCATCGAGATGGTACGCACTAAGTTGGCTAAGATGAAGGCAGAAGGCAAATACGTTGGTAAGTTCTCAGGACTCGGCCACTTCTTCGGATACGAAGGACGTTGCGCAGCCCCTTCAAACTTCGACGCAGACTACTGCTACTCATTGGGTTACAACGCTGCTAACTTGATCGCATCAGGAAAGACAGGTTACATGTCATTGATCAAGAACACAACGAAGCCATCAGATCAATGGATCGCTGCAGGTGTTCCTATCACAATGATGATGAACATGGAGCAACGTAACGGAAAGCAAAAACCAGTTATCCGCAAGGCATTGGTTGAGTTGGACGGTGCGCCATTCAAGAAATTGGCAGACAACCGTGCTACTTGGGCTATCGAGACTTCATACGTTTACCCAGGCCCAATCCAATACTGGGGACCATCAGAGGTTTGCGACCAGCCAACCAAGACTTTGGCATTGGAGCAAGGTGCAAAGTAATTAACGAGCAATCGTAGAGATAGGCGGCCCTCTGAGGGGGTCGCCTTCTTTGTGCGATAATCAAATGTGCAAACCGCCAATAAATTGTCACTTATCCGCAATTTCATACTTTAACTGACAATCTTTT
>CAVGRN010000053.1:0-16634 GCA_963631545.1 Paludibacteraceae bacterium | reverse complement strand
AATATATTTAATACAAAAGCTCAAACTGTGGTAAACACAGTGAACTGCGTTGGTGTTATGGGTAAGGGTATTGCTTTAGTTTTTAAACTAAGATACCCATCTATGTTTGAAGTGTATCAAAAGTATTGTAGGCAGAACCTCATTTCTGTTGGCAAGCTATGGCTATATAAAGGTGACGTTAACGCCCCTTGGGTTCTAAATTTCCCAACCAAAACTCATTGGAAACTGCCAAGTGAATACGAATATATAGAAAAGGGATTACAGAAGTTTGTTGAAACTTATAAAGAAAAACGTATTACTTCTATTGCCTTTCCTCTGCTTGGCGCAAATAATGGAGGCCTTAGTAAAGAGAAAGTAATGGAGATAATGACAACTTACCTCTCTAAGTGTGATATACCCGTAGAAATCTACGAGTATGATCCTGCAGCACCAGATGACCTTTTTGAGACCTTCAAGAGCAAATGGAATACAATACCAGCAATTGATAAAAAAAATCTAACAGGCATCAGAGCACAAAAACAAATTGATACAATTGACAAAGCCATTAATAACAATCAAGTAAAATCAATGATTGCTTTAATTGAATATAAAGGGATAGGACTGATAACAATGCAGAAGTGTTTTCGTCTAGTTATGAATTGCCAAGTTAGTCCCTCTTTAGGCTTAGAGTAGGTATGTTCAACTAACAATATATTAGAATATTATGTTTCCATTACAACAAGCTTATGAAGTGCGCGACTCTATAACAAATAGAATCTTATCACAACCGCATCGACGACTACCGCACGACGTTGGCACACTTTGAGAAGATGTACAACAAATAGAAATTAAAAAATGAAAGTAAACTCAGCAAAAGAATACAGATTACAGGAAAAGAGAAACAATTATCGGCCTGAGATTGATGAAGATTTCATGGGATGTTCTTACGACTCTATTGAGGGGCATAAGAGCGGTTTCTTCAATATGTTTCATGGAATGAAGGATAATATTGAGAGATACCTCCCTTCCCTGTTGAATATAGCAGAAGACAATCAAGCCATATACGAATTCCTACAAAATGCAGTTGACTGTAATGCTACACACTTTTGGGCATTCTATAATGACCAGTATTTCTTGGCAGTGAATAATGGTGCCAAGTTTTCTGTAGAAGGGCTTACTGCCATACTCAACATCGCACAGTCTACCAAAACAGATTCGTCAAGTATTGGTAGATTAGGCATTGGCTTTAAGCTAGCCCATCGATTAGTAGGAAAAGGTAACGGGGTTCATGAACTGATATATGATAACAAAGGACCCATTATGTTCAGTTGGGATAATGCTTCTCAATTGCGTTCACTTATGTCTTCAGAAGAAATTATCTATGAAGGTATTGATGAAAATGCCTTCTTGCTGAAGATAGCCATCACCAATTTTCCAGCCAATGCTGGAGAGGTTGTGAGAGATGTAAACTATAAAGAAGTCACAGCATTTACAGAGGATGAATTGAGAGAGTTTCGTGAGTATACAACGGATTGTCTTGAGTCTTTATTTGAGGAAAGTCCAAATGGTTTTAACCAAGGCACTCTCTTCTTTATCAAACTCGGTGAAAACAAACGGCAACTTCTCGATAAAGATTTGGCGACTCTCAAGAATGGTATAGAATACTCTATGAATACGTTGAAGCAATTGGAGAACATTTGTTTCAACGGAGAAATTATTTACAAAAAGAAATTGCAAATCTGTGAGTCTTCTATTGCCAAAGATACAGATGTTTTCAAGAAAATAGAACCTGAATATAGCAATTTTGACATTCTCTATTCGTTCGGTTTCTTGCCATTGAACTTTACAGACAAAGCATATTATAAGGCTGTTGAACAACTGCGTCAATCGCCTAATTTCTATAAGTATTTCCCTATGGGTGACGAGGTTGACAACATGGCCCTTTTCGTTCATAGTGATAGTTTTGAGGTAGAAGCGAACCGTCGCAAACTGACAAATGATCACACAAATAGAGAATTGCTTCCTGAAATAGCTTCATTCATCGTAAAAACGCTAAGTGGTTTTATGTCAACAGACCGCCAGAAATTTTTGCAACTTTTTGCGTCGATTCTTTTGACAGACAAACAATCTGCTGAAGAAAAGAATTGGATGAATACTGCATTCTTTGATAAACTATTTGCAGCCATTAAAACATGCATACCAACATTGTCTGGAGGCGTTTCTAACGATGTATCAAAGGTGAAAATCAAAAAAATGAATATCGATATACCTTTGGACCAGATAGGTCATGCTGACAAGCAGTGGTTCGCTTGGACTGGAGACATTAATAAAGAGCTCTTGGAGGAAGCGATAAAAAGCGATAAATTAGGCATTGAGAGTTGGAATATAAACTCTATAATTGAAAATTCAAACATATCACTCTTAAATGAGTGGCTGGGAAGTTGCGATGAGACAACATTTGATGCATTTATCAATGAGATAAAATCAACAACTACCACCAACAGAGCTAAGGACATTTTGCCTCATATTAAGTTGTTCAAGATAGGAAATGAGAGAAAGTCTCAAAACGAGATAGAGGCAGATTGTACTTATCTCATTTCAACGGCAAAAACAGCTCTAATACTGCCTATTTTGGAAAAAGTAGGCATGAAGTGTACCATGCCCATAGAGTCTCACCCTCTATCTTCCTTGCTTACACCACAAAGCGACAAGGTTCTCTTTTCGAATATTAAAACCGCTATTGAGAGTGGTTGTGAGAAATTGAGTACCTCTGACAAATTTGATCTTGTTACCGCGCTTGCTACATTTGAACATATCGAAGATGAATCAATTAGACAAATAAAGATATTCAAAAACAAGAAGGGAGATATTTCTTCTTTGGGTAAATTGGCTTCGTATAAAACTCATGCAGAAAATTGGCAGTTGCCATACATAATTTGTCAAGAGGAAAACTTTCCCAAAATTCAGATGTATCTTGTTTCGGATGAGAGCTTTTATCAAGACATTATTGTCTCAGAATATGATGATATCTTTGAAGATGCAGAATCTATAGACGAGATTTATTCATATTATCAAGCGAAGGAACAATCATGGGATTCTTCTTTGACAATTAAACTAATCAACAAGTACGGTGCGACCTTGGAGGTATTGTCTTTAATTGAAAAGACTTTAGATAAAGACTCTGTAGAAGCCTTTGTAAAAAAGCTTGATAGTTTGCCTTTGTCAACCAGTCAGGATTATGCCAATGATTCTTTCGAATATCGTTGCATTAAGTTAGCTGCTAAGGTGGAATGCACTTTGCTGAAGTCTAAAATCACTGTAGATGAAATTAAGTTGAGCGAATTCGCTTCAAGCGATATGCTGTCTTTTAAAATTGCAAAAGATAACAAGGAAAAAACGTATCGTATACGATTGAGTGACGTTTTGCCAAATGATACTCAGTGTGCTATTTACGGTAAGATTGTCGCAAAGTTTTCGTCTATCAGCAATTATACTACTATCTTTTCTGCTGATAGTAGCAACCTTGGCAATGTAAGCCAGCGTTTGCAGGAATTATTGACATCTGAAAATGTTTTAATAACTCCTGCGCAATACTTTTATATCCTTTTGGATAGAGGAGCACTCGGTTCTTCCAGTTTAGGGTATTGGGATAAAATGGTAAGATTGACAAATATCAATCAAATTGTAGGCATTTTGGCTTATTGTTATGAGCATGACTTTTTACCAGTTCTCCTAGCCTTTAATTCGTTTTACAAATGGAATTGCTTTATCAGAGAAAAATATCTGTTCTCTGACGAGTGGACTTTGGCAGAAGAAAGAGCAGACAAAGCAATTGAAACTTGGTGCGGTAATGATGAAAACAAGAAAAAAATGTTGAAAGATCTCGGAATGCATTTTAACGACAGTTATGAAATTAAGCGAAGAATAGCATTCAAAAATGACTCATTGGATTCTTGGAATACAGAATTAAAATCAGCACCGTTGCAATTCTTGAACTGGGTGAATTCCATTAAACCCATATCTGGTTCTAAGCAGAAACAGTTACTACTGTCTCTTTGTCAGAACGATATTGTAAAAAGATGTTTGGCAATTGAGTTTGATGAGGAAGAGGATTATGCTAAGGCTGAGGAATTAGACACCGTAAAATACCAAAAATGGAGAAAATCTGATGGCATACAGATTTATGTTTTAGATTCTGAAATGCCTTGCAGAATTGTTTATAAAAATGGTAGCAGTAGTGTCTTGTCTTCTATGGAACATGGAGAATATAAGTGTTTCTCCACAAAACATCTTTATATAAAAGCAACGAACGAAGAAGAAATAGCAGCTGTTCTTGCTAAAGTTTATTCCGAGAGCTCAATTCCTTTCAGTTATGAAGACTATGTCTCAGTATGCTTTGACTCATTGAAAGAACAACATGAAAAGGACGAGCTCATCAAAAAACTCAAGGAGCAGATAACAGTCTCTAATCGCATTAAAGAAGAAGCCAAAAATCGTAAAACTGAAGAATTCAATAAAGAATACTCAGAAAGAGTTTCTGATTTTATGGGTGATGGTTTCTCAATGCCGAAGGATGAGATACATGCAAAGCATATCATCGCGCGGTATAGAGCGCTGATGTACGTTAAAGAGCATGCGACGGAGTTTGCGATCTCGTCAACATTTGATGAGAAGGAATATGTTCGCTCTGAGAAATATGCTCCGATTCCACTTGAGAATGGAAAGTCTATCCATGTGCAAGGTGCAGGATATGGCATCTGGTACATGTCTCCTGGAGTTTGGGATGCGATAGTAAACTCAGGACACTATGCTTGTCTGTGTACCGGCTTAGGTGACAATGATTTCAAGCTAATAAGGAACGAAGATGATATCAGAGAAATTGCAGAAAGTAGCAGGAACATACTCTTGAAAATGTCTCCAACAAAAAGCATGGATATTATGGATACCATTAAGAGCGTATTGGAGCCAGAGAGTATTGAGCTTTCTGATGATGTCCGACTGACTACGTTTTATTCCGATCGTGACGTTCATCTGATGTTAAAAGTTCATCAGACACCAGAGGCCGCGTTGAATAGTATCTTTGATGGTGCGTTTAATGCAGAAGGAGATTTTAATCTATACTAAACGGATATGGACAGATCAGAGCAATATGAAAAGTTCTTCAAATTACAACGAAGAGACCAAGAGAGGAAATATGAGCAATATGCAAATACTCCTCTGAATAGTCTTTTCGCAAATTGTAGAGCTTATTATGGGTCCATTGTCGGTACAACAGAGCAGGGACAGATGATTTTGCATTTTGAGACGATGTCTACCCCTCGCCTTAAAATGCCAATGGTTCTGTGTATCATAAAAAAGAGTGCCTACGAACAGTATGGAACCTGTATACAGTTATGGTCATGTACTAGTTTGAGATTTAGGGCGAATATGAAGACGCATACCGACTTCTCTGATGTCGTACCAGTATATTATCTCAAAGAACAAAAAACGATCGGTTGTGGCAGAATAGGCATCGATATGCTTAATGCTGTTCGTATGGGGTTGAGCCAACACAAGGAGCTGAAGTTTATTATGTTGGAAACTTTACCACCAACTGAATTGTTGATGAACTTGGCTGATTATATCAAGCTGCACCCTTCAGACAAAGACTTGCTTCTCAACCCGACAATCCAATACGACAACTGGAATCCAATTGAATTAAGAAGTGAAGAAAATGTACCAAACAGGATCGTGGAAGCTCTAAAGGAGTCGGATGTATGTGTTTTGCAAGGTCCTCCCGGAACAGGCAAAAGTTATGCTATAGGTTCGATAATCAGCAAGATAACTTCCGAACATAAAAGTGTCTGCGTTACAACTCAAAGTAATGCAAGTTTGATTTCATTGATATCACAAGCGACAATAAAGCCAGTGATCGAAAATGGAATCATCAGTAAGACGGTTTTGACAGCAGAGGAACAAAAGAAACATCCGTTTTTGATACCTGCAGATAAGAATCTGCTGGCAGCAGAAGGAGGTTTGTTGTGTACAACATATTATTCACTATCAAGAATCATTAATAAGACAGACAGTCCTATATATGATCTTATTGTCATCGAGGAAGCTTCTCAGGCTTTCTTGACCGCGATTGCTGCCTTTATGAAACTGGGTAGGAAATGCCTTATTGTGGGAGACCCTATGCAGTTACCGCCTGTCGTTGAAATAGTAAATTCCAACGACTATATTGGAATAGATGTTGACACACAAACAAATGGCATGATGACTTATGTTTGTTCTGCCAATGTGCCGAGCTTTAGAATGACGACATCATTCCGACTTACGTCTGCAAGTGCCAATCAATCAAAATATTTTTATGGTGGAAATTTCACAAGTGTTCAAAAGAAAAAGACCTTGTTTAATGTTCCCTCTGATGTTAGTCCTTTCTTCCCAGAGGAAGGAGGCACTTTGATATACACAACCAAGGGAGGTAGTGGTGCTGCATTCTCAAAAGACGCCATTAACATTATTAGGAGAATAGTTGATGTGTTCAGCGGCTATTATCCCCAAAGAAGGCTTGCGATACTATCACCATTTGTAATGACAACTAATGCACTTCAGGCAGAATTTTGTCATGATGAGCAAAAATTGGATCTTCTTGTGGATACCATCAATAGAATACAAGGAGAGACTGTAGACTATACGATCTACTATGTTCCATTGCGCAATTATGATTTTGCATTCTCAGACAATCTGTTTAATGTGGCAACGAGCCGGTCAAGAAGTACCACACTCCTTATTACAGACATACCATTAGACGCCATTCCGATCAAATCAAATAAAGTAAGGAATTTCTTGTCTGAATGTGTTCAAGTAGATTTCGAAAAAGCATGTGAGATTAACCGAAACGAAGTGAAGGAATTGTATCCTGGCCTCGAAAGAATCGTTGACATACTTTTAGACAATGATATCCAATTCAGTCTGGATGGAGATGTTGATTTGTTAGACCACAATGATGTGGTTATAGCCTCTGCAGGATTACTCTTGAGAAAAGAGAAGATTGCTATTGACCCAGTTGATGAGGATTCTGAAGTAAAATTTAAAGCTGCGGGGTATAGAATTGTCAACTCGTCAAATTTTAGTTTGAATATGATCAAATAAAGCCTATGCTACCATTACAATAAGCGCGTCAAATGCACGGCGTGGGCGCACTTCGAGAAATGCTTTAATGGCAGGTAAATTTAGAAGGAGAAAATTATGAATTTGGAAGAAGGCATAAAAGAACTAAAGGCTGTTCTGGAAGAATACAGACAGTTGGGCATCTCGGAGCAGATAGACTATCAAAAGTTCTATCTCTACTCTATCATCACCCATTCCACGGCCATCGAAGGCTCTACCGTGACAGAGATAGAGAACCAGTTGCTCTTCGATGAGGGCATCACGGCAAAGGGCAAGCCTATGGTGGAACAGCTCATGAACCTTGATCTGAAACAGGCTTATGAGCAGGCCATCAGATGGGCTGGCGAGCACAAACCGTTCTCCTTAGACATGCTGAAGGCACTGTCGGCACTGGTGATGCGCAATACGGGCAGCCATTACAGCACATTGTCTGGAGAATTTGATTCGTCGAAAGGCGACCTGCGCTTGGTGGGCGTGACGGCTGGAGCAGGCGGACGCTCGTATATGGACTACCGAAAGGTGCCCATGAAACTGCAGGAGTTCTGCGAGCACATCAATCAGAGAAGAGAAAGCCTGCTCAGAAAGCCAAATGACTTGGCTGCTTATCTTCTGAGTTTTGACGCACACAACATTCTTGTCACCATTCACCCATGGGTTGACGGCAACGGAAGGATGTCACGACTCATCACAAACTATCTGCAGTTTGAGTTCGGACTCATACCTTCAAAAGTCGTCAAAGAAGACAAGGCTGCATATATAGAAGCCCTCAACAAGTCGAGAGAAGAGGAGACCATGGAACCTTTTCAAGCGTTTATGTTGTGGGAGCACGCCAAGAACCTGCGCAATGAGACCACGGAATACAAGAAATCGATAAGCGAAGATTTCAAGGTGGACCAAAGTGGTGGACCAAAAACTACGAAGGTGGACCAAAACAGTGGACCAAAGACAAGAGAAGCCATACTCCAACTCATTGCCAACGACGGAAGTATCACTTCGAGAGAAATAGCCAACAGGCTGAGCATCAACAGAAGCGCCATCTCCAAACACCTGAAGAAGATGCAGGAAGAAAACATCATACGGCGTGAAGGCTCTGCAAGGTCTGGCCAGTGGGTAGTAATCTATAATCAATAATCGAACCTATGTTACCACTACAACAAGCGCGCGAAGTGCGCAACTCTATCATAGATTATATCAAGGCAACCTTCAAGTTTAAGGAGAAGGATGTCAGTGATGCTTTTTACCGTTTCATAGAAGATAAGGAGGACGGTCTGTTCAAAGGTCCGTACATCTCTTTGAAAACTCCGTTTGTGTCGGCATCAGAGGAGGAGAACAGGAACATACCGCTCGAGATAGCCCCTAAATTTCCGCCATACAAACATCAGCTGCAAGCCTTCAGGCAGTTGTCTATGCGCGACGGCCACCAACCAGAGCCTACGTTGCTCACCACCGGAACAGGTTCGGGAAAGACGGAATGCTTCCTCTACCCGATACTCGACTATTGCTACCACTGCAATAAGTATGGGCGACAGGTGGGCGTGAAGGTCATCATCATGTACCCGATGAACGCTTTGGCGAGTGATCAAGCGAAACGTATAGCCGAGACGATATGGAACGATGATCGTCTGCGAGGAAAGGTTACGGCCGGCCTCTTCGTAGGCGAAGGCGTGGATGCCAAAGAGTATCCACGCACAATGGGCGAACATAACATCATAGAGAACCGCGACGCAATTCTTGACACGGTGCCAGATATTCTGCTCACCAACTTCAAAATGCTCGACTATGGACTGATGCGCCAGCGTTTCAGCTCACTGTGGAAAGGAAACATCGACACAGACACTAAGGCACTGAAATTCATCGTCCTCGACGAACTACACACCTACGATGGAGCGCAGGGAACGGATGTTGCCAACCTTATACGCCGATTGAAACTGAAAATCAATATGTCTAAGGGTGTGCTTTGCCCCGTGGGAACATCTGCAACCATAGGCAATGGTCCCGACAGCAAGGCCCGGCTATGCGATTATGCGACAGATGTGTTTGGCGAGAAGTTCGACGAGAAGAATGTCATCGAAGAACACCGCATACCAGTAGACGAATATGTGTCTGACATGAACAACAATCTGCCAGACGCCAAGCTGATAAAAACCTGCGATTTTGGCTCTAACGATACGGTGGAGACCTACATGCGCAGGCTCTGCAAGACGTGGCTGAAGTCTTCGTCTATATCTCCGGTTGAGGCTGGGGTGAACTTGCGGCAAATGGGCATCGTAAGATCGCTGTTGCAAATATTGGCAGATGGAATATTCTCTCTCGACGACATAAAAAAGAAATTAGTGGAGGTGGATGCCAATTTCCGTCACCTCTGCCAAAAAGACGGCGACAAGGTGTGTTTAACGGCTCTCGAGAACCTGTTGGCACTGATAGCCTACGCCAAACGACCACTCAACGATACGGCAAGAATGGTGCCTATGCTTTATCTGCAAGTGCAGTTGTGGCAAAGAGAACTGAGCGGCATATTGCGCTATTTCCAAAAAGAGCCTGAGTTTGTCTGGCGACATAGCCTGAAGAAAAACGATGGTCGGGTGGCGTTGCCTATGTACTTCTGCCGCGAATGTGGCGCCAGTGGGTGGGTGTCGCGCAAACTGCAGACGGATGATTGCTATTGCTCGGATGTCGCCGTCATCAATAAAGCATTCATGAACCACGACAAGGAGGTGATGCTCCTCAACATTGAGAAGAAGAACCACGAGCCTATAGACGAATATCTGAATGAGACGGCTGTGAATGGCACTTGCCACCTCCGAATGGGAGATCTGCTCACGACGGCGGAGAGTGGGGCAGACACGCTTAGAGTGAGGGTTTGCAGTCGCACCACTTCCACCAATAATGGCAATCAGCGGTTTGCGACCAACTGCCCAGAGTGCAACAGTGAAGCCATTTGTCTGATTGGAGGACGAACCTCTACGTTGTCGAGTGTTGCGGTCAGCCAGGTGCTTTCAAGCGATTTAGATCATACGGAGGCCAATGACCGGAAGATGCTTGTCTTCACAAACAGTGTTCAAGATGCTGCACACCAGGCCGCCTTCTACGAGGCCAGGACATTCCGTTTCCTCTTCCGCCAGTCGATGCAACAATATATCAACACGCTCGACAAACCTGTGAACATCACAGAGTTGCAAGAAGGTTTCAAACGCTATTGGAAAGGACAACTGACAGAAGATGAATATTTCAACCGTTTCCTGCCAGCAGATCTTGCCACCCATATTGATCTACGCAAAAACTACCGTGAGGGTAGTGGCTATATGGAATCCTTCAAAAAAGAATTTGATATTCGGGTCGATTGGGAGATTGTTAGTGAATTTGGTTTGGCCTCGCAGTTGGGAAGAACCCTTGAAAAGACAGGTGCTTCAGCCTCATTCTTCAAGAAAGAAGATATCCTTCAGGTCTATGAAAGAATGAAAGACTTCCTTCAAAATAACAATCTTGGATATGCTGTCGATGAAAACAAGTTTTGCCATTATGTGTACGGCATTCTTCAAAGAATGCGGCAACATGGAGCGGTAGACCATCCATATCTGTATAAATTCAGAAATGAGGCGTTGACTACTTGGGCTTTGAATTGGAAAAAAGATGATCGCCATTTTTTGAATAAAATGTTCAGCGGCGGTGTCCGTTTCCCGAAGTTGTTGGGTGTCGCCTACCAGGATCGCAGTGCTGAAATGCTTGATGTGGTGGTGCTGAGAAGGGAGAAAGCCAACTGGTACACCAACTATTTCTTTCAGTGCTTCAACTGGCCGATAGAAAAGAATAGCACGCTTTTCAACGATTTTATCCGCACACTGCTTCAGACAATGGAAGAAGTGGGGTTGTTGGATAGCGCTCCTCTGGGTGGAGGCAATTATGCCATCAATGCCGACCATATATGGATAAGTAGGAATGTGAAGCACATAAAGTGCAGTAATTGTCAGTCTACGCTCTATGTGGCAAGGCAAGACCAATGGAGCGAAGACACGCCCTGCCTGAACTATAAATGTACGGGTGTCTACTCTGAAGAGTCCAGTCCAGAACTGAACTATTACCAGCAGGTGTACAACCGCACCATTTCTCCCCGTGTGTATGCCCGTGAGCATACAGGTTTGTTGGAACGCGGAGATAGAGAACGGTTGGAATGCGACTTCAAGCAACATGCCCACTCCAACTCTGTAAATGTGCTTGTGGCAACCTCCACCTTGGAGATGGGTATTGATATTGGCGATTTGAACGTGATGGGCAATGCTAACATCGCTCCCAAACCAAGCAATTTCTTGCAACGAGTGGGGCGTGCCGGTCGAAAAGAAGGATCGGCACTTATCCTCAACTATGCTCACGCAGGTGAACCACATGACATGTATTATTTCACCTATCCTGACGAGATGATGGAGGGCGAAGTGACGACTCCAGGGTGCTTTTTACAAGCGAAAGACATTTTGCGGAGGCACTTCTTCGCTTTTTGCATCGACTCCTGGATCTCGGCAGATTCTCAGCACAGCATTCCATCTTGCATCGGCGACTTATGTCTGACCGAGGATGCCATGTCGTCCGATGCTTTTGTCATCAATCGCATTATCGCCTTCATCAAAGAAAATAAGAGTACGTTGAAGGCTCGTTTCTCAGAACAATATGACGAGAAAACAGAGGCTACATTGATGATGCTGGCGGCAACTCTTGAAGATGAGTCATTCTTCCAAATCATCATCAAGGGCTTTCAAACGCTCGCCGACAAACTCTACAGTTTGAATGCCGAACTGAATGAGTATAAGGAACAAGAGAAACGATTGCAAGCGAACGACCCATCGAAGGAGACGCTGAAAGATCTGATAAAAGTCTGCAAAAAGCAATATGCCACCATACAAGGAGAAAGTGTGATAGAATATATGACCAATAGTGGCTTGTTGCCCAACTACGCTTTCCCGGAAACAGGTGTTAAATTGGAGGCCAGCGTTTACTCCAATCGCGAGAAAGAGGACAAAAAGGACAACGTCGCCGAACCTAAGGTCATAGAATTGGTGCGTTCGGCAACGCAAGGTCTCAAGGAACTGGCACCAGGCAATAAGTTCTGCACACAGAAATTGCAACTTGAGGTGTCGGGCATACCAACGTTCGATTGGAAAGACAACCTAATCTCTATGCGCTACTGTTCGAAGTGTGACTGCATAGCGGAAGAAGGTACGCTGGAATATAACACGGCTGCTTGCCCTAAGTGTGGCGATCCGTCGTGGGGAATCAACACCCACGATTATTTGAAGTTCTCCAACGCGCGCAGTGCTATGATGAAAGCCGACGCAGTGTTGGATGATGCGAATGAAGAAAGAACAAGGGAGCAATACATTATGAAGAAACATTTTATGTTCCGACACAACGGTATTGTTTCTTCATTCGCCATGAAGAGCATCGGATTTGGAATAGAGTTCTGCAATAATTTGGATTTGTACGAGTCGAATTACGGCATGTCTATGCAGACTGGTGGAAAGGTGGAGTTGAACAACGACGCTTCTATACCCGAGCATGGTTTCGTAACCTGCAGATATTGTGGCAAGTCGACCCCCTTAATGTCTAAATTGACCAAAGAACATAAACCTGTCGAGCAACATTACCGTTTCTGCAACCACAAAAACGTGAACTTCGCTGACGATACGGCAGGAGAGGTGTTCAAGCAACTTTACCTGTATCGCCATATAAGAACAGAGGCTATCAAGATACTTCTTCCTATTCAAATCATGGATGCGGCATCTGCCGTCGAAATGTTCAAGTCAGGAATTGAATTGGGAATGAAGGAATACTATCATTCTTCACCTGAACATATAAAGATTGACTCCTATGCAGAGATGAACCAAGCAACGGGGATGAAAGATTATTATCTGGTGATGTATGATGTGATTCCGGGTGGCACAGGTTATTTGGCAAAACTGTACAATACAGATGAGTTCTCAAAGATGATACAGTTTGCATACGAAAAAATAAAAGACTGTACTTGCCAACTTGAAGGAAAGGACGGCTGCTACCATTGTATTATGACGTATGGTAACCAGTATAACCGCAACGATTTTAGTCGGGAGCAGGCAGAATTGCTTTTCGCAAAGTTAGTAGGTGGCGCCAAGGCTTGGGAATCAATCAACGGGTCTGTCGGTACGATTGCCACCAATGGCGCAGCCGAAGATAGCGAACTCGAATTAAAGTTTATCCGAGCCTTGCAGACCTTGGCGCATAATAAAGGTTGGTCTTTCGAAAAGAAACTTGATGAAACGTCTTATTACTACAAAATTCATATAGAAGATGTAGATAATGATACGGAGTTGTCGTACCACATCAAGCCGCAGTTTGAACTGACCGTAGCATACGGGGTTACGAAAGTAACCATTCCTGATTTCCAAATAATGTGTACATTTGCTAAGATTGATGGTCGGGTAATCTCGGATTTGTCCAAAGTGCCATGGCTCTCAATCTATTTGGATGGTTATGCCTTCCATGCGGCAGATCCTAATATGAGGTTTTATGCTGACTTTGAAAAACGGGAAGGCATAAAGGTGGCAAAACCGCAAAAAATGTTCTCATGGACGTTGACGTGGGAGGATATCCAACTTTTCGAACAGGAGAAAGAGGACGAGATTGGCATGAACTCCGTTTCCCGTTTGGGAATGTTGTTGGAAAATCCTCAAATGGGTGCAATTAAAGAGACTTGTTTTTGTACAATCTGCGATATGGACGTATTCTTCGGTAATGAGGGTCGAATGTACAAAGGAAGTATAACGCATGTCGATAATTGTGATGAGTGCCTCTCAGATGATCCAACGGATGAAGAGGTGGATGAAGCCTTTTCTCGTGGAATCCATTATGATCTCGAAATAACAAAAGGTCTCCGTTCACTAGATAAAAACGAGTGGATTGGTTTTTGGAGAAGGTATAATCTGATACAATTCTTTGATTCGACTTCTTCCGCAGAGCAAGAAACCGCCGAAGAATCGCAGGAGGATCGTGAGGAAATAAAAATGTTCTATCCGGGGTTGGAAGACATTGTTGATTTACTATTAGATAATCACGTCCCATTCAGCCACGAGGGCATGTGTGAACTGACGAATGCAGACAATGAGGTCGTTGCCTCTGCGGACTTAATCATTGAAAATCCGTTAATTGCTATTGATCCAGTAGATGAAAAATCAAAAAATGTTTTTGAAGAGAATGGATACATGGTTATTAATAAGGACGATTTTAATATTGAAATAATAGGAAATAAATAAGCGATGAGACTATTCCTTTCAGAAACTTTTTTGGAATCGATGTTAGAGTTGCCAAAGAAGATACAAGACAAAGTGGTTGCTTTTCAGCGTAAGTTTCGAGAAGACAACACCACAAACGGAATCCATTTTGAACCTATAGCGCAGTTTAAAGATTCGTCTCTTCGTACTGCGAGGATCGACGACAACTATAGGGCAGTGGTGGGCGTGCTTAATGGCGATAACTATTCTCTGCTCTATGTGGCAGACCATGTGAGAGCGTATCGTTGGGGAACAAATAAGCGGTTTGTTTGGAATGAGCATACACAAGCTTGCCAGATTGTTTCGGTTGTGGAAAAGACAGAAGAGGTTGTCGTCCCAACTCAGCGTGAAAAGGACTCTTCTTTTTTTGCCAATGTGCCGGAAGAAAAACTGCTTAAGATTGGCGTTCCGCAGGATTTGGTTCCACAGGTACTGACAATTCAAACCTTGGACGATTTAGATAAATTGGAATCGGTCATGCCTGTCGACGCATACGAGAATATCTTCAATGTGATGGACGGTACAGACATAGATGCCGTCATTGCTGATGTCGAAGAAGGTCATGCTCAAGGAGAAGAGGACAAACTGCTGAGTGACAACAATAAACGCCGATTCGTGGAACTTACTGATGACGATGCTTTGCAACACATCATTGAGCAGGGAATGGACAAATGGCAGATTTTTCTTCATCCATCACAAAGAAAACTTGTGTATGCTGATTACAAGGGAACTATGAAGGTTAGCGGAGGTGCTGGCACTGGTAAGACT
This sequence comes from Paludibacteraceae bacterium, assembly GCA_963631545.1. GTDB lineage: Bacteria > Bacteroidota > Bacteroidia > Bacteroidales > Paludibacteraceae > UBA1181. The sequence goes on along the minus strand of CAVGRN010000053.1, from coordinate 1,443 downwards.
ATTGCGGCCATTCACCGACTAAAACATTTGTGCGAGAATCCCGCTGCTAATGTGCTTTTTACTACTTACACCCGCACTCTCAGCGAAAATCTTGCAGAGTCAATCGAGAAACTTGGCGTTCCTAAACAAAATTATACGCTCAAAAATATCGATCGTGTATTACTTGACACAGCCGAGAAGTTTAAGGTCAAGGAAGGGTATAAGGTGCTTGATTATAGTGGCGACGAAGAGTCGTTGAAATTATGGCGGGAAGTGTTAGAAACCGAGGTGTCTGAGTTCGATGAGCGTTTCCTCTACGACGAATATATCGACGTTATTGTCTACTATGGTAATAAAGATGTGAAGCAGTATATGCTTCAATCACGAGTAGGTCGTACCAAAGCATTGAGTAGGAAACAGCGTTTGGAGATTTGGAATCTTACGGAGAAGTATGTTGCTTTAAAGCAAGAGAGAAAGGTTGTGGATCGACTTGAATTGTTTAATGAAACAACTAACTATTTGATAAGCAACAATATACATCCATATTCAAATGTGATAGCAGATGAGTTTCAAGATTTTTCCAATCCGGAGTTGAAATTTCTTCGTGCTTTGGTTGCGGAAGGTAGAAATGATTTATTTCTCACGGGCGACCCCATCCAGCGTATATATACTGGGCGAAAGATTAATTTTGGAGAGGCTGGTATTAACGTGCGTGGGGTGAGAAGCAAAAAACTGAAAATCAACTATCGTACAACAGAACCCATCAAGCGGGTGGCTGTCAGTGTCGTGAAGGGTGTTGAGTATGATGATTTAGATGGAGAAAAGGAAAATCTGAATGGCTACGTCTCTCTTATTCATAATGGCGAAAAACCAATGTACCAGATTGTGGGTGATGCCAATTCCGAAATTCAGCAAATCGTTGATTGGGTGAAGGAATGTCAGCAATCCGGTATCAAATTATCGGAAATTTGTGTTGCAGCCCCCAATGCTAATCTATTGAAGGACATTCAGAAACGTTTTCATCAAGATGGAATGTCCTATCAGATTCTGAAGGGTTCTCAAAAACAAGGTGATTCTAATGGCATAAACCTCTGCACATTGCATTCTCTGAAAGGATTGGAGTTTCGTGTTGTCATTCTTATGGGCATAAACGAACGGAATTTTCCATCAAAAGTAGCATCTGGATATCCATTTTCTGGAATGGATAAGTTGGCGCAGAAAGAGTTCCTTTCGTCCAAACGCTCCCTCCTGTATGTCGCGATCACAAGAGCAAGGCAGCTTGTTTATATGGTCGGCGTAGGTGAACAAACGGGGTTGGTTGCAGAATGTAAAATTGGTCGCTGATCGCCTCGAAGAAATCAAGGAGAAAAAGTACTTGGCTTTTAATTCCAATTTATAATATCTGCTTCGCTAATTTTCTGTATCTTTGACTATTATGTTTTTCAACCGTCATCCCGCTAAAAC
>CAVGRN010000052.1:0-17094 GCA_963631545.1 Paludibacteraceae bacterium | reverse complement strand
CGAGGAGATTGACAAGCAGTACACGGGACACTTCACGCTGATGAGGCAGTAAGCCTTTGTCGCACGAAATATAAAAAGAGACGTGGCGGAGTTGTCGCGTCTCTTTTTGTGTGGTAATACCGCTTTTGTCAGTTTTTCGCCTTTGGCACAACTATTGAACTTATATTGTGTAATGATAAGTCAGATAATCATAATCTGTTGAAAGGAAAGGAGATATGAGATTTTCGGAACATCGCTCGCCTCTATTGGAATTATGCCATATCTGACAAAATGTCATAAAATTTTGTTTTGAAATAATACGAAAATATGAAGATACTTAGACACATGCCGTTCTCTTTTAGTTCGGAAGATGAGCTGGACAATTCAGGCTTCATCCCGATGATTTCTGATCAAGAGGAACAACAGGAATTGAAGGAAGAGGAAGTCAAGAATGTACCGATGGTTCCCCTTCGCAATATGGTGTTTTTCCCCGATGTGATACTTCCGGTTTCGCTGGGAAGGGAAAAATCGCAGAAGGCGGTGAAGAATGCCTATAAAAACAAGACGTTCTTGGCGGTCTTTACGCAAAAGGACGCAAAGGTGGAGGAACCAACTTCGGATGATTTGTACCATACCGGCGTGCTTGCCACGGTCATCAGAATCTTAGAACTGCCTGATGGAAGCACTACCGCTATCCTGCAAGGTAAGCGTCGTGTGGAACTGCTTTCCATCAACAGTACCCGTCCGTTCTACAAGGTCGATGTGGACCCACTGACCGACGAAATGCCCAAGGAGGAAGAATCCAAGGAGTTCGAGGGTTTGATTGAGGCGGTGAAAGAAACTTCCGTACGCATCGTCAAGGGGTCAAACAATATGCCTCCCGAGGCTATGTTTGCCTTGAAGAACATAGATGGCCCGGGCGCACTTTTCCATTTCGCTGCGGCTAATTTGGGACTTTCGGTGGTAAGCAAGCAGTCGTTGTTGGAAGTGCCATCCTTGATGGGACGTGGTTACAAGCTTTTGGCAGAACTGAACAAGGAGTTGCAGGTGATCGAGATAAAACTCGCCATCCAAAACAAAGCCCACGAGGGTATCGACCAACAGCAGAAAGAATATTTCTTGCAGCAGCAGATAAAGGCCATTCAGGACGAGCTGGGCGACAATCAGTCGAAGTTCGTGGAAGACCTGAAGACGAAAGCAGCCGCCAAACTTTGGTCGAAGGAGGTGAAGGAGATTTTCGAGGCAGAACTCGCAAAATTGGACCGTATGGCTCTCCACTCTCCCGATTATGCCGTGCAACTCACTTATCTGGACACTATCGTGAAGTTGCCGTGGGGCGAATACACGAAAGACAGCCTCAACCTCAAGCACGTGAAAAAAGTGTTAGACCGCGACCACTTCGGTATGGAAAAGGTCAAAGAACGTATCTTGGAGTATCTTGCGGTGCTAAAGATGAAGAAGGATTTCAAATCGCCAATTCTTTGCTTGGTAGGCCCTCCGGGTGTCGGAAAAACTTCTTTGGGAAAGTCGATCGCCGAGGCTATCAACCGTAAATACACGAGGGTCTCGTTGGGTGGTTTGCACGATGAGGCGGAAATCCGCGGACATCGCCGCACCTACATCGGAGCTATGCCGGGACGTATCATTCAGGGATTGCAAAAGGCAGGTTCTTCCAACCCGGTTTTCATTTTGGACGAGATAGACAAAGTGGCGCACGATTATAAGGGTGACCCTGAATCGGCGTTGCTCGAAGTGCTTGACCCTGAGCAGAATAGTGCTTTCCACGATAATTTCTTGGACATTGATTATGACCTTTCGAAGGTGATGTTCATTGCCACGGCCAATGACCTTAGTACGATTTCCCGTCCGTTGCTCGACCGTATGGAAATCATTGAAGTGGATGGTTATATACAAGAGGAGAAAGTGCAAATCGCCAAGCAGCACCTCATCCCGAAGGAGTTGGAAAGCCACGGATTGACGGCAGAACAGGTGACGTTTGATCCTTCGTTCATTGATAAAATCATTGAAGGCTACACGCGCGAGTCGGGTGTCCGCCAGTTGGATCGTCAGATTGGCAAGGTGATGCGGAAAATCGCCTACAAAATTGCCACGAAAGAAACGTTTGACGCAAAACTCTCTACTGAGGCTCAGTTGAAAGATTTGTTGGGTCCGATTCGCTTCACTCGCGACCAGTATCAGGGCAATGAATACGCAGGCGTTGTAACCGGCTTGGCGTGGACGGCAGTTGGGGGCGACATTCTCTTCATAGAGTCGAGTATGAGCAAGTCGAAAGCTCCGAAACTCACCCTGACGGGAAATTTGGGCGATGTGATGAAAGAGTCTGCCGTCATTGCGTTGGAGTATATCCGTGCGCATGCCGATAAGTGGGAAATCGACCCGACGGTGTTTGATGAATATAACATCCACGTGCATGTGCCGGAAGGCGCAGTGCCAAAGGACGGGCCGTCTGCCGGTATCACTATGGTAACCTCGCTGGTGTCTTGCCTTACGAAGCGGAAAGTGCGCAGCAACCTTGCTATGACGGGTGAAATCACCCTCCGAGGGAAAGTCCTGCCAGTGGGCGGAATCCGAGAGAAGATGCTGGCTGCCAAGCGTGCCGGTATCACTGACATTATCCTTTGTAAGGAAAATGAAAAGGATGTTATGGAAATCAATCCCGACTATCTGTCAGGTGTAACATTCCATTATGTGGAGGATATCTGTCAGGTAATTGATTTCGCATTGTTAGACGAAAAGTCGGAAAGGTAACCGATTGATTTTATGTATGCTCCACCATTTATAGCATCATCCAACGCTCTATCAATCTGATTGCTGAAATATGCGGTCAGATTGAGCGTTATGCTATTGCTTATTTTAGGACAGCTTCATCCTTTATTCGAACATCTTCCTGTCGAGAATATGGTCTATTCCAACCAAGAAGCCTACTATGATGCAATAGGAGAAAGTACGGAATGCGGACAGTCTGGTCCGTTCATTGTCTTTATGCTGGGGGAAATCCTTGCAACGTTGAAATCCCATCAGGGTGCGGACTTGTCATCAGAAGTACCCAGTAAAGTACCCAGTAAAAGTGAAATTTTGGTTCTGGATTTGCTCCGTGAAGACGGAGCCTATACTAGGTCTCAACTTGCAGAAAGGACCGGTTTGTCCGACAGTGGCGTGAAGAAAATCTTGGCGTCGCTCAAGGCCGCAGGCTGCATTGTGCGCGAGGGAAGCGACAAGAACGGGCGATGGTTGGTCCTTCGTTAGGCTCCATCTCCCTGTTAATATTGATACTTATTCACTTCTCCCAACCGTCGAATATCTCCTCGCCATATTCCTCGCACTCGTCCTCCGAATGGTTGGGGTACCATACTTGGGCGAAGAAGGGATTCCCTTTGGCGATCTGTCCATACCTCCAAGGGGTAGGCATGCACTCGGGACACCAATGTCCGCCTAACAGTATCAGTGCGGGTGATGCTTTGAATTTGTGTCCGAATTGACATTCCCATTCCAACTTTGTGGCGCTGTCGCCTTCCGTCATCGCCTCGCTTAGACATTTTCCTCCGCGGAATGTTGCTGCCACTTTCATATCTTCAATGTTCCATTCGCTGACGGGCTTTTTCTCGTCATATCCGTGGTCGAGGTAGCGTTTCTTTTCCGAGGGGTGGGAGAGGTCTTGGTGTTTCCAATCGGGAATGTTCTTCCAAGCCTCGATGGAGCCGTAGTAGGCGGTGATGCGCTGTTGCTCGTTGTTTTTAATCCACGATTGTGTACCCCATTTCTTTTTGTATGCCATAGGGCGCATCGCCAATTTGATGACGCATGCGGGGACGATTTTCGCCAATGAATAGAACCAAGGCAGGGATTTCCCCATGCTTTTGAAATACTCGTCCACCGGCACGTTGCCGCGGAAATGTAGGTAATTCTCCAATACATCCGAATCTAAATACCACTGTCCGTGGAAGTTGCGAAGCACGAACCATTCGGGATTGAAGATTTTCTCGGGGCGGGGGCAGTGTATTGCGTCTAAGAGTTTGCATTCGAACTCGTAGTTGCTCAGTCGGTACGCTGGTCCGCTTCCGATGTTGTAGAATCGGTTCCAAAACTCGTCGGGTACACTCTCTTCGCAGAGGTTGGCAAGCACGCGCCCGCTGTCTTCAACGGTGCACCATTCCAACACGCCACGCAGGGGAACGTGGAACATTATTGGGTCGTAATTCTTCAGAATGGCAGGGTAGAGTATGCCAGATTGCCGCAGGCAGACCCATTTTTTGATGCCAGACTCCACAATGGTGCGCTCGGCCATGGTTTTGCTGATGGCGTAATGGTCGTACACGCTGATGCTGATGGGGTCGCCAGTGCGTCCCCAGTGTATCGGTTCGTTGCGGTCGGATGTCTGGGCGACAGACCCGATGTAGCACACTTTGATGTCGTTGGCGTTGGGTTGCGCCAGTACGGCTTTCGCCACGTTTTCTGCGGCGAGTACGTTCACTTTGCGCGTTTTGTCTGGGAAATAGTCGGCAGCGGGCGACACCATTCCGCCGACGTGCAACACATAGTCTGCCCCACGGGTGGCACGTTCCACATCCTCGTATCGGGTGAGGTCGCCCCACACGATATCGATTTTCCCCTCGTATCCTTTCAGTCTTTTTTTATTTTTTTCACTCGGACGCACCAAAATGGTAATGTCGAACCGGTCTAACCGTTGCATCAACTCTTGCAGTCCTGCCCAGCCCATAGTGCCAGTCGCACCCGTCAGAAAAACACGTTTTTTCATATATTATATGGTGAAGTATTCAGATTGTAAATATAGGAATTAAACTATTGGAAACAAAAAAGCCACACTCGTTAAAGTGTGGCTTGCGCTCCCTCTTGGGCTTGAACCAAGGACCCCCTGATTAACAGTCAGATGCTCTGACCAACTGAGCTAAGGAAGCATTGTTGCTTTGTTTCTCAAAAGCGATGCAAAGATACGGCTTATTTTCGGACTTGCAAATATTTCGGGCGGAATTTTTCTCGTTTTTTCAATGTTTTTTTCGGAGAATGATTTGATAATCTTTGAAATTGCTGAAAATCAGCGTGTAAGCATTCTGCTTGTGTTTTTTGAGTGTGGGGAGATTTTATTTTCAAAGGTTGGAACGTGTGTTTTCACGTTGTTATATGGTAGAAAAAACGGCAATCGTGGTGGAGAAGAAAAGATTTTTCCGTTATGGAACTTGTTTGTTGTTGTTTTTCTTTAAATTTGCGTGCGTTGTCTGTGTGCAGGCAACGCCACGAAAAAGTAAAACTTATAGAAAGAAAGTATGCAAGAACAGTTGAACCCTCAAGAGTCCGAGGAAGTAAAAGGAGGTATTGAGAGCGTGCAATCGCCTGCTTTGGATAATGCAAACGACGGGCAGAATCCGGAAATGGAGTCATCAGAAGAATCCCAAGAGGAAAGGATAGACTATAGTGGCTACACCGACGGCGAGTTGGTGGAGGCAGCGAAGGAGTTGATGAAGAGTAATCCCGAGTCGTATGCGTCCATCAAGGATCGTATGGAGTCCATTAAACGGGTGTTCTATAAGAATATCAAGACGAAAGTAGAGGAACTCCTGAAGAAATTCATCGAAGATGGTGGAAAACGTGAGGATTTTGCCGCCCCTGCCAATCCGTTGGAGGAGGAACTCCGTGAATTGATGAATAAATTCAAGGAGAAACGCGCCGCCGAGTTGTTGAGATCTGAGAACGAGAAAAAGGAGAACTTAGAGCAGAAGAACCGTATCTTGGATGATATGAAAGCCTTGCTCGAATCGGAAGAGGATTTCTCTGCTAAAATGCCGAAATTCAAGAAGCTCCAGCAAGAGTGGAAAGAGGTGGGCAATGTGCCTGCCGCTGAGAGTAACTCATTGTGGAAGACTTACCAGCTGTATAACGAGAACTTCTACGATAACCTCAAGATAAACAACGAGTTGCGCGACTATGACTTCCGCAAGAACTTGGAGCAGAAGATAGCCTTGTGCGAACAAGCCGAGAAACTCGCTGACGTGAAAGATGTGGTTACCGCAGCACGCAAACTGCAATCTTTGCACGACGAGTGGAGGATAATCGGACCCGTGTCGAGAGAAAACCGAGAGGAAATCTGGACTCGCTTCAAAGATGCTTCAACGGTTATCAACAAACGCCACCACGACTATTTCGAGCAGCTCCGTAGCTCTGAAATGGAAAACTTGGAGAAGAAAAAGGTGTTGTGCGAACGTATGGAATCTATCGACCTCACTGCTATCACCACTTATAAGGAATGGCAGGAGAAAACCGACGAGGTGCTTGCCATCCAGGCGGAGTGGAAAACCATCGGATTTGCACCAAAGAAAGACAACACGTCTATCTTTGAGCGTTTCCGTGCGGCTTGCGATAGTTTCTTCAAAGCGAAGAACCTTTATTTCAAAAATACGAAGGAGCAGAATGTTTCTAATCTGAACAAGAAGATCGCTCTTTGCGAAAAGGCGGAAGCCCTGATGAACAGCGAGGATTGGAAGAAGACAACCGATACACTTGTGCAATTGCAAAAAGAGTGGAAAACGATTGGTGCGGTGCCTAAAAAGCAATCGGAGGCAGTGTGGAAACGTTTCGTTACGGCTTGCGACACTTTCTTCAACCGCAAAAACGAGCAACTCTCGGGCGAGCGTGCCGAGCAGGACGCTAACCTCGAGAAGAAAAAGGCGGTTCTTGAAAAAATCAAATCGCTTGAACTCTCTGGCGACTCAGACAAGGATTATTCCAGCTTGAAGGAACTCATCAGCGAGTGGAGCGCAATCGGCTATGTGCCTTTCAAAGAAAAAGATAAACTCCATAAAGCGTATAAAAGCGCCATCGATGAGAAGTTCGCTAAGATTGACGTAGACCACGCCGCCCGTAAAGTGGACGCATTCAAACTCTCTTTGCAGGATATGCCTGAGAAAGAGCAGCAGAAAATGGTCAGCGACGAGCGACGCCGCTTGGTACGCAAATATGACGCTGTTAACAGCGAAATCGCGACATACGAGAATAATATGGGATTTTTCTCCAATTCGAAGAATGCTTCCTCTATGCTTAGGGAGGTTGAGAACAAGGTTGAGCGACTCAAAAAAGATCGCGACATGCTGTTGGAGCAAATCAAGAAATTGGACGAGGCGTCCAAATAATAAATTCCTGACCCTCTGTTGCCACAACATTCTGTGGCAATGTGGGGCGGATTTTTTTATGTAACAAATAAACATTGTGGAGGGGTGTATTTCCGCTTCGCAATTGAAACGAGGCGATAGTCTCATATACAAATAATAATCTAATTGAATTCAAGAAAGTATGAAACCTTTTGATGAAGAATGGCATGATGATTCCGTGAGGAACTACGATGCAGAAGGAAAAGAAGAGTCTCAACCAACAAGGAAGAGTTTCAACCCTAATTTTACAGCGGACAACAAATTGAACCGCACGTCGGGAGATGGCGCACAGCGCAGACCACGCAAGCGTGTTGGTGAGTCTGTCGGCTATACCCAGGATGGCGAGTACACCAATAGAGGAGGGTATCGTCCGAGAAACAATGACTATTCTCAGAACGGTGGTTACAACAACCGTGGTGGTTACAACAATGGCGGTCAGGGCGGTTACAACAACCGTGGCGGCTACAATAACAACCGCGGTGGCTACAATAATAACCGTGGCTACAATAATAACTATGGTGGAGGAAACTTCAACAACGCCTACAAGTTTGAGGTGAATTTTGATGACGATGCGAGCAAGCAAGACGGTGCATCGCAGAAACCTCAGCAGGGTTATGAGGGTCGTCCATCGTATAATAACGACTACCGTGGCGGTCAGGGTGGCTACAACAACCGCGGTGGCTACAATAACGGCGGTCAGGGCGGTTACAACAACCGCGGTGGCTACAATAACGGCGGTCAGGGCGGTTATAACAATCGCGGCGGCTACAACAATGGCGGTCAGGGTGGTTACAACAACCGCGGCGGCTACAACAACCGTGGTGGCTATAACAATGGCGGACAGAACCGTCAAGGCGGCTTCCGTGGCAAGCAAGGCGGACAGAACCGCCGTCAAAATTTCGGACATCAGAATCTTACTCGCCCAATTGATTATAAATCGATTGTGGAGGACCCAAATGAGGAGATTCGTTTGAACAAGTTCCTCGCCAACGCTGGCGTTTGCTCTCGTAGGGAGGCTGACGAGTTGATTCAGGCAGGTGTTGTGACTGTAAACGACGTGATTGTTTCGGAGTTGGGCGCAAAGATCCGTAGGGCGGACAAGGTGTCTATCCAAGGTGAAACGGTTTCTCCAGACCGCAAAATCTACCTTCTGCTCAACAAACCAAAAGATTGCGTTACAACGAGCGATGATCCATACGCAAAAACCACTGTGATGGATTTGGTGAAGAATGCGTGCCGCGAGCGTATCTACCCTGTCGGCCGTTTGGACAGAAACACTACGGGTGTGTTGTTGCTCACCAACGATGGCGACCTTTCTGCCAAGTTGACACATCCAAAATATAACAAGAAGAAGATTTACCAAGTAACATTGGACAAACCGTTGGAGCAGGAGCATCTCGACCAGATGCTTGCCGGCATTGAGTTGGAGGACGGCGAGATTAAGGCTGACGAGATGAACTACTTGGACGCTGAAGACGCACGCAAGGTGGGTGTCGAAATCCACTCGGGTAGAAACCGCATCGTTCGCCGCATTTTTGAGCATTTCGGCTATCGTGTTGTCCGTTTGGATAGAGTTTATTTCGCAGGCTTGACCAAAAAGAACTTGAAGCGCGGACAGTGGCGTTTCTTGTCTGAAAAAGAGGTTAGCATGCTTCGTATGGGGGCTTTCGAGTAACACCCGACCCCCAACACATAAATTGTGAAATATGGCAAAAGTAGATGTATTATTGGGTTTGCAATGGGGCGATGAGGGGAAAGGAAAAGTCGTAGACGTGCTTACCCCGAATTATGACGTTGTAACTCGTTTTCAAGGTGGACCCAATGCAGGCCACACGTTGGAGTTTGAGGGACAGAAGTATGTTCTCCGTTCCATCCCTTCGGGAATCTTCCAAGGTGGTAAAATCAATGTGATTGGCAACGGCGTTGTGCTGGATCCCGCCCTCTTCAAAAAAGAGGTGGAAGAGTTGGAAAAGTCTGGCCATGACTTGACGAAACGCCTCTTCATCTCGAAGAAAGCCCACTTGATTCTCCCTACGCACAGAATTTTGGACGGTGCGTATGAGTCGGCTAAGGGCGCAGGCAAAATTGGTACTACGGGTAAAGGCATCGGTCCGACTTATACAGACAAAGTCAGCCGTAACGGCTTGCGTGTAGGCGATTTGCTTTGCAATTTCGAAGAGAAATATGCGAAGGCGATTGCCCGCCACAAAGAGATTTTGAGCCATTACGATTACAAATATGACTTGGAACCAATTGAAAAAGAGTGGTTCGCTGGCGTTGAAAAACTGAAGCAATACCAATTCATCGATAGCGAGTATGTGCTGAATGGTTTGTTGGATGACGACAAGGCTATCCTTGCTGAAGGTGCGCAAGGCACAATGTTGGATGTCGATTTCGGCTCTTATCCGTTTGTTACATCCTCCAATACGATTTGCGCAGGCGCATGCACAGGTTTGGGTGTCGCACCTCGCAGAATCGGTGATGTGTATGGAATCTTCAAGGCTTACTGCACGCGCGTGGGTTCGGGGCCGTTCCCAACTGAGTTGTTCGACGAGACGGGCAAGACGATCCGCGACCTCGGACACGAGTATGGCGCGGTGACAGGTCGCGAGCGCCGTTGCGGATGGATTGATTTGGTGGCTTTGAAATACGCTGTTATGATCAATGGCGTTACGCAGTTGATTATGATGAAGAGCGATGTCCTGGACGGATTCGACACAATCAAGGCTTGCATTTCATACAAGATTGATGGCGAGGAAACCGACCAGTTCCCATTCGATGTGAAGGAAGGTCAGATTGAACCTGTATACCAAGAATTTGAAGGTTGGAAAACCCAGATGAACAAGATGAAGAGCGAGGACGAATTCCCAGAGCAGTTCAATGCTTACCTCGACTTTTTGGAGGATTATCTGGAAGTGCCAATCAAAATAGTGTCTGTGGGACCAGACCGTGAGCAAACGATTGTCCGCTACGTGGACTGATCGGCGTGTGATTTTTATGTTCATGACCCCGAAGGTTTAACCGCTTTCGGGGTTTTTTATGAGATCTGATGGAAAAGAATTTTGAAACCGCATTGAGGTTGTTCGTGCGGCAGGAACTCTCGGCAGACCATTCCGGACACGGCATTCAGCACGCCGAACGGGTGGCGAGTCTTGCCCGAGAAATACTAAAAGAGGAAAGCGGAGATGAAAAGATTGTCGTGTCTGCCGCCTTTCTGCATGATTGCATTGACCATAAGTTGTTTGTAGATAAGGAATCGCAACTATCTAAAATAAAGACACTTCTGATTGATTTGAATTTTTCGGAAGATGAGATCTGCGAGGTTCTCGACATCATTCAGACTATCTCGTTCTCTTGCAAAGAGAGTAGGGCGTTGACCAACAGGAACGCACAAATCGTTTGCGATGCCGACCGTTTGGACGCTATGGGGGCGGTGGGCATCATTCGGACAATAGAATATGGTGCGAGTAGGGGGCGGCAGTTCTACCACAACTCGGAAGAGCTGGCTTGGGCTTCCAATGGCGAGGTGGAAAAAGTGTCGAAAGAAACGACGCTGGCGCATTTCTATGACAAACTCCTGCTGTTGGGCGACTTGATGTACACCCCCGCTGGCCGCCGGCTTTCCGAACGCCGCCTTGCTTTTATGAACGATTTTCTGTCAGAGTTTTTTCAGGAGACAAGATTTTGTTAGTATATTTCGGACTATGAAGAAGATTTTTTTGTTGGGGATATTCTCCCTCTCTGTTTTATTTTGTTTTTCGCAGCAACCAGCAAGTTACATTGATAGTTTGTGGTACACTTTGGGCAATTATGCGCCATACAAAAGTGCTGCGACTGCTAATGCGAAGCCTCCGAAAGGATATCGTCCGTTTTATGTCAGCCATTACGGACGGCACGGGTCGCGTTTCCATTACTCATCGTCCGACTACAAGAAAATGTATGCGGTTTTTCAGAAGGCAGACTCGGCTGATGCCTTGACGCAGGTGGGAAAATCAGTGGAAGAGCGTCTCCGCCTGATGTGCGAACGCTTTGCCGATAGGGCAGGGGAATTGACCCCGCTGGGGGCAGCGCAGCATAAGGAAATCGCACATAATATGGTGCGGAATTATCCGGAGGTGTTTGGAAAAAACGCCGTTATTGACGTCAAATCGTCCACTTCGCACCGCTGTCTGTTGAGTATGGATGCGTTTTGCCGGCAACTCGTGGCAGAGCAACCAAATATGGACATCCGCACGGAAAGCGGCAACCGACTGATGAGTTACCTCTCGTCGCCTAAAAAGGCTGATGCGGAGATAAGCGAGCGGCAGAAAGACTCCGTTTGGCAGACAGCGTTTGGGCGGTTGCACGGCGAGTATATACATCCTATGCGGATGGTGCGGCAACTATTTGCGGATAGCGCATACGTTGCAGCGAACGTAGACACCATCGCCTTTATGCGGAATTTTTACACACTCAATTGCAGTTTGGCAAGTCTCCCGTCGGACATTCATTTCAAGGATGTGTGGACGCGGGAGGAGTTGGTGGGCAACTGGATAGTTCAGAACGCGTGGTGGTATGGTTCGTATGGACCCTGTCCGATGACGGGCAACGAGGGCCGTTTTTATGCGGTGGAACTGCTGAAGAAAATCATTTCGGAGGCGGACGATGCCATTGAAACCGGAAATGTGCAGGCGCACTTGCGATTCGGGCATGACACGGTGCTGCTGCCTTTGGCTACGCTGATGCGGCTGAGCAAGAGCGACGCCCAGGTAACCAACTTAGACTCATTGCGTTATGTGTGGCGCGAGTGCGACATAATCCCGATGGGGGGAAACGTGCAGTTGGTGTTCTATCGTTCCAGAAAATCCGATACTGTGCTTGTGAGGATAATGCTGAACGAGGCGGATGTGTCGTTGCCGCTGTCGTGCGAAACTGCGCCATACTACGATTGGAAAGAAGTGAAAAAGCATTTCATTTTGCAGATGGACGAGCAAAAGTGATTGTAAAAGATTGTTAAATACTTTTTTTATCGTTATATTTGTGCGATTTTAAGATGATTTTTTAGACGAAAAAACGAAAAAAGATGAATGTAATTACGAAAACGGTCGCATTGCCGGATGGAAGAACCATTTCAATTGAGACTGGAAAATTGGCTAAGCAAGCCGATGGCTCTGTAGTGGTTCGCATGGGCAATACGATGTTGTTAGCAACCGTGTGTTGTGCGAAAGATGCTGTCCCTGGTACTGATTTTATGCCACTCACAGTGGAATATAAAGAGAAATACGGGGCGTATGGCCGCTTCCCAGGCGGTTTCACCAAGAGGGAAGGTAAGGCTTCTGATTATGAGATTTTGACTGCACGCTTGATTGACCGCGCATTGCGTCCGTTGTTCCCAGATAATTTCCACGCTGAGACATTCGTCAACGTATTGATGATTTCTGCGGATGGCGTTGACCAGCCAGATGCTTTGGCAGGTTTGGCGGCGTCGGCAGCGTTGGCTGTTTCGGATATTCCGTTCAATGGCCCGATCTCTGAGGTGCGTGTGGCTCGTATCGACGGTGCCTTCGTCATCAACCCAACTTTCGAGCAACTCAAGAAAGCCGATATGGATTTGATGGTGGGTGCAACCTACGAGAACATTATGATGGTGGAGGGCGAAATGAACGAGGTGTCCGAGCAGGATTTGCTCAACGCTTTGAAAGCCGCTCACGATGCCATCAAGCCAATGTGCTTGATTCAAAAAGAGTTGATGAAGGAAGTCGGAACCGAAGTGAAACGCGAGTACTGCCACGAGGAGAACGACGAAGAACTTGAGAAAGATGTCTGGGAAAAATGCTATAACAAGGCTTATGCTTTGGCAACTTCCGCAAACACAGACAAGCACGACCGCGAAGAGAAATTCTCCGCAGTGAAAGAGGATTACATCGCTTCCCTCAACCTCACCGACGAAGAGTTGGAGGCTAAGGTAGGAATGATTGACCGCTACTACCATGCTGTGGAAAAAGAGGCTATGCGCCGTTCTATCTTGGACGAGGGCAAGCGTCTGGATGGTCGTAAGACGACTGACATTCGCCCTATCTGGTGCGAGGTGGGCTATTTGCCTGGCCCTCACGGATCTTCTATCTTCACCCGTGGCGAAACTCAATCTCTCACCACTTGTACCTTGGGTACGAAGATGGACGAGAAGTTGGTGGACGATGTATTGATTCACGCAAAGGAGCGTTTCCTCCTTCACTATAACTTCCCTCCGTTCTCAACGGGCGAGGCTAAGGCGCAGAGAGGCGTTGGTCGTCGCGAAATCGGACACGGACATTTGGCTTGGCGTGCGTTGAAAGGTATGATCCCAGCAGATTATCCATACTGCGTTCGTGTTGTTTCAGACATTATGGAGTCTAACGGCTCATCTTCAATGGCAACCGTTTGTGCAGGCACTTTGGCGTTGATGGATGCCGGTGTGAAGATCAAGAAACCAGTTTCTGGTATCGCAATGGGTTTGATTACCGACAAGGGTAATGTGAAATATTCCGTATTGTCCGATATTTTGGGCGATGAGGATCACTTGGGAGATATGGACTTCAAGGTTACGGGAACCCGTGATGGTATCACTGCCACTCAGATGGATATCAAGGTGGACGGTTTGTCATACGAGATTCTTGAGAAAGCCTTGAATCAGGCTAAGGAAGGACGTATGCACATCTTGGACAAGATGATGGAGACCATCTCCGAGCCTCGCGAGGATTTGAAGCCACACGCTCCACGCATCGTTGCATTCGATGTGCCAAAGGATATGATCGGTGCTATCATCGGTCCTGGCGGAAAGATCATCCAAGATATTCAGGAAAAATCTGGTGCAACCGTTACTATCGAGGAAATCGATGGCAAGGGCAAGGTCGAAGTGGCCGCCACCAACAAGGAGTCGCTCGATGCTGCAGTTTCACGTATCAAGGCGATTGTCGCAGTTCCAGAAGTGGGCGAGACGTACGACTCGAAAGTGAAGTCTATTATGCCTTACGGTGCATTCGTAGAGTTTATGCCAGGTAAGGAAGGCTTGCTCCACATTTCTGAAATCGAGTGGAGAAGAATTGAGAAGATGGAAGACACCGGTATGAAGGAGGGCGATATGATTAAAGTCAAATTGCTCGATATCGATGCTAAGACAGGCAAATTCAAATTGTCTCACAAAGCATTGCTTCCAAAACCTCAGAGAGAGGATAAGAAGGAGAACTAAGAAGAATATACCGTCCGGCGAAGGTCGGTTCGGATAGAAATCTCTGTTTTTTAAGTGTTGATGAGCGTGACATTTCGAAAGAGATGTCGCGCTCTATTTATCTCTAAGAATAATGAAACGTTTTATTATGGCTCTCGGTGTTGTTGTGGCGTTGTGTCTTGTCGCATTCGCCGTGTTCCTTTTTTTCTGCACGCAGACGGACTACCGTCCGCAACCGGTGGAGGAGATTTCGCAGTCGGAAGCCCCCGACACTTTGCGTGTGGGCGACTCATTCTCCATCCTTTCTTGGAATGTGGGCTACGCCGGGTTGAACTGCGAGATGGATTTCTTTTATGACGGCGGTAAGCAGGTGCGCCCGTCGTATGCGCAGGTGGAGCAGAACCTGTCTGCCATTGCTGATTTCCTTGGAAACTTAGACACGGTTTCATTTTTCTTTTTGCAGGAGGTGGACATCAATGCGAAAAGAAGTTATGGCATCAACGAGCAAGCGTATTTCTCAAAGGCTTTGGCGAATATTCCCGGGGCGTTCGCTCTCAATTATAAGGTGGGCTATGTGCCGTTGCCGCTGTTCCACCCAATGGGACGGGTCAATGCGGGGCTCTCTTCGTTCAGCCGGTTGCAGTATGATCGTTGCGCACGGTTCGCCTATCCGTACAATTTCTCCTGGCCGCTTAGGGTTTTTATGCTCGACCGTTGTTTCCTTGAAATGCGGTTCCCGACGGACAATGGGAAAGAGTTGGTGCTTATTAACACGCACAACTCCGCATTCGATGAGGCTGGGAAACTCAGGGTCGCCGAGTTGGCTTTCCTTCGCAATCATCTGTTGGCAGAATATGACAAGGGAAATTATGTGATTGCAGGCGGCGATTTCAACCAGTCGCCCGTCGGGTTGAACCCCGCATTTGACGGAGAGGTTTTTGATTTCAAGGAGTTTATCTCCATTCCAGACACGTTGTTGCCAGCCGAGTGGCACTATGTTTTTGATAACTCCGCGCCCACCAACCGCCGGGCGGACGAACCCTACGAGAGGGGGCGCACAAGGGTAACGCTCATTGATTTCTTCATTGCGTCGCCCAATGTTGAGGTGCGCGGTATCCGTTGTGAGAATCTACATTTCAGACATTCAGACCATAACCCCATCGTCGGGACATTCTCTTTGAAAATAGAATAGCCATAAAGGGCGATTCCGCCGCGGAAAAATAGCCAAAAATCGTAATGGCGTAGGTTTTCAATTTGTGGTATTATTGCAAGGTTATATTAGATGTGAAAGGTATAATCCATAATATTGAAAACAATGAAGATAGAAAAAATCCATGCGCGTGAGATCATCGATTCACGCGGAAACCCAACAGTAGAGGTTGACGTAACACTTGAAAACGGACTTGTAGGTCGGGCTGCTGTGCCATCGGGAGCATCTACGGGAGAAAACGAAGCACTTGAGTTGCGTGATGGCGACAAGAACCGTTTCGGTGGTAAGGGTGTTTTGAAGGCTGTTGAAAACGTAAACAACGTTATCGCTCCCGCTTTGAAGGGCTACAACGTACTCGAACAACGTGCCATCGACTACAAAATGTTGGCTTTGGATGGAACTCCAACTAAGAGCAAGTTAGGTGCTAACGCTATCTTAGGCGTTTCTTTGGCTGTTGCTCAAGCTGCTGCTAAGTCTTTGAATATTCCTTTGTATCGTTACATCGGTGGTGCTAACGCATACACTTTGCCAGTTCCTATGATGAACATCATCAACGGTGGTGCTCACTCAGATGCTCCTATCGCATTCCAAGAGTTCATGATCCGTCCTGTTGGTGCTAAGAGCGAGAAAGAGGCTATCCGTATGGGTGCCGAGGTATTCCACGCTTTGGCTAAGTTGCTCAAGAAGAGAGGTTTGTCTACTGCTGTTGGTGATGAGGGAGGTTTCGCTCCAGCATTGGACGGCATCGAAGACGCTCTCGAAAGCATCGTTCAAGCCATCAAGGACGCTGGTTACAAACCAGGCGACGATGTTAAGATCGCTATGGACTGTGCCGCTTCTGAGTTCGCCACGCTTGAGAACGGCAAGTGGTATTACGACTACAAGCAATTGAAAGACGGTAAGAAGAAAGATCCTAACGGAAAGAAACTTTCTGCGGCTGAGCAAATCAAATTCTTGGAGGAGTTGGTTAACAAATACCCTATCGACTCTATCGAGGACGGTCTCGACGAGAACGACTGGGAAGACTGGGTTGAACTCACCAAGGCTATCGGTGGCAAGTGCCAGTTGGTGGGCGACGACTTGTTCGTAACTAACGTTAAGTTCCTCCAAAAGGGTATCCAAATGGGTGCAGCTAACTCAATCTTGATCAAGGTTAACCAAATCGGTTCTTTGACTGAGACTTTGGACGCTATCGAAATGGCTCACCGCCATGGTTACACCACAGTTACTTCTCACCGTTCTGGTGAAACCGAGGACACTACAATCGCCGACATCGCCGTGGCTACTAACTCAGGCCAAATCAAGACTGGTTCTATGAGCCGTACCGACCGTATGGCTAAGTACAACCAATTGATCCGCATTGAGGAAGAGTTGGGCGAGACTGCTAAATATGGTTATACAAAGTTGAAGTGATTTTTTGAAGTACGTTCTGTGTAAACGGGGGAGCCGGTATCTATTGAGGTGCGGCTCTCCCGTTTTGATGTGCTTTTCTAATCACACAACGGAGGGCGGCGTGCGCAATGAGCAAAATGTTAGAA
>CAVGRN010000051.1:0-17273 GCA_963631545.1 Paludibacteraceae bacterium | reverse complement strand
CTCAGTCGGTAGAGCACTGGTCTCCAAAACCAGGTGTCGGGAGTTCGAGCCTCTCCTTCCGTGCAAATATTCGAGAATATGAATAATTCGGTAGTTAGTTATATAAAAGATTCTTACAACGAGCTTGTAAATAAGGTAACTTGGCCGTCTAAAAGTGAATTAGCCAATAGTGCAATTGTTGTTCTTATAGCTTCCCTTCTAATTGCTTTGGTTGTGTTTTGTATGGACAAGGCTATCCAATTCGTGATGGAATTTATCTACGGTTTATTGTACTAAAAAGTAAGGGAAAGCATGTCAGAGACAGGAAAGAAATGGTACGTTCTTCGTGCCATTAGTGGAAAGGAGAACAAGGTTCGTGAGACCATCGAAAGTGAGATGAAGTCTACGAGTCTTGGTCAGTATGTTTCTCAAGTGTTGATTCCGACTGAGAGGGTTTATCAAGTCAGCAAGACAGGCAAGAAGATTGCTAAGGAGAGAACCTACCTTCCTGGTTATGTATTGATTGAGGCAGATCTTGTAGGAGAGGTGCAACACCGCTTGAGCGAGATGCAGAATGTCATCGGTTTTTTGGGCGATGGTTCAAGATCAAGTGATCCTGTTCCTTTGCGCGCAAGCGAGGTGTCCAGAATCCTTGGCAAAGCCGAGGCAATGCAGAATGCTGAGGAAGAGGTTGTGATTCCTTATATTGTTGGCGAAACCGTCAAGGTTACTTTCGGTCCGTTCAGTGGTTTCAGAGGAATCATTGAAGAGGTAAACAATGAGCGCAAGAAACTTAAGGTCAAAGTGAAAATCTTTGGTCGCGAGACTCCATTGGAACTTGGGTTTTTGCAAGTTGAGAAGGAATAGTCGTCAGGCTATTCGTCGTTATTTATATTTTTAAATCAAAAACAAAATGGCTAAAGAAGTTGCTGGATTTATCAAATTACAGATAAAGGGAGGCGCTGCAAATCCATCTCCTCCGGTAGGACCTGCGTTGGGTTCTAAGGGAATCAACATTATGGATTTTTGTAAGCAGTTCAATGCCAGAACCCAGGATAAGGCAGGTAAGGTGTTGCCTGTTGTTATCACTTATTATGCTGATAAGTCTTTTGATTTTGTAGTAAAGACTCCTCCTGTTGCAGTTCAATTGCTCGAAGCTACCAAGCAGAAGAGTGGTTCCGCTGAGCCTAACAGAAAGAGAATTGCAGAGCTTACTTGGGATCAGGTTAAGGCTATCGCAGAAGACAAGATGCAGGATTTGAACTGCTTCACTGTTGACTCTGCAATGCGCATGGTTGCTGGTACTGCAAGAAGTATGGGTATAACTGTAAAGGGAGATTTTCCATCTAATAACTAATTAGACTTCAATTGAAAATGGGTAAACTTACAAAAAATCAAAAGTTGGCTTTAGAGAAGATTGAAGCAGGAAAATCTTACTCTTTGGCAGAGGCTGCCGCTTTGGTGAAGGATGTAACCACCACCAAGTTTGATGCTTCTGTTGATATTGATGTCCGTTTGGGTGTTGACCCACGTAAGTCGAACCAAATGGTTCGTGGCGTGGTTTCTTTGCCTAATGGTACTGGTAAGTCGGTTCGCGTGTTGGCGTTGTGTACGCCAGATGCTGAGGCTGACGCAAAGGCAGCGGGTGCAGACTACGTTGGTCTTGACGAGTACATCGACAAGATTAAGGGTGGATGGACCGATGTTGATGTCATCATCACAATGCCTTCAATCATGGGTAAAATCGGTGCTTTGGGTCGTGTGTTAGGTCCTCGTGGATTGATGCCAAACCCTAAGAGTGGAACCGTTACCAATGAGATTGGCAAGGCTGTCAAAGAGGTTAAGCAAGGTAAGATTGATTTCAAGGTTGACAAGTTCGGAATTGTTCACGCATCGATTGGAAAGGTGTCTTTCGACCCTCAGGCAATCTGCGAGAACGCTCGTGCTTTCATTGATATGCTGAACAAGCTTAAGCCTTCTACTGCTAAGGGAGAGTATGTGAAGAGTATTTATCTTTCGAGTACTATGAGTCCGGGTATTAAAATTGACCCTAAATTAGTTGATTAATTAATATTTAGAGAAGCATGAAAAAGGAAGATAAAAGCATAGTAATTGATCAGATACTCGATAGCTTGAATGGTTATAGTCATTTCTATATTGCCGATGCATCAGGTCTGACAGCTGATTTGACGAGCGATATCAGACGTGCTTGCTTCAAGCAGGATATTAAGTTGATCGTCGTTAAAAACACGTTGCTTAAGAAGGCTCTTGAGAAGATGGAGGGTGATTATTCAGCACTCTATCCTGCGCTTGAGGGACCAACTGCATTGATGTTGTCTAACACTGGCAATGCGCCTGCAAAGCTCATCAAGAGCTTCAGCAAGGGCAACAAGTTGGGCAAGCCATCATTGAAGGCTGCATACGTTGAGAGTGGCTTCTACGTTGGTGAGAACCAACTCGATGTTTTGGCAAGCATCAAGAGCAAGAACGAGTTGATTGGCGACATCATCACTTTGTTGCAGTCTCCTATGAGGAACATTATCTCTGCTCTTCAAGCAAGAGAAGAGGAATCATCAAACAACGAATAAAAAAAGATTATAAACATTAAAGTAAAAATAAAATGGCAGATTTGAAAGCTTTCGCAGAACAATTGGTTAACTTGACCGTTAAAGAAGTTAACGAACTTGCTGAGATTTTGAAGAACGAGTATGGCATCGAGCCAGCAGCTGTTGCAGTAGCAGTAGCAGCAGGTCCTGCAGCAGAAGCAGCAGAGGAGAAGACTTCTTTCGATGTTGTTTTGAAGTCAGCCGGTGCTAGCAAACTTGCTATCGTTAAATTAGTGAAAGAGTTGACAGGTCTTGGTTTGAAAGAGGCTAAGGATATGGTAGATGGCGCACCTAACACTATCAAGGAAGGTGTTGACAAGGCTACTGCTGAAGACTTGAAGAAACAGCTTGAGGATGCTGGAGCAGAAGTTGAACTCAAATAATATCAGTTCTGTTCTTTCAGAAACTTTGGTTTAGAACCTAGTAAAATAGGTTCTAAACTTTTTTGTGTCTGTTATCCTTTAAGTGTTTTAAAAAAATCTTAGATAAATGTCTTCTATTAACAAAAATCAGAGAGTGACCTTTGCTACTGTCAAGAATCAGATGGAATATCCTGATTTTCTTGAAGTGCAGTTGAAGTCTTTTAGGGATTTCATCCAACTCGATACGCCACCAGAGCAACGTAAGAATGATGGCATGTTCAAAGTGTTCGCGGAGAATTTTCCTATCGCGGATACTCGTAATAATTTCGTTCTTGAATTCTTGGATTATTATATCGACCCTTCCAAGTACACGATTGATGAGTGTATTGAAAGGGGTCTGACTTATAGTGTCCCTCTGAAGGCTAAGTTGAAATTGTATTGTACGGATCCAGACCATGAGGATTTCGAGACAATTATCCAAGATGTCTATTTAGGCACAATCCCATATATGACGGACAAGGGAACCTTCGTCATCAATGGTGCCGAGCGTGTCATCGTTTCGCAGTTGCATAGGTCTCCGGGCGTTTTCTTCGGCCAGAGTATGCACGCTAATGGCACGAAATTGTATTCTGCGAGAATCATCCCGTTCAGAGGTTCCTGGATCGAGTTTGCGACGGACATCAGCAATGTGATGTACGCTTACATCGACCGTAAAAAGAAATTGCCGGTGACCACCTTGTTGCGTGCCATCGGTTTTGAAAGTGATAAAGATATCCTTGAAATTTTCGGTCTTTCCGAAGAGGTTAAGGTGACAAAGGCCGGCTTGAAGAAGGTGGAAGGCCGCAAGTTGGCTGCCAGGGTTTTGAAGACCTGGGTGGAGGATTTCGTTGATGAGGACACCGGTGAGGTGGTCTCTATCGACAGAACCGAGGTCATCATCGACCGTGAAACCGTTTTGGACAAGGATAACATCCAAGAGATTTTGGATTCAGGCGTGCAGTCTATCCTCCTCCACAAAGAGGACCCAGAATTGTCGGATTACAGCATCATCTACAATACGCTGCAGAAAGATCCTACCAACTCTGAGAAAGAGGCTGTGTACTATATATATCGCCAAATGCGTAGCGCAGAGCCTGCCGATGAGAACGCTGCCCGTGAAGTTATTTCGGGCTTGTTCTTCTCGGATAAGCGTTATGACCTTGCCGATGTCGGACGTTACAGAATCAACAAAAAGTTGAATCTGACTACGGATATGGATGTCCGCGTGCTGACGAAGGAGGATATCATCGAGATCATCAAGTATCTGATTGAGCTGATTAACTCCAAGGCTGATGTCGATGATATCGACCACTTGAGCAACCGTCGTGTGCGCACGGTGGGCGAGCAGTTGTACAACCAATTCGGTGTCGGTTTGGCGCGAATGGCTCGTACAATAAAGGAAAGAATGAATATTCGCGACAATGAGGTCTTCTCTCCAACAGAGTTGATCAACGCGAAGACTATCTCTTCTGTCATCAATTCATTCTTCGGAACGAATGCTTTGTCCCAGTTTATGGATCAGACGAATCCATTGGCTGAGATTACACATAAACGTCGACTCTCTGCGTTAGGTCCTGGCGGACTTTCAAGAGAGCGTGCCGGATTTGAGGTGCGTGACGTTCACTATACTCACTATGGCCGTCTTTGCCCTATTGAGACGCCAGAAGGTCCGAACATCGGTTTGATTTCTTCGTTGTGCGTTTATGCGAAGATCAACGATTTGGGATTCATTGAAACTCCTTACCGCATAGTTAAGGATGGAAAGGTTGATATGTCGGAGAACGGCATCAAGTATTTCACTGCTGAGGAGGAAGAGGGCAAAGTTATCGCTCAGGGTAATGCTCCTTTGGACGATGACGGTAACTTCTTGGTAGACAAGGTGAAGGCGCGCGACCAGGCCGACTTCCCGGTTGTGGAGCCTACCCGTCTGGATTTGATGGATGTCGCTCCGCAGCAAATCGCTTCTATCGCTGCTTCTTTGATTCCGTTCTTGGAGCATGATGATGCTAACCGTGCGTTGATGGGATCTAACATGATGCGCCAGGCAGTTCCATTGCTCCGTTGCGAGTCTCCTATCGTTGGTACGGGTATTGAGCGCCAGTTGGTGCGCGATTCTCGCACGCAGATTGCGGCAGAGGGCGACGGCGTTGTCGAGTTTGTTGATGCAAGCGTCATCAAAGTGCGCTACGACCGCACTGAGGACGAGGAATTCGTAAGTTTTGAATCTTCTCTGAAGGAATATAAAATCCCTAAGTTCCGTAAGACGAACCAAAGCACCACTATCGACCTTCGTCCGATTGTGAGAACAGGTCAGAGGGTGACAAAAGGCGAAATCATGACGGAGGGTTACTCCACTCAGGATGGCGAGTTAGCAATCGGAAAGAACCTTTTGGTGGCGTTCATGCCTTGGAAGGGTTACAACTACGAGGATGCCATCGTTATCAACGAGAAGGTTTGCAAATATGATATTTTCACTTCCGTGCATGTTGACGAATACCAGTTGGAGGTTCGCGAGACGAAGCGAGGAATGGAGGAATTGACTTCCGATATTCCGAACGTAAGTGAGGATGCGACGAGAAATCTGGACGAGAACGGCGTTATTCGCGTGGGTGCGTTTGTTGAGCCAGGCGATATCTTGATTGGTAAGATTACTCCTAAGGGAGAGTCAGACCCTTCGCCAGAAGAGAAATTGTTGCGCGCCATCTTTGGCGACAAGGCGGGCGATGTAAAGGACGCTTCATTGAAGGCGAATCCTTCTTTGCGCGGTGTCGTGATTGGCAAGAACCTCTTCTCAAAGGCCCTCAAGACTCGCAAAACAAGACTTTCAGACAAGGAGAAATTGACGCATCTCGACGAGGAGTTCGAGGAGAAAGCCATCGCTTTGAAGGCGGTTTTGGTTGAGAAACTGCAGACGCTGACCAACGGAAAAACTTCGCAAGGTGTGAAGGATTACTTGGGCGCGGATGTGATTGCCAAAGGAGCGAAATTCACTAAGAAAGCCTTGGAGGAGATCAACTATATGGAAATCCAGTTGACCAAGTGGACTTCGGATGCGCATAAGAACGATATGATTCATGATGTCATCATGAATTACATCAAGAAATACAAGCAGTATGATGCAGAGTTGAAGCGTCAGAAGTTTAACATTACGATAGGTGATGAGCTTCCTTCGGGCATTGTCCAACTTGTAAAGGTTTACATTGCTAAGAAGCGTAAGATTCGCGTAGGTGATAAGATGGCAGGACGCCACGGTAACAAGGGTATTGTTTCTCGTATCGTTCGCCAGGAGGATATGCCGTTCTTGGAGGATGGTACTCCTGTGGACATCGTGTTGAACCCGTTGGGTGTGCCTTCTCGTATGAACTTGGGTCAGATTTTCGAGACCGTGCTTGGCCATGCGGGAATGAAGTTGGGCGTTAAGTTCGCCACTCCAATTTTCGATGGTGCCACATTGGACGATTTGAACACTTGGTCGGATAAGGCAGGCTTGCCACGTTATGGTAAGACTTACTTGTGCGATGGTGGAACTGGTGAGCGTTTTGACCAGCCAGCCACGGTGGGTGTCATCTATATGTTGAAGTTGGGCCACATGGTCGACGATAAGATGCACGCTCGTTCTATCGGTCCTTACTCACTGATTACGCAACAGCCGCTCGGAGGTAAGGCTCAGTTCGGAGGTCAGCGTTTCGGAGAGATGGAGGTCTGGGCACTCGAGGCATTCGGTGCATCGCATGTGCTTCAAGAGATTTTGACAATCAAGTCTGACGACGTTATGGGTCGTGCCAAGTCATACGAGGCGATTGTCAAAGGCGAGCCAATGCCACCAGCAGGCATTCCTGAATCATTGAACGTGTTGTTGCACGAGTTGAGAGGTTTGGGCTTAAGTGTTAAACTCGATTAATGTTCATCTTTTATTCAGTACGAAAATGGGTTTTAGAAGCGAAAATAAGTCAAAGGGTGCTTTCACGAAGATTTCCATCGGTTTGGCTTCTCCAGAGGAGATTCTGGAGATGTCGAGTGGAGAGGTCTTGAAGCCTGAAACCATCAATTATAGAACTTATAAGCCTGAGCGCGACGGATTGTTCTGCGAACGTATCTTCGGTCCCGTGAAGGATTATGAGTGCCATTGCGGTAAGTACAAGAGAATCAGATACAAGAACATCGTCTGCGATCGTTGCGGTGTGGAGGTTACTGAGAAGAAGGTGCGCCGCGAGCGTATGGGACACATCCAGTTGGTTGTGCCTGTGGCTCACATCTGGTATTTCCGTTCGTTGCCTAACAAAATCGGTTATTTGTTGGGTATGCCTACGAAGAAGTTGGACCAGGTTATCTACTACGAGAAATATGTTGTCGTTCAACCCGGCATCAAGGAGGCGGACGGCATCGCATACCAGGATTTGTTGACGGAGGAGGAGTATGTCGAGATTATCGACTCTTTGCCTCGCGAGAATCAGTTGTTGGATGACACTGATCCTAACAAGTTCATCGCAAAGATGGGTGCCGAGGCTGTTTACGATATGTTGCAGAAAATCGACTTGGACACGCTCTCATACGAGTTGAGAAACCGCGCGGGCCAGGAGTCGTCGCAGCAACGCAAGACAGAGGCGTTGAAGCGTCTGCAGGTGGTGGAGGCTTTCCGTTCGTCTAACGGACGCAACAAGCCAGAATGGATGATTGTGAAGATCGTCCCTGTCATTCCGCCAGAACTGAGGCCGTTGGTTCCGTTGGATGGTGGTCGTTTCGCCACTTCCGACTTGAACGATTTGTATCGCCGCGTCATCATCCGTAACAACCGTTTGAAACGGTTGATTGAAATCAAGGCTCCTGAGGTTATTCTCCGCAACGAGAAGCGTATGCTTCAAGAGGCCGTCGATTCGCTCTTTGATAATACAAGAAAGTCAACAGCGGTCAAGACCGACGCCAATCGTCCGTTGAAGTCTTTGTCCGACTCTTTGAAGGGTAAGCAAGGACGTTTCCGTCAGAACTTGCTCGGTAAACGTGTCGACTACTCTGCACGTTCCGTAATCGTCGTCGGTCCGGAGTTGCACATGCACGAATGCGGTATTCCAAAGGATATGGCTGCCGAGCTTTACAAGCCATTCGTCATCCGCAAGTTGATTGAGCGTGGTATCGTGAAGACGGTGAAGTCTGCTAAGAAGATTGTCGACCGCAAGGACCCAGTTGTTTGGGATATTTTGGAGTATGTGATGAAGGGTCATCCAGTGTTGTTGAACCGTGCCCCTACATTGCACCGTTTGGGTATCCAGGCCTTCCAACCTCGTATGATTGAGGGTAAGGCAATCCAGCTGCACCCATTGGCTTGTACGGCGTTCAACGCCGACTTCGATGGCGACCAGATGGCAGTTCACTTGCCATTGGGCAACGAGGCCGTTTTGGAGGCGCAGATGCTGATGTTGGCATCCCACAATATTTTGAACCCTGCCAATGGTTCGCCAATCACCGTCCCTTCGCAGGATATGGTGCTCGGTTTGTACTATATCACCAAGCCAAGAGCGGGTGCCAAGGGCGAGGGACTTGTCTTCTATGGAAAAGAGGAGGCTCAGATTGCATATAACGAACAGAAAGTCGATTTGCATGCACCTATCAAGGTGATTGTGAAGGATTTGAATGATAAAGGCGAGTTGGTCGACACTATGACGGAGACCACTGTCGGCCGTTTGATTTTCAATGATTGTGTGCCACAAGAGGTTGGCTACGTTAACACATTGATTACGAAGAAGTCATTGCGCGAGATCATCAGTAATGTAATCAAGGTGTGTGGTGTGGCTCGTACCGCCCAGTTCTTGGACGATATCAAGAACCTCGGTTACTACATGGCGTTCAAGGGTTGTCTGTCGTTTAACTTGGACAACGTGATCATCCCTAAGGAGAAAGACGAACTCGTGAAGAAAGGTTACGCTGAGGTTGAAGAGGTCATGAATAACTACAATATGGGATTCATCACCTACAACGAGCGTTACAACCAGATCATTGATATTTGGACGCACGTCAACGCCGATTTGGCGAACATTCTGATGAAGACGATTTCTTCGGACGACCAAGGATTCAATTCTGTTTATATGATGTTGGATTCCGGAGCCCGTGGATCTAAGGAGCAGATTCGTCAGTTGTCTGGTATGCGTGGATTGATGGCGAAACCGCAGAAGTCTGGTGCCGAAGGCGGTCAGATTATTGAGAACCCAATCTTGTCCAACTTTAAGGAGGGATTGTCAGTGTTGGAGTACTTCATCTCTACGCACGGTGCTCGTAAAGGTTTGGCTGATACCGCGTTGAAGACTGCCGATGCAGGATATTTGACACGTCGTCTTGTTGATGTTTCTCACGATGTGATCATCAATGAAGAGGATTGTGGAACGCTGCGCGGACTTGTCTGCACGGAGTTGAAGAATAACGAGGAGGTTGTTGCTTCCTTGTATGAGCGCATCTTGGGTCGTGTTTCTGTACACGACATTCAGCACCCATTGACGGGCGAGATTATCGTCAAGGCTGGTGAGGAGATTCGCGAAGATGCCGCTCAAATCATCCAAGATTCTCCAATTGAGAGTGTCGAGATTCGCTCGGTTCTCACTTGTGAGTCGAAGAAGGGTGTTTGTGCTAAGTGTTACGGTCGTAACCTTGCTACGGGACGTTTGGTTCAGAAAGGTGAGGCAGTCGGCGTTATCGCCGCGCAGTCTATCGGTGAGCCAGGTACGCAGTTGACGTTGCGTACGTTCCACGTCGGTGGTGTAGCAGGAAACATCGCTGCCAACTCGGGCATCACCTCTCGCTACGATGGTATTGTTGAAATTGAGGAGTTGAGAACCATCGACACTATCGATGACGACAACAACCCAGTACAAGTAGTTGTGGGCCGTTTGGCAGAGTTGAAGATTATCGACCCTAATACGAAGATTGCCTTGACTAACGCCAACATCCCATACGGTGCGAAACTCTTCGTGCAGAATGGCGCGGCAGTGAAGAAAGGCGATAGGATTTGTGAATGGGACCCATTCAACGCCGTTATCGTTATTGAGGTTGCTGGTAAGTTGAAGTTCGAGAATGTCATCGAAAACGTAACATATAAGACGGAATCGGATGAAACGACCGGTTTGAAGGAGAAGATCATCATCGAGTCTAAGGATAAGACGAAGGTTCCTGAGGTTCACATCCTTAACAAGGCAGGAGAGATCATTAAGACGTACAGTTTGCCTGTGGGTGCGCACGTTACCGTCGACGACGGCGATGAGGTTCGCAGCGGACAGTTGTTGGTGAAGATTCCTCGCGCCGTTGGTAGTGCGGGTGATATCACCGGAGGTCTTCCTCGTGTAACCGAGTTGTTCGAGGCACGTAACCCATCCAACCCTGCTATCGTATCTGAAATTGATGGTGAGGTTTCGTTTGGCAAGGTGAAACGCGGAAACCGCGAGATTGCCGTTACCTCGAAGACGGGCGATGTGAAGAAGTATCTCGTGCCTTTGGCAAAACAGATCCTGGTTCAGGAAAACGATTATGTGCGTGCTGGTACGCCGCTCTCTGATGGTGCGATTACGCCATCCGACATTCTGGCCATCATGGGTCCTACCGCAGTGCAAGAGTACATCGTCAACGAGGTGCAAGACGTTTACCGTCTGCAAGGTGTGAAGATCAACGATAAACACTTTGAGGTGATCGTACGCCAGATGATGCGTAAGGTTGAAATTGAGGATGCCGGCGATACCCGTTTCTTGGAGAAGGAGATGGTTGATAAGTTGGAGTTTATGGAGGAGAATGACCGCATCTTCGGTAAGAAGGTTGTTGTTGATGCCGGCGACTCCGAGAATCTCAAACCAGGCCAGATTGTTACCGCTCGTAAGTTGCGCGATGAGAATAGCGCATTGAAGCGTAAGGATAAGAAATTGGTGGAGACACGCGACGCTGTGCCAGCCGTTTCTTCTCAGGTGCTTCAAGGTATCACGCGTGCCGCTTTGCAGACTTCCAGCTTTATGTCTGCCGCATCATTCCAGGAAACCACTAAGGTGCTTAACGACGCTGCTATCCGCGGCAAGGAGGACACCCTCGAGGGTATGAAGGAGAATGTTATCTGTGGACACTTGATTCCTGCTGGAACGGGACAACGCGAGTTCCAAAGGCTCATCGTTGGCTCCAAGGAGGATATGGAAGGCTTGCAGGTGCAGCAACAACAACAGTATGAACAGGAGGTTTATGTTGAGCGTGAGCAATCGCAAGACCCTCAGCAATAATCTTTTAGAGATTTAAGAAATAAGAACATTTGGCGAAGGAAACTGATGGATAATTGGTTTCCTTTGCCGTTTTAAAAGGATTTAATTATGCAAGACAATAATGAGCAAGACGGGAAAGTCGTTAAAACCCAAATCAGCATCGACCTTCCGGAGGAAGTAGCCGAGGGAATCTACTCCAATTTCGCAGTCATCTCCCATTCAGCATCAGAGTTTGTGGTGGATTTCCTCCGCATCATGCCCAATACGAGCAAGGCGAAAGTGAAGTCGCGCATCATCCTAACTCCCGAGCATGCGAGGCGTTTGCTTCACGCTTTGTCCGAGAATTTGGAGAAATATGAAAGCCAGTATGGTGCTGCACCAAGCAAGGAAACGAGTTTCACGCCACCATTCCCGATAAATTTGTCAGGTTCGGGCGAAGCATAAAGCCGAAATTGCTTGTCGGCTTGTGAAAAATGGTTATATTTGTGGTCTAACATTAATTCTATAGGTATGAAAAAGATATTGTTGGCAATTTTCTTGGGATCGTTCCTCTATCCTGCTTATTCAGCAGAGTATATGAAGGTTTCTCCAGAGCGTATTGTCGATGGCGCACAGCGCTGCTATAAGATTAAGAAGGGATATGCGCGTAGGGATAAGTCGGAGTGGGTGACTTTTTGTGGCGAGTTTGACAACTTCTACTACGAGCAAGGGTACGAGTATACGATTTATGTTGAGAAATACGACCCATCTGCCGAGGTGATCCACGTGATTAAGACTATCGCCCGCGATAATAGTGAGGCGTATATGAAGCAGCTCGAGTTGAAGAAAAAACGTGAGGAAAGGGCTGCCGCAGCGGCTGCCGCACAAGGTAAGTAGAAAATGGGTTATTTGATTGCGCCCTCGATGTTGTCTGCGGATTTCTCAAACCTGCGGGCAGATGTTGAGATGGTGAATGGCAGTGAGGCAGACTGGTTTCACTTGGACATAATGGATGGCGTGTTCGTCCCGAACATTTCGTTCGGCATCCCCGTGGTTCAATCCATAAAAAAATATGCCAGGAAACCATTGGATGTGCATTTGATGATTGTCAATCCAGACAATTTCATCGAACCGTTTTTCAAGGCGGGTGCGGATATCATCAATGTGCATTACGAGGCTTGCACGCATTTGCACCGTAGTATCCAGAAGATTAAATCGCTCGGCATCAAGGCTGGCGTAACGCTTAATCCGCATACGCCGGTTTCCGTTTTGGAGGAGATTGTCGGTGATGTGGATGTGGTGATGTTGATGTCGGTGAATCCGGGTTTCGGCGGTCAGACTTTCATCGAGAACACGATAGATAAGGTTGTGAGATTGAGGGAGTTGATTGAGCGGAGACAGTCGCAAGCGATGATTGAAATCGACGGCGGAGTGAATTATGACACGGGCAAGAGGTTGTTAGATGCGGGTGCGAACGTCTTAGTGGCGGGCAGTTTTGTTTTCGGAGCAGAGTCGCCCCAAGCAACGATACAAGGACTGAAGAGGCTGTGTTGAGCGGTCTCTTCGTGTTGAATTTCAAAATATTGGTATTATGAAAAAGATTTTGTCTGTAGTTGTGCTTTCGTTAATGTGTTGTATGTCAACGCTTTTCTGACAAGAACACTTGATGTTCAAGGGTATTCCTATTGATGGCAGCCTCTCATCCTTTACAGCGATGATGAAGGCGAAGGGTTTTATTTGCAGTGGGACGGATAAGGACGCAGCCTATTATTCTGGAAAGTTTGCGGGTGCGTCTGATTGTTCTGTGTCTGCTGTATGCAACGATGAAAAAAACGTTACGTCGGTAATCGTTCTGTTCCCTAAGGTGGAAGATTGGTCTTCGTTGGTGACCCGTTACAATACGTTGAAGGAAATGTTGACGAAGAAATATGGGGAGCCAGAAGTGTCTCATGAGTATTTTCAAGGCTTTTGGAGTGATACGGATGGCGATGGGATGAAAATGACTGCTTTGGCTGACGATGCATGTAAGTACGAAACTTTGTATGAAACGGAGAAAGGTGCAATTGAGTTGTATATATCTCATAATAAGGGTGATTACAGAAGAGGGTTTGTTGTTTTGAGATATTTTGACAAAATAAATTATGCCCAAAAAGAGTCTGAGGTTTACGATGACTTATAGCCTGCGTGAGTTTGTTGGCAGACGTGCCGGATATTTTGAGGATTAGGGGTGAAAGTGACGGACAATCAGTTTTTTCTTGCAGTTGCCTTTAACTTCTAACCTTTAATGTTGTAACTTTGTGCCGCTCGATGTTTATCGGGCGTTTTTTGTGTTTGTTTCATTTCCGTTTTCTCGTTCTGGCCTAACAAGCGAGTGTGTCTTTGCTCGTATCGCTTGACGGAAAACGATGTAAAAAACCTGTTGTTGCTTTGCGAAAATTTCCGTTTTTGCGCTTGTTGCTATATCTGATCGGCGGAATCCTTTTGGGGACATTCAGCCCAACCATTCCGTCTTGGGTTTGGGTGGCGGTTGGCGTGCCTTTATTGGCTGCGTTCCTTGTATGGTCCAGATTCGACAGGTATGCCCCTCGTCCGCTTTTCGGGATGGCGGTTTGTTCCTTGCTGTTTGCGTTGGGTTCGTATGGGGTGGAGCGGCAGCGGCGGCAGTTGGTCGACTCGTTTGAGGATTCTCGCGGCGACCTCCTCTTCCAACTTGTGGATGTGCCATTGGAAAAGCCGAAGAGCGTGCAGATACTTGCCAATATGCTTCCCGACTCTTCGCTGAGCGGTGTGAGTGTTCAGTTTTATGTGAAGAAGGACTCTACGAGCTTGGCTTTGAAGGATGGCGATTGGATTGCGGTCAGTGCCAAGGCACTCCGCAAACGTCCGCCGACAGTGTTGAGCGATTTTGATTATGATGCCTATTTGCGGGGGAAGGGCATTTCGGGATCGTTTTATCTGCCGGATTATCGGTGGCGGTTCGTTTCGCATACGGAGTCGTTCTCCGTTTTTCGTTTGGCGCGAGCCACTCAGAAGAAGGTGGTGGATGTTTTCCGTAAATGTGGAGTAGGGGAGGCGGAGATTGGCGTTTTGGCTGCTTTGACCATTGGAGACAAGACGATGTTAGACCGCGATTTGAAGCGCAGTTATTCGCTTACGGGTGCGAGTCACATTTTGGCGGTGAGCGGATTGCATGTGGGTGTTGTTTTCTTCGTGTTTGTGTGGTTCCTTTCGGTAGTGCTGCGAGGCGATCGATTTCAGCGGCTACGTATACTCCTTTCTTTGTTGGCGTTGTGGGGCTATGCGTTCGTTTCTGGGTTGTCGCCTTCGGTGGTGCGAGCCGCCATAATGTTGACTGTTGCGTCAGCCTCTACGTTGTTTCGCCGTCGGTCTAAAACCTACAATGCGTTGTTTGCGTCGGCGTTTATGATGTTGGTCTACTCTCCGCGCTATCTGTTTGATGTCAGTTTCCAACTCAGCTATGTCGCTGTGTTGTCCATTCTGATGTTTCAGAAGCCGTTGGAGCAGATGCTCGAGCCCAAGCACCCTTGGATGGACAAGTGCTGGTCGCTCCTCACTGTGTCGTTGGCGGCGCAGCTTGGTACGCTGCCTTTGGTGTTGTATTATTTTCACCAGGCGAGCAATATCTTTTGGTTGTCGGGTTTCGTGGTCATACCGTTGGCGACGGTCGTCATTTATATGTCGTTTGTGCTGTGGGCGTTGCATTGGGTCCCGTACCTCAGTGTGGCTTTGGCGTTTTGTTTGGGGAAGATAGTGTGGCTGATGAATGCGTCTATCCGTTGGATGGAGGGCTTCTATGGTGCGGTGCGCGAGAGTGTCGCGTTTGGTGTGTTAGATGCCGCTGCGCTTTATCTGCTGCTTTCAGCCCTCTTCGTTTATGTGCAGAAGAACACGGCGTATAGGTTGATGATGTTGCTCTCGCTCTCAGTGGTTTACGTATCCTGGCAGACGGTGGAGAAATTTTTTTGACGTTGGAAACGGACTTGTTTGCATTGGTGGTGCGATGTTGTTACCTTTGCATACTACTAAACTTAAAAATATACAGGGAATGAAAAAAATGTTTTTTTACTTGGCGGCGAGCCTCTTGACGCTTGTTGCCGTATCGTGCGACAAAGACGATGACAAGGATGAAGCAAAAGTGGCTAACCCATCCATTGAGGACACGTATTATTGTATTTCCTTCCAAAATAGTGGAAAGGAAAAAGAAGGCGTGTTTTATTTAAAAGATGGATATTTGTATTCGTCGTCTTTTGATAAAGGCGCATCGGTCGATTCTGTTGTGCTTTACAAGGGATACTCGTATGTATTGACCCAAACCGACGAAACCAGCGGAACACTTGCTTTGAGTGCAACTACGGATGCAGATACGATGACAGCTACTTATTCTAATCTGACGGAAAAAGGCGGACAGATTAGTGTGCTCGATGTAACTTTAGATGCGAAGAATATCCTGTATACTGATTATAAGGATATTAAGATTGTATTTTCGGACGAAACCATTTTTATCAAAAAATAATAAACGAATAGACGTCTAAAAATGCGAATGTGAAAGGCGGAGTCATTGAAACTGATTCCGCTTTTTTTATGGCTTGTCTGAATATTCCTCTTAGTCCTTTCTTCAAAAAAAAATATTTTATGTGTTTTATTGATTTTGAAATAAAAATATTTGCTTGGACGATGCTTTTTCGCTATCTTCGCAATATGTCAAACGTAAAACACACACACAGAATGAGAAGAATGTTTTTTTATTTGGCAGTATGCCTCTTGACGTTCGTTGCCGTATCGTGCGACAAAGACGATGACAAGGATGATGCCGTGGTAAGTGACAAAGTTGAGGAGAAGGACGATGCTAAATCGGACGACGACAATGGGAAGAGTGAGGTTACTGCCAAGTCATCCGTGGAGAATACGTATTATCTGATAAGCTTTCTGGCTAAGGAAACGGAGAGTGTTGATGGCGTGATTTATTTGAAGGATGGTTCCGTTTATATGAATCAGCTCAAAACAGGCGACACAGACACGATTGTACTATACAAGGTGTTCTCGTACACGTTGACAGCCACCGACGAAACCAGTGGGTCGGTTGTCTTGAAAGATGGAGCGGACGAGATGAAAGCCACTTACAATAATCTGTCGGAAACAGGTGGTCTGATAAGCATGAATGGTGTGTCTATTGAAGCGAAGAATATCTTGACTACTGTTTATAAGGATGTTAAGTTTGTGTTGTCAGACGAGTCTGGTGTAGAATAGACAGCCAAACAAAAGCAAAAAGCGGAGTCAACGAAACTGATTCCGCTTTTTTTGTGGCTTGTCCGATACTCTCTTCCTGACTTCATCTATGCGTCACCCCAAAAGGGAATCCTCAAATAGTGGCTTTATGGATTTCTGTTTTTCAGTTAGAAACTATTACCGTCCGCTAAACTTTTAGAGGCAGAAAAAAATTAGGGCTGGATTCCTCGCTTGGAATTCAGCCCATTGGGTTATTTCTGACATGAAAAATTAAACAGCGTCCCGAACTGCCTCCAAATGACAGCGATGAATAGAGTTTAGACTTGTACATAACTTGCCGACCCCACAACACCTCTAATTCTGCAAGTTGGGTGATGGGTTATATTGTTTTAGCGGACAGTAATAGATTCAAAACGAAATGAACCGGCGATTCAAACGAAACGAATCGACGATTCATTTGAAACGCAATAGTATTGCAATTTTCTTGTCCCGAATACCGATTTAAATTCATACGTTTATCCCAACGTAAGTTCTAACATTTTGCTCATTGCATGTGCCGCCCTCCGTAACGTGGGTGGTTCGACTAAACTTGACGGAGGATGATTGAATATTATATTTCCTTCCGCATTACACTGCGTTACCCCATTTTCTGCACTTAACTCATTGATTTTCAATGTGCGCCATTTGATGGCGCACAAATGTGATGAAGTCGGGAAATACAACCACCCAGATAGAACCATTTGTCATTCCAAATTATTACTGTCCGCTAAACTTTTAGATGCAGAAAAAAAAATTAGGGCTGGATTCCTCGCTTGGAATTCAGCCCATTTGGTTATTTTTGA